>JAYGEH010000421.1:0-2167 GCA_046582475.1 Rhodospirillales bacterium
CGAGCTGACCACGCTGGCGGCGGTGCTGAAACGCCCGGATTTGTTCCCGGACCCGGAAGAGCCCGGCATGGGGCGCTTTTACGGCTGTCCGTCCGGCTGGGGATGCCAGATCACCAACGAGAACCTGTTTCGCGGCTACAAAATGAAGCAAGCCCGCTTCGCCATGTTCGACCCCGGATCGGGCGAGGGGCTGGCCGGCGCCATCGCCAAGGCGGTAAACCGGGGCGAGCCGATCTTCACCTATTACTGGGCACCGACGGCCCTGTTGGGCAAATATCCCATGGTCAAGCTGGGCGGCATGAAGCACGTGGCGAAAAACTGGTCCTGTATGACCAAACCCGACTGCGCCACCCCGGCCCCCAACGGTTTTCCCCCTTCGCAAGTGGTCAGCGTTACCACCACCAAATTTGCTGCCCAGGCGCCGCAAGCCTTCGCCTTCATCGCCAAGGTATCCTGGCCCAACCCGGTGGTCCAAAAAATTCTGGCTTGGCAGCATGAAAACCGCGCCGACGCAGAGGAAACGGCGGAATATTTCCTCAAAAATTACAAAAATGTATGGGCAAAGTGGCTGCCGGCCGCCTTGGCGGCGCGGGTAACCAAGGGTCTATAAAAAAAGGCGCCGGCGAGGCCGGCGCGCTTAAGTTGGTGACTGTACGTTATTCAATTTTATCGTATATCGCTGCCTTAGCTTTGATCGGCCTTGCTGAACAACCAGATGACGATGGCGAGGGCGATCAAGCCGATCAGCCCCTGACCGCCGAAATCGTTCAACAATCCGATCAGATTTTTAACGACGCTGCCGAAAAAGGCGACGTTGGCGCCGAACAATATCTGAATGGTAATTGCCAATGGGATCAGCACGACCACAATTTTGGTAAGCTGCCCAATCCACTTGGTAAGCAATTCTAAAAAATTCATTGTGTCCTCCTCATGATTAAATCCCCGCGAAACTAGGTACTCTGGTTACGAGCCGATGGATAATTTAACCTAAAAAGTAAACAATGTGTAAATTTAAATAAAAGACCAGTTATTACCGGTATTACTAAATGCTAATTTTCAAGGGCGGCAGTGAGGGTAAATTATGCATTTATATCGAGCCAGAACCAGCAAATCTGTTCGGGCGGTTCCACTGCGATTACTTGGGTAATTCCATTTCCACCAGCCGCGCCCAAAAACTGGCGCCGATCGGCAGAACGGCGTCGTTAAACTCGTATTTGGAGTTGTGCAACGGATGCGATTTGCGGCCTTCGAAGGCGGCGCCGATGCGGACGAAACAGCCCGGCCGCGCGTTGAGCATGAAGGAAAAATCCTCGGACGCCATGGTCTTGGGGTACGCCGGTTCCAGGCCATCGTCGCCGAGCACGTCGCGGACCACGCCCGCGGCGATCAGGCTTTCGTTCTCGGCGTTGACAAGAACCGGATAGAGATGGCTGTATTCGAATTTTACCGTCGCGCCATGGGCGGCGGCAGTGCCCTCGGCAATGCGCCGGATGAGCCCGGCCACGGTGGTTTCCGAATCCTTGGCAAAGGAACGCGCGGTTCCTTTCAAGGTCGCGGTATCGGGCAGCGCATTGATGGCGTCGCCGCCATGAAATTGGGTGACGCTGACGACGATGCCTTCGATGGGATTGGTCACCCGGCTGGAAATGCTTTGCAGCGCCGAAACAATTTGCGCGCCGACGAAGATCGGATCGATGCCCTGGTGGGGCGCCGCCGCGTGGCTGCCCAGCCCCTCGACGATAATCTCGAATGCCGCCGCCGAAGCCATGCCGAGCCCGGCGCGGATGCTCATGCGCCCGGCCGGCATATTCGGCCAATTGTGCATGCCATAGACGGCATCGACGGGGAATTGGTCGAACAGGCCTTCCTCCACCATGACCCGGCCGCCGCCCGCCATCTCTTCGGCGGGCTGAAAAATGAACTGCACCGTGCCCTTGAAATTCCGGGTTTCGGCCAGATATTGGGCAGCGCCCAGGAGCATGGCGGTGTGCCCGTCATGGCCGCAGGCATGCATTTTTCCGGGCACCGTCGATTGGTACGGCAAACCGGTATGTTCGGGCATGGGCAGGGCATCCATATCGGCGCGCAGGCCGATGCCAGGCCCGGCATCGTTGACCAGGGTTCCGACGACACCGGTCTTGGCCATGCCACGGGACACTTCGATGCC
>JAYGEH010000433.1:0-9297 GCA_046582475.1 Rhodospirillales bacterium
CAGTTATCCGGCCGCCCTCGACGCGGCACTGGCTCCCATCGTCCGCGCCTTCACCGAAAGTGACGAACGGGTGCGCGCCCTCTGGAAAGAGGGCCGGGCGCGCCGGGAAAATTCGGAATAGGCGGCTTAAAATTTAGTGGATGGTGTCCCGGTTCCAGAGCGGTTCCGGATAAATATGAATCAATTTGATGGGAACAATTCGGTTTTCCGGGTAGGCGCGGTGCGCCGCGCGATGCCTTTGTATCGGGCAAGCGCCGGGGCGCCGCCTTAGGAGCCGATTTGACCCACCGCAGGCCGGGTGCTTTCGATGCGTGGACGTCGTCGCACGCCTTTGCCGATGCCGAGGCATCGCCATGCGGCGCGCTCCTCGCCACGGGGCAAAATCATCCCGGTCAAATGGTTCCTATCTGTCCGGAACCGCTCTATCCGCCTGCCTGGAAGCGTCTGACCAGGTCCGGAAATTCATCAACGGCGACGGGCTTCGAATAAAAATAGCCCTGAATTTCGTCGCAATCGATGCTTCTCAAATATTCCACCTGGGCCTCGGTCTCGGCGCCTTCGGCGGTGACCTCCATGCCCAGCGAGTGGCCCAGGGTTACAACCGCCTTGGTGATCGCTTCGGAGCCGGCGCCGAGGCCGATACCATCGATGAAGGATTTGTCGATCTTGATGCGGTCCACGGGGAACCGTTCCAGATAGCTGAGGCTCGAATAGCCGGTGCCGAAATCATCGATCGACAGGCTGACGCCAAGGGCGCTCAAGCGGTTCAAAATTTCGGTGGTCGAGGCAACGTCGTCCATGATCACGCTCTCGGTGATCTCCAGTTCCAGATATTTGGGATCGAGACCGGTATCGGTCAGGCACGATTGCACCAATTCGGGCAATCCCTGTTCGCCGAATTGGACCGCCGACAAATTGATCGCCACCTTTACCGGTGCCAGTCCGCTCTCCTGCCAGGCCTTGATCTGGCGGCAAGCCGCATCGAGTACCCAGGCGCCGATCGGCACGATCTGACCGGTTTGCTCGGCGACCGGTATGAAGTCCAACGGTGCCATGAAGCCCTTTTCCGGATGCTGCCAGCGGATCAAAACCTCGACGCCGGCGACTTGATCGTTGGCGAGGCTGATTTTGGGCTGATAGTGGAGAACGAATTCCGAGCGTTCCAAGGCCAGCGCCATATCGGTTTCGATGCGCCGGCGCAAAAGGATCTCATCGTTCATGCTTTTAACGAAAAAGCGGTAATTTCCGGTGCCCTCGGAGCGCGCTTCGTGCAGCGCCAAGTCGGCGTTGCGGATCAATTGGTTTGGATCATTGCCGTCATCGGGCAGCAGGCTGATGCCCACCGAGGCGGTCATGGTGACGGTTTGCCCATCGAGGGAAATACCGGCGCCGATGGTATCGATCAGTTTCTGCGCCAGGGTGGCGGCGCCGTGGGCGTCGTTGGGGTTGGATTGGATGATCGCGAATTCATCGTTGCCGAGGCGGGCGATGGTATCGGTTTCCCGGATGCAGCCGCTCAACAGTTCCGCCGTTTCCTGCAGGATGCGATCGCCCATCTTCAGCCCCAAGGCGGCGTTCAGGCGGCGGAAATTGTCGAGATTGACCAGATGGATCGCCGCCATGTCCTGGCTGCGCTTTTTCTGGCCGAGGAAGGTATCGATGCGGTCCTTGAACAAATTGCGGTTCGGCAATCCGGTCAGCAAATCGTGGTTGGCCAGCCGCTGCACCCGTTCCTCGGCTTCCTTGTTGGCGGTGACGTCGCGCCCGAAGATGTGAACCTGGCTGGTCTCCGACGGTTGCAGGCTGAGAACGAAGGTGCGCTCGTCCACGGATTCCTCGACCAGCGCCGACTGGCCCGAACGGCGCACATCGGCGGCGACGGACATCATCGCGTCCGGCAGCTTGTCGCCGGCGGCGATGCTCCAGTGCCTAAGCAAGGCCTGCGCCGATTGGTTGGCATATTCGACGCTGCCGTCCTCGGCGACGCGCAACACCGGTTCCGGATTGGCGCCCGGCAGTTGCGACATGTCGGCGACCTCCCGTTCCGCCTTTTGCCGGTTTGTGGCTTCTTGGCGCAACAGCTTGTTCACTTCGGAAAGCTCACTTGTGCGTTCCCGGACCCGGTCTTCCAGCTGTTCGTTGGCGTCTTCAAGGGCCTCTTCGTGGGCCCGGATTTCGGCGATGCCGCGCGCCAGACGGCGTACCATGCCATTGAAGGCGCGCGTCACCTCGCCCATTTCATCATCCTGATCGGTCTCGATTATGTAGGCTTCGGGCCGGTCCGGGTTCTCGCCGGCGGCCACCAATTGCCGGCGCAGGCGGACAATGGGGAGGAGCACGAAGATGCCGAGCACGATCAGCACCGCCATGGTAACCACCACGGTCAGCAGCACCGCGATGCCGACCACGCGCCAGATATAGGCGATCAGTTCCGGCGCCACCTGGGTCGCGTCCAGGCGCGCCACGGCGATGAACGGCGCGCCCAGCCAGTCCGGGTGCCAGATGACCTGATAGTGGCGGCCATCGCCCGAGCGAAACCGGTAGGTGGCGCCGCCGGCTTCGGTCTGGTCCGGGCTGAGGCTGGGCAGATTGCCAAAACCGCCAATCAATTGGCCATCCGCGCCATAGAGGGTGAGGCCGAGTATCTTGGACAATTGCGGCAGTTCGCGGGACGCGGCATCGATGGCGGCGGCATCCAGGGAATTGTTGTGCACCCGGGTGATGGTGGTGATCCAGGCGCGGCCGCGATTTTCGATTTCGTTCAATTGGTCCTGCTCGAAACGGGCGGCGGAGAATACCAAAACCGCTGCTTCGACGAAAAATATGGCGGCGAAGATGGAAATGCCGATTCGCCAGCAGAGCCGGCAGCGCAGCATCGAGGCGTTGAAGCCCGGCCGGGGTAGGGATGCGCTGGTTGTTTCCGTGCCTGTCATGATTATCCGCCGTCATCGTTCGTCGCCGGCGAGCCGGTATCGGGGTCCGCGGCGCTGCGATATATATAGGCATCAACGCCGGCATTCGGTAGCCGGTTCGGAGCCCCGGCACGCAAAATTGAACGGCGGTTCAGCGGGGCAACAGGGTGTGGCCCATGAGAAATTCATCGACCGCGGCGGCGCATTGGCGGCCCTCGCGGATGGCCCAAACCACCAAGGATTGGCCGCGCCGCATATCGCCGGCGGCGAAGACCTTGGCAAGCGAAGTTTGATAATCGGCCTCATTGGCCTCGACATTTCCGCTGCCATCCAGTTTGACGCCCAAATCGGTAATCATGCCGTCATGCAGGGGATGCACGAAGCCCATGGCCAGAAGCACCAGTTCGGCCTTCAGACTTTGCTCGGTGCCGGGCATTTTTGCCATCGCCAGGCGGCCGTCATCGCCGGCCTTCCATTCGACGCGGACCGCATCGAGCGCGTTCACGCAGCCGTTTTTGCCTTGGAACCGGTCGGTTGTGATGGCCCAATCCCGGTCGACGCCTTCCTGGTGCGAGGACGAGGTGCGCAATTTCATGGGCCATTCGGGCCAGGTCGTCCCTATGTCCACCTTCTCCGGCGGTTTCGGCATAATCTCGATCTGCACGACATTCTTGGCGCCCTGGCGGATCGATGTGCCGACGCAATCGGAGCCGGTGTCGCCGCCGCCGATGACCACAACGTTGCGCCCGGTCGCCAGGATTTCTTCGACATCGCCCAAGGGCTCGTCCGCTATCCGCCGGTTCTGCTGGACCAGGAAGTCCATGGCGAAATGGACGCCGTCCAATTCGCGCCCCTCTAGGGGCAAATCCCGCGGCGCTTCGGCGCCGCCGGTCAAGGCGATGGCGTCGAAACCGGCCAGCAGTTGGTCGGCCGTGATGTCGGCGCCCACATTGACGCCGGTCCGGATGGTCACGCCTTCGGACTGCATCTGTTCGGCGCGGCGGTCGATCAGGTGCTTTTCCATCTTGAAATCGGGGATGCCGTAACGCAAGAGACCGCCGATTTTCTGATTTTTCTCGAACAGGGTTACATTGTGGCCGGCGCGCGCCAATTGCTGGGCGCAAGCCATGCCGGCGGGACCGGAGCCGACCACCGCGACGGTTTTGCCGGTGGCCTCACCCGCCGGTTTGGGCACCAACCAGCCTTCTTCCCAGGCCCGGTCGACAATCGCGCATTCGATGGTTTTGATGGTCACCGGCGCGTCCTGAATATTGAGGGTGCAAGCCTCCTGGCAGGGAGCCGGGCAGACGCGGCCGGTGAACTCGGGGAAATTGTTGGTGGAATGCAGAATCTCGCTGGCCTTGGCGAAATCGCCCCGGTAAACCAGCTCGTTCCAATCGGGGATGATGTTGTCGACCGGGCAGCCCTGGTGGCAATAGGGGATGCCGCAATCCATGCAGCGGGCGCCCTGGCGGGTCAGCTCCGCGTCGTCCAAGGGTATGAAAAACTCGTTGTAATGCTGGGTGCGCTCGGCCACCGGCCGGTAGGGGCGCTCGAACAGATCAAACTCCATGAAGCCGGTGGGATTGCCCATGGTCAGTCGCCCACCGCCACATGCACCGAACGGGCGCCGTTGGTTTCGGTGCGCGCCTGCATTTCCAAGAGCGCGCGCCGATAATCGACTGGCATGACTTTCACGAACTTGGGCAGATAGGTGTCCCAATTCTCCAGGATATGGCGGGCGCGTCCTGAGTCGGTGAAATGCATATGCTGTTCGATCAAGGCCCGGAGGCGGAGCGAATCGTAGCCGGTCATATCGTGCATAATGTCGACGCGGCCGTGGGTTTCCAGATCGCCGCGCTGATGGGCGGTGCTTTCGTGCATCCGGTCCTCGTCGCTGATCGGCTCCAGCTCGACCATGGCCATGTTGCAGCGAATCTCGAAATCATCGGATTCGTCCAGCACATAGGCGATGCCGCCGCTCATACCGGCGGCGAAATTGCGCCCCGTCGGGCCCAACACGACAACCACGCCGCCGGTCATATATTCGCAGCAATGATCGCCAACCCCCTCGACCACGGCGGTGGCGCCGGAATTCCGCACCCCGAACCGCTCGCCGGCGACGCCCCGGAAATAACACTCGCCGCCGGTGGCGCCATACAGCGCCACATTGCCGACGACGATGTTTTCTTCGGGCACAATCGGGCTCGCCTTCGGCGGATAGACAATCAGGCGCCCGCCGCTCAAGCCCTTGCCGATATAATCGTTGGTATCGCCTTCCAATTCGATGGTGATGCCTTTCGCCAGGAACGCGCCGAAGCTCTGGCCGCCGGTGCCCTTGCCCTTGATGTATATGGTGTCGTCGGCGAGGCCGTCATTGCCGTAACGCTCGGCAATCTCGCCGGACAGCATGGCGCCGACGGTGCGGTTGATATTGCGGATCGGGGTCTCGATCTTGACCGGCTGGCGAGCGTCCAGCGCCGGCGCCGCCTGTTTGATCAAGAGATTGTCCAAAGCCGCCTCGAGGCCGTGATCCTGCCGCTCGGAATTGAAGACCGCCACATCGGGACCCATTTCGGGCTTATAGAGAATGCGCGACAAATCCAGGCCGTTGGCTTTCCAATGGTCGATGGCTTCGTCCATCTTCAGAAAATCGGTGCGGCCGATCATGTCGTTGATGGTGCGGACACCCAGCTTGGCCATGATCTCGCGGCATTCCTCGGCGACGAAGAACAGGTAATTGACGACATGGTCGGGCTGGCCCTTGAAGCGCTTGCGCAGTTCCGGGTCTTGCGTCGCGATGCCCACCGGGCAGGTGTTCAGATGGCACTTGCGCATCATCAGGCAGCCCGATGCGACCAGTGCCGCCGTGGCGATACCCATTTCATCGGCGCCCAGAAGCGCCGCGATGGCCACGTCGCGCCCGGTGCGGATGCCGCCGTCGGTCTGCACCGCGATGCGCCCGCGCAGCTTGTTGAGCACCAGCGTCTGGTGGGTTTCGGCGAGCCCGATTTCCCAGGGACCGCCGGCATGCATGACCGACGTCAGCGGACTGGCGCCGGTGCCGCCATCGGCGCCCGAGATCAGGACATGATCCGCATGCGCCTTGGATACGCCGGCGGCGATGGTGCCAACGCCGATGATGGATACCAGTTTGACGCTGATGCGCGCCTTCGGATTGACGTTTTTCAAATCATGAATGAGTTGCGCCAGATCCTCGATCGAATAGATATCGTGGTGCGGCGGCGGCGAGATCAGCCCGACGCCGGGCGTCGAATGGCGCACCCGTGCGATAATTTCATCGACCTTATGGCCCGGCAGCTGGCCGCCCTCGCCGGGCTTCGCGCCCTGCGCCATCTTGATCTGAATTTCATCGGAATTGCGCAGATATTCGGTGGTCACGCCGAAGCGCCCGGACGCCACCTGCTTGATCGCCGAGCGCATGGAATCGCCGCTCGACAGCGGTACGAACCGTTCCGGCTGCTCGCCGCCCTCGCCGGTATTGGACTTGCCGCCGAGCCGGTTCATGGCGATGGCCAGGTTGGTATGCGCCTCGAACGAGATCGATCCAAACGACATGGCGCCGGTACAGAAGCGCTTGACGATTTCCGACGCTGGCTCGACTTGATCGAGCGGCATCGGATCGCTGGCCCATTTGAAATCAAACAACCCGCGGATATTTTTCAGCTTGCGGGTATGATCGTTCACCTCGGCGGCAAACTTCCGATAGGCTTCCACAGAATTTCCGCGCGCCGCGTGCTGCAGGCCCGAAATGGTCTCCGGCGTCCAGATATGTTCCTCGCCGCGGATGCGGTAGGCCATCTCGCCGCCCACATCCAGATCATCGCGGAGCAGGGGATCGTCGCCATAGGCGCGGTTATGGCGTTCCACGGTTTCGCGGGCGATTTCCTCAAGTCCGATACCCTCGATCGCCGACGGGGTTTTGGTGAAATAGGCTTCGATGAACGCAACGGTCAGGCCGATGGCGTCAAAAATCTGGGCGCCGCAATAGGATTGGTAGGTGGAAATGCCCATTTTCGACATCACCTTGAGGATGCCCTTGTCGACCGCCTTGATATAGCGGGAATGGGCCTCGGTGATGGTCAGGTCGTCGGGGAACTGATCGCGCACATCGGTGATGGTGTCGAAGGCGAGGTAGGGGTTCACCGCCTCCGCGCCGTAGCCGGCGAGCAGGCAGAAATCATGAACCTGGCGGGCTTCGCCGGTTTCCACGACCAGTCCCGATTCGGTCCGCAAGCCTTCGCGGATCAGGTGATGATGCACCGCGCCGGTGGCCAGCAGCGCCGGGATCGCCACCATGTCCGCATCGACGCACCGGTCCGAGAGGATCAGGATGTTATGGCCCTTGAGCACCGCCGCCTGGGCGCTTTTGCATAGCGCATCCAGCGCCGCCTTCATTCCCGGCGCGCCGTCGGCCACCGGATAGCAGATGTCCAGGGTCAGCGACTTGAAGGGCGAATCGCTTTGGCTCTCGATATGGCGGATTTTTTCAAGATCTTCATTGGAAAGGATGGGCTGGCGCACTTCCAGGCGCATGTGACTGCCGCCCGATTCCAAATCCAGGAGGTTGGGACGCGGGCCGATCAAGGACACCAGCGACATGACCAATTCCTCGCGGATCGGATCGATCGGCGGGTTGGTCACCTGGGCGAAGCTTTGCTTGAAATAATCGAACAGCAGTTTCGGCCGGTCGGAAAGCACCGCGTGCGGAATATCGCGGCCCATGGAGCCGACCGGATCCTGGCCGCTGACGGCCATCGGCAACAGGAAAAATTTGGTGTCTTCCTGGGTATAGCCAAACGCCTGCTGCCGGTTCAGGAGGGTGGCATGATCGGGTGGCATCGGTGCCACGTCGGCGGGCAGGTCTTCGAGCATGATCTGGGTCTGGTTCAGCCAGGTCTGATAGGGCTGCGCCTTGGCCAGGTTTGATTTCAGCTCGGCGTCGTCGATGATGCGCCCTTCCTCGAGATCGATGAGGAACATCTTACCCGGCTGCAAGCGCCATTTTTCGACGATTTTTTCGTCCGGGATGTCGAGCACGCCGACTTCCGAGCCCATGATCACTAGATCGTCGTCGGTGCGGATATAGCGGGCCGGGCGCAGGCCGTTGCGGTCCAGGGTGGCGCCGATCTGGCGGCCATCGGTGAAGGCCACCGCCGCCGGCCCGTCCCAGGGTTCCATCACCGCCGCATGAAATTCATAAAATGCCTTGCGTTCCGCGTCCATCAGCGGATTGTCGTTCCAGGCTTCGGGGATCATCAGCATCATGGCGTGGGCGAGGGAGTAGCCGCCGGCGATGAGCAGTTCGAGGGCATTGTCAAAGGTCGCCGAATCGGAAATGCCGTCGGCGATCAGCGGCCACAGCTTTTCCAGGTCATCGCCGAGCAGCGCCGACTTCATGCCGTGGCGCCGGGCCGCCATCCAATTGATGTTGCCGCGCAGGGTATTGATCTCGCCGTTGTGGCAGAGATAGCGGAACGGCTGGGCCAGCTCCCACGACGGAAAGGTGTTGGTGGAAAACCGCTGATGCACGAGGGCCAGCGCCGATTCGGTGCGCTCGTCCTTAAGGTCAAGAAAATAGCTTTTGATCCGCCCGGCCAGCATCATGCCCTTGAAGCAGATGGTGCGCGCCGAAAGGCTGGGCATGTAAAAGGCTTCGTCGCCGGCAAGATTGCCGTCGCGAACCGCTTTGTGGATTTGCTTGCGGATGACGAACAGCTTGCGCTCGAACCGGTCGGTATCGGGCGTTGCCGGGCCGCGCGCCACGAACACCTGGCGGATAAAGGGCTCGATTTCCCGGACCGCGTCGCTCAACACCGAATTATCCACCGGCAGATCGCGCCAGCCGAGGACCGATTGGCCCTCGGCGGCAACAATTTTCTCGATGACCGCCCCGCACTTGGCGCGCGCCGACTGGTCTTGCGGCAGAAATGCCATGCCGGCGCCATAATCGCCAAGCGCCGGCAATTCGATAGCCAATTCGCTGCATTCGGCGCGCAGCAGGCGGTCGGGCAACTGAAGGAGGATACCGGCGCCGTCACCGGTCAAGGGGTCGGCCCCGGCGGCGCCCCGGTGGGTCAGATTATTGAGTACGGTCAGGCCCTGTTGGACGATTTCGTGGCTTTGTACGTTTTTGATATTGGCCACGAAGCCGATGCCGCAGGCATCGTGCTCATGGCTCGCGTCGTACAGCCCCTGCGGTTCTGGTAATCCCGCCAAACTCATTCCAAAACTCTTCCTCGGTTTCCAGCCAACCTATTTCCGGATTGAAATCGAGCCCGGTCCCTCACACTGCTTTGCACGCCTTATTTACCTTGGCGCCATTGGTACCGGTGGAGGCGCGGACGCCTGTCGAGATTGGGCC
>JAYGEH010000519.1:0-3918 GCA_046582475.1 Rhodospirillales bacterium
GGGTGCCGATTTTACCGGTCTGGATGGCTTCAAGGCGTACCTCGCCGGCCCGCCGGTTATGGTGGAAAGCTGTACCGAAGCCTTGGACAAAATGGGCCTCGCCAGGCGCGACTGCCACGCCGATGCGTTCTATACTGAGGCTGAGAAGAGCAACCCATGAAATTCGGGAGGGAAAATTACCGTGAGCGGTAAGAACTTGGCGGGCCGCGCGACGATCGTCACCGGTGCTGGGCGCGGCATAGGCGAAGCGATCGCGCGCGCCCTGCACAAAACCGGCGCGTCGGTCATCGTCGCGGACAATGGGGTTGCCATCGACGGCAGCGGCGGTGATGCGTCCGTCGCCGAAAGCGTCGCCAATAGCCTCGGCGCTGGGGCCATCGCCTTTACGAATAGCGTCGCCCGGCCAGAAGCGGCGGCGGCCATGGTGCAAATGGCGGCGGCGGCGTTCGGTGGCATCGATATCATCGTCAACTGCGCCGCCATTTTGCGCGACGGGCTGGTGTTCAAGGGCCCGCCCGCCGATTGGGACGAAGTTGTGCGCAACAATTTGTCGGCCGCCTATTACCTGACCCACGCGGCGAGCCCGCTGATGCGCCAGCAATTCAAAGACGGGCGCGGAAATGGCGCGCAATATGATTGGGGCCGCATTATCAACATGGGCTCCACCGCCGGGCTGTATGGCAATTTCGGACAGGCCAATTACGGCAGCGCCAAGGCCGGGCTCATGGGCCTCAGCCGCATCACCGCGATGGAGATGATCCGCTCGAACGTCACCTGCAATCTGGTGGCGCCCTTCGCCCACTCGAGGGTCACCGACATGATCCAGCCGGCCAACGACGCCCAGGCCGTATATAAAGAGCGCGCCATGAAGGTCGGGGCCCATCATGTGGCCAATCTGGTATGCTATCTCGTCGGCCATCATGGCGCCGACATCACCGGCCAGATATTTGGGGTGCGCGGGCGCGAGGTGTTCCTGTTCAGCCAGCCGCGCCCCCTCGCCACGCTGGTCAGCGGCGGCGATGAATGGTCGCCGACGGAACTGGCGGCGGCCATGGACGGCGATTTCCGGGACCAGTTCACCAGCCTGGAGACCGATCTGGAAGCCTTTGATACGGAACCAATTGTTTAAGGGAAAGGGGGGAAATTTATGAGCACAGCCGAACAGGTTGAATCCATGGAGGCCTTCCGGGCGGCACCGGAGGAATACCAGGAAGCCTGCCGCAAGATCGTCATCAGCCACGCCATCAACGAGCTTTATGGCAGCCAGGTTTATGACGAGCCGGCCATCGCCATGGCGCCCAACCCCTACGCCAAATGGCTGACCTGCCGGGTGGTGATGGAGGAATATGGCCACCATTACCGCTTTTTCGAGCTGGGACGGGAAATGGGGGTTGCCGAGGACCGCATGCTGCCGGGCAAGACCGACAAATCGCCGCTCTCGATCATGAACTATAAAATGACCACCTGGGAGGAGTTCTGCGTCATCAAGATGCTCGGCGATCTGGCCGAGATCCTGCAGGTGGAAGACCTGGTGCAATGCAGTTTCCACCCGCTTCGCAACCTGGCCCGCATGACCATGCCGGAGGAGCATTTCCACGCCGAGTTCGGCGAGAATTTCACCACCGACATTTGCGCTACCGATGCAGGCCGGGAACTGATCCAGGGCCATATCGATGTCATATTCCCATTCATCCCGTCATTTTTCGGGCGCTCGGGCTCCAAAAACAACGCGATATACCGCAAGTGGGGCATCAAGAGCCGCTCCAACGAAGACATGCGCGCCGATTACGTCAACCGCGCCCGCGATATCGTCGAGGGCAAGCTCGGCCTCAAACTGCCCGATTACGATCTGAGCGCGATCTAACCAATGGCCGATACGCCAACCGCCGGGTTCCGCAACGCCGAATGGACCATGGACGGCCTGCCGGACGGCACCCAAGTCAGCGTCCAGACCTTGCGCACCTTTGATAATGCCGCCTGCAACGGCTTTCTTTATTGGCGCGGCAAGCCCGATACGGCGGTCTGCATCATGCATCCGAGGGAGTTCCTGGCCACCCATTACTTGATCCCGGCCATCGTCGAGGCCGGTTTCGCCGCCTGGACGCAAACCACGCGCAGCGTCGGCAGCGATCTCCGTCTCGAGCATGAGCGGGCGCTGCTGGACGTGGCGGCGGGCCAGGTGAAGCTGCGCGAAATGGGCATCGACAATGTGGTGCTGCTGGGCAATTCCGGCGGCGCCAGCCTGTACAGCTTTTATAACAGCCAAGCGTTGCTCGAGCCCGAGGCCCGCCTCACCCAGGCGCCCGGCGGCCGCGCCGTCGATCTGGCCGGCGCTCCTATGCCGCCGCCGGACGCCTTCGCCTTCGTCTCGCCGCATCCGGGCCAGGGCGCGGTCCTGTTGAACGCCATCGATGCTTCGGTGACTGACGAAGCCGATCCCCTGTCGGTGGACGCCGGCCTCGATCCGTTCGCCGCCGATAACGGTTTTCGCGCCCCGCCCGAGAGCGCCGCCTACAGTGCCGGCTTTCAAGAGCGCTACCGGAAAGCCCAACGGGCCCGCGTGCAGCGGCTGGATGAAACCGCCCGGGCCTTGATCGAGGAACGCCTGGATGCAAGGTGCCGCGCCAAAGACGGCGGCTATGACCGCGACAAACGGCTCGGCGCCTGGAACCAGGTGATGACCATCTGGCGCACCGATGCGGATTTGCGCAATTTCGATCTCTCCCTCGATCCGTCGGGACGGCGTTACGGCTCGGTCTGGGGCGCCAATCCGCTGGCCTCCAATTACGGCAATGTGGGCTTCGCGCGGCTCTGTTCGCCGGAAGCCTGGCTGTCCACCTGGTCGGGGCTCGCCTCCAACGCCGAAATGGCGAAGACGCTAAGCGCCGTCCAGCAGCCGGCCTTGTTTATCGATTACACCGGCGATACCACTTCGTTCCCCGCCGACATGGACGCCATGTTCGATCAATTGGGAAGCGCCGAAAAAGTGCGCCACCGGGTCCCGGGCGATCACCACGGCCGGCCTCTGACGGAAGACGAGCCAGCGGGCCGCGAGGCGGCCGGGCGCCTCCTCGGCGATTGGTTGCGCCAGCATTTCCCGCCCGCCTAGCCTTGTTGCCGGCCGGGCGCTAGAATGCTTCCAAACCGACGAGAGGGTCCGATGACTGATAGGCCAAGCCCGGCGCTGGCGGGCGTCCACCACACCGCTTTTCCCACCTGGAAACCCAAGGAAACCGTGGAGTTTTACCGCGATATCCTGGGCCTGAAGGTGATCCACGCGATCACCGCCAAGGGCTGGGGCCGGGAAGCCCACCCCGATTTCGTGCATTTCTTTTTCGATGCCGGCCAGGGCTCCGCGATCGCCTTTTTCTATTACATCGGCACCG
Organism: Rhodospirillales bacterium; assembly: GCA_046582475.1. GTDB lineage: Bacteria > Pseudomonadota > Alphaproteobacteria > Rhodospirillales > UBA2165. The sequence goes on from JAYGEH010000519.1 coordinate 3,387, forward strand.
AGCCGATGGCCGAGCCGGCGGGCCCGCGCGGCTATCTGGGCATGGCCCGGCACACCGCCTGGACGGTCGCAACCGAGGCCGAACTGGAGGCCTGGCAGGCACGGCTCGAGGCCAAGGGTGTCAAGGTGTCCGAAGCCATCCAGCATGAGGTGATCCGCTCGCTCTATTTCCGCGACCCCAACGGCTATCCGTTGGAAATATCCCTGACCACGCGGGTGCCCGACGAGCGCGACGCCGCCGACGCGGCGCTGACCATCCAGGCGATGATCGAAACCTTCGCCGATGGCGAGGCGCCCGAAACCAAAACCATCGAAGACATGTGGGTCCGCAAGGGCGAACTGGTGGCCCGGTGATGCCGGCGCTGTTTGTCCTCGGCGTCCCCGAATTCACGCCCTTGGTGGACTACGCCGAGGCGCACGGGGATTTGACGGTTACCGCCATCGGCGATTACCGGAAAATCCATTCCGCCGCGGAGATTGTCATCCAGCGCGCCGCAACCGGCCTCGGCGAGGCGGTCTGGTTCGGCGCCCTG
>JAYGEH010000578.1:0-8667 GCA_046582475.1 Rhodospirillales bacterium
GGGCCAGGGCGAGGATCGGACTGAAGAACCTGACCTACAACATGCGCCGCTTGGTTCAGTTGGAGCGTCTCGCCATGGCTGGCTCCCCATGAGTTTTGTTGGAGGAGTCTGTCTGGAGTTGGGATTGAGGGAAAAATGACCCCGCGGAAGCGTGGTAAACACAGAAATTCTGGTCAAAGGGCTTCATGGTGAGCTGATATTGGTATACGGTTGCACAGCAGGTTATTTTTGGAGGTGCCCATTATTTATTGGACAGACAAATCGGTTGTTGATTCCCACCCGTAATCACAATAATGGGAGTAGTCTTATATAAGAGTAATAAGGCCAGCGGCGCAGCATTCGCGCCGATCTGAAGAATTTAATTAACCACATTGGGGAAATATTATGAACGCATTTAAAACCTCTATCGCAGGTCTCGCCGCGGGCGCGGCCGTATTGGCATTGGGCACGTCTGACGCCCGCGCGGAATGGCCGGAACGTCCGATCACCGTGGTCGTCATGTATGGCGCCGGCGGCGGAACCGATACCGTCATCCGCACCATCGTAAAGGAAATGGCCAAGGCCACCGGCTGGAAAATCAACGTCATCAATAAACCAGGCGCGGTCGGCGGCGTCGCTACCCGCTACGTCCTCGGCAAGAAAGATGACGGCTATACCTGGATGGGCGCCGCCAATTACAACAAGTTCGTGCGCGTCATGGGCCATTCCAAATCCCAGGCCTGGAAAGAATGGCAGTATATGCAGGCGGCCAATTCCCGTGCCTCCTGGTCGGTGCGTCCCGATTCCAAATTCAAAACTTTCGCCGATGTCATTGCCGCGGCCAAGGCCAATCCGGGCAAGATCACCATTTCCACCTCGGGCCAGGGCGGGCTTTGGCATGAACTGGCGGCCATCGTCGCCCAGTCGGCGGGGGTAACCTTGAAGTACCTGCCCTACAAGGGCGGCAAGGCGGCCACCCTGGCGGGCCTGAACGGCGAAGCCATGATCGCCGGCGGCGGCGTGCACGAGCATATTGAGCATATCCGCGCCGGCAATCTACGCTCGATCCAACAAACCGGCACCAAGGATATCGATGCCGGCGGCGGCAAGATCATGCCGTCGGTGGGCAATTTTCTGCCGGACATCAAAAATCTGCTGCCATTCTCCGGCATCTATAATCTGGCGATCCGCCGTTCGGTTCCCAAATCGATCATCCGAAAAATCGAAAAAGCCTTCGTGGCCGGTGTGAATTCGCCCGCCTTCGCGGCCATCGCCAAGAAGAAGTTCTTCGAAATCGATATCCGCACCGGCGAGGCCGCCGACCGGCGGGCGGCGCAGGTGGAAGCCATCACCGCGGCGACGTTTGCAAGACTCGGGGTCAAAGGCTCGCATCCGGCGAGCGAGCTGGGCCTGCCGAAGCCGGCCGGTTTCGATAAATGGTGGCCGCCCCAGGGTTACAAGCCCCTATAACCGGCTGACCAAAGCACGATCAACCTGACCCGGGCGGGCTTGCCGAATGCTAGCCCGCCCGGTTAGCTTTCGAATTATGGCCGACACTCCGAAATCACGCCTGCAGACCGATGTGGATAGCTTGGCTGACGGCAAATTCACCGGCGAGGAAGGCGGCGCCTCGGTTTCGCCGGGCAAGGACCTGGCCGCCGCCGCCTTGGTCTGCGTTATCGGCATCGCGGCGATGGGCCTGGCGCTGGACCTGGACGCGCCGGCAAGCCTGTATACGGCGCCGGGATTGTTGCCCTTCATCACCGGATTGTGCCTGGTGATCATGGCCGCCGGCCTGGCGCGAAAAGCGTTGAAACGCATGCCTTTAAGGGAAATTCTCAGCACCGCCAGCAATCCCATCGGCCCCTTCCTTGCCGATGTCGAGGGCCGGCGCACGCTTATCTTGATGGCTCTGTTGCTGGCCTATGTGGTTCTGACCGACCTGATCAGTTTCGAGATTCGCATGCCCGCCGGGTTCTACACATTCCGCTTTTCCAGCTATGAAGCCGTTTCCATCCCGGTCATCGCGCTGATCCTGAAGATATTCTGGCGGGCGCGGACCATCGCCTGCATCGCCGTCGCCGCCGGCATGGTGATTGCCCTGGCCTGGGTGTTCCGCGATGGCTTCGAAATTTTGCTGCCGGGCCCGGGCTGATGGATACCGTACTCGCCGAGCTGACCGGCCAAATGGCCATCGCCTTTGCTCCTTTGATGCTGTTGGTGTGCCTGGCCGGTGTCACCCTCGGCATTCTCTGGGGCGCCATGCCCGGGTTGTCGACGACCATGGCGATGGCGCTTCTGATCGGGCTGTCGACCGGCATGACCCAGCACGTGGCGGTCATGTTCATGCTCGGCGTCTATACCGGCAGCGTCTTCGGCGGCGCCATATCGGCGGTGCTGATCAACATCCCCGGGACCCCCGACGCGGTGCCCACCATGATCGAAGGTTACCCGCTGGCCCAGCGCGGCGAAGGCGGGCTGGCGCTCGGCACCGCCATCGCCGCATCGTTCCTCGGCAATTGGGTGGGGATCGTTCTCCTGATTGCCTTCATTCCGGCGATCCTGTTCTTGGCCCTGCAGTTCCGTTCCTGGGAAATGTTCCTTCTGGCCACCTGGGGGATCGCCATCTGCGGGTCCATGTCGTCGGGCGAAATGCCCTTGAAGGGCTGGATATCGGGCTGGATCGGGTTGCTGATTTCGTTCGTCGGGCTGGATGCCATCCATGGCGTCGCCCGGTTCACCTTCGGCTTCCGCATTCTGGAAGATCATATCAGCTATATCCCGCTGCTGATCGGCCTGTTCGGGCTCACCGAGGTGCTTAAAGTCCTGCCGCAGAAAAACCCGCCCGGCATTCCCTCGGAGGTGGGCCGTATCATACCGCCCTTCTCGATGCTCTGGAAATATGCGCGCACCTCGGTGCGGTCCGGCCTGATCGGCACCATCATCGGCGCCATTCCGGGCGCCGGCGCCAATGTCGCCTCGTTCCTCAGCTATGATATCGCGCGCCGCCGCGCCAAGCCGGAAGAGCGCGCCAAGTGGGGCAAGGGCAGCTACGAAGCGATCATTTCCGCCGAGGTCGCCAACAACGCCAATATCGGCGGCTCCATGCTGCCGACGCTTACCCTCGGCATTCCCGGCAACGCGGCGGCGGCAGCCATTCTGGCGGCATTGGAAATGAAGAACATCGTCGTCGGCCCGACCATCCAGACCGAAAATCCCGGCATCATCTATTTCATCTATATCGGGCTGATCATCGCCAATTTTCTCATGTATTTCATGGCCATCGGGCTGATCAAACCCTGCGTCAAGCTGTTCAGCCTGCCGCGCACATTGCTGATGCCGCTGATCATTCCGATCTGCATCATGGGCGCCTTCGCCGTGTCCTTAAGCTATTTCGATGTCTATCTGATGTTCACCGCCGGCATCGCCGGATACATCCTGCACCGTTTCGGGTTTCCCCTGGCGCCGATGGTATTGGCGGTGATTTTGGGCCCCCTGGCCGACGAAAATCTGCGCCGCGCCCTGCTGATTTTCGAGGACGACAGCATAATTGACATCCTCATCGACCGGCCCTTGGGCACCGTCCTGTTGCTGGTCGTCATCTATACGTTCTATGACGGTATCTTCCGGCGCGGCAAGGAGGCTGGCACGGATTGTTAACGATTGGCGCCTAGAGTTTCTTCGCCGGCGGCGCCAGATCGATCTTGTCGATCCAATATTTGCGCGCAAGAGAACGAATGTCATCGGGCTTGACGCCGGTTAACCAAATCGCATCGCCGACATCGCCGCGAAACAAGCCGATCACCTGAAACCTTTCCATATGGAACGCCTCGGCCGGAAATTTCGCCCAGATCAGGATGTCTACGGTTTTGGCGCCGCCATCGATGGCCGAATGCAGCTTCGGGGTTATCCGCGACGGCCCGGTGATATAGCCAAAGGATTGAAAGACAATTATGAAGGCGGCGATCAAAGCCACGAAGCGGATATCGCGGCGGTGGTACCATCGCCGGCGCTTGAATGATGCGTCCTTGATGATGCCGGCCGTAACTCGGACGCGTGGCTCCGCCTCCGGCTCGGTGGGCTGCCCTACAATCTCTGCCATCTCAACTCGGTTTCCACACCATTCCCCAGCGCTCGACGGTCCATTTCTCCAACGGCGCCAAAAGATACCGGTCGGTGGCCATATAGATCAGCGAAATTATGATCACCCCCAGAAAAACCTCTTCGATCTTGAATTCCTGGGCCGCGATGAAGATCATGAATCCGAGGCCGCTGTCACCGCCGATCATTTCGGCCGCGATCAGGGCGCGCCAGCCGAAGCCCAGGCTCATGCGCATGCCGGTGATGATGCTCGGCATGGCGCCCGGAAGATACACCTGGCGGATGATGTCCAAACGGCTGCCGCCCATTGTGAGCACGCTGTCCTCATAGACCTTGGCAACGCCGCGGACGCCCAGCATCGAATTAAAAAACATCAACCAAAATATGGTGTTGAGCATGATAAACAGGGTGGTCATCCAGCCCACCCCGAACCAGACAATCGCCAGCGGAATCCAGGCGATCCCGGATATGGAGTTGGCGAAGATACCGATCGGCTCCAAAAATTTGGATATGGGCCGGTTCATGCCGGCCAAAATGCCGAAGCCGATGCCGAGCGGCAGCCCGATCAAGGCGGCCAGGATAACGCGCCCGACACTGGACAGGATGTGGGTGCTCATCAGGCAGCTGTTGTCCAGGACAAGCGCGGCGCCAATGCCGGGGCAATCTTCCTGCAAAAGGAATATGGCATCCCATACATCGACGATGGGCGGGATGAATACCGGCGCCAGCCAGCCGAAGGTGGAATTCGCCTGCCAAAGGCCCACCAATACGATGAACGGGATTGAGCCCAAAAAAAACTTGCGCAGCTTTTGGCGGCCGAAACGCCGTTGCAGGGCGATGGAAAGATCAGCGGCGACACTCATCTTTGCACCAGCCCCCATCTTTCGATTGTATCGGCTTCGAAGGGGCGCAGCAGATAGTGATCCAAGATGATCCAGGTGGTCCCGATCATCACCATGCCGAGGATCACTTCGGTGGTTTTATCGGCGTCCTGGCCGGTAAAGATCATCCAGCCAAGACCCTCGCGGCCCGCCAGCATCTCGCCGGCGATGACGGCGCGCCATGCAAATCCGATACTCAGGCGCGAACCTGTGGCGATATGCGGCATGGCGCCGGGGAACAGGACATCTTTCATGACCTGATAGCGGCTGGCGCCGAGGGTGCGGGCGGAATTGATATAACGCATGGGAATTTCACGCACGCCCGACAGAACATTGAACGCAATCGGGAAAAAGCTGGTATAGAGAATCACGACGAGAACCGTGGTGTCGCTGTTGCCCCACCAAATGACGACGATCGGGAAGATGGCGATACCGGAGACCGACTGAAAGAAGTTTAGCAATGGATGGAACATGTCGGCGATTGTCCGGTTCATGCCCAAGAGGAGCCCGAACGGAATGCCCGCCGCCAGTCCGATGGCGCTGCCGATAACAAGGCGCACCAGGGTATCGCTGAAATAGCTGGGCAAGAGGCCCTTGTACAACATATCCACCGACGACAGCGCCACGGCAATCGGCGATGGCAGGTAGCGGGCCGGATTGGCGATCAATGCGGACGTCAAAGACCACAACACATAAACGGCGACGATCAGGATGACCAAATTCAGGGCATCGATTTGCAGAAGACGCTGAATTCTCCAGGCCAGGCTGGGAGCTTCACTCCTCCGTTGCAAGGGAGACCTCCTCTCGCACCAGTTTCAAAATACGATCCCGGGCGGCAAGGAAAACCGGATCGTTGTTTAAATCGGCCCAAATTCTCTTTTCCCTGGGAATATCGATTTTAACGATTTCCTTGATACGGCCCGGGCGCGCCGAGAAGACCAGACATCGGTCGCCCAGGAATGCCGCCTCATCGACCGCATGGGTGATAAATAAAATTGTCTTCTTGGTGGCCATGGCGATCCGGTTAAGCTCTTCTTGCAGGGTGATCCGGGTCTGCGCGTCCACCGCCGCAAACGGCTCATCCATCAACATGACCACCGGGTCGGCGCACAAGGTCCTGGCAACCTGGCACCGCTGTTTCATGCCGCCGGATAATTCGTGCGGATATTTGTCCTCAAATCCGGTCAGGCCGACCAGATTGACAAACTCCTGAACCCGTTTTTCCCGCTCCGCCTGCGGCATTTTTCTGATCTCCAGCCCATGACCGATATTTTTTGAGACCGTGCGCCACGGCAGTATCGCATGCTCCTGAAAGACAACGCCTCTATCGGGTCCCGGACCCTCGATGATTATTCCGTCAATACTGGCCGTTCCGATTTTATAGGGAAGCAGCCCGGCGAGAATATTGAGCAGTGTGGATTTGCCGCAGCCGCTGGGACCAACAACCGAAACCAATTCGCCTTCATATAAATCGATGTTTATATCCTCGAGCGCGTGCACCGATTCGCCCGTATATTCATCCGGGTAATGGTGGCACAGCCCCTGCACAACCAGCTTTGGCGTCATCGCATTCATGGTGAGACTCTTATATCAGGTTACGCATCGAAATAGCGACGAACGCGGAAATCAATCCCCGTCCGCCCCCATTTTAATACGCCTATTCGATCAGAACCTATTTTTGATCGGCGAACCATTCCGGATGATTTTTCATCGTCGCGTTGATAAACGAGAAATCAAAATATTTATCCGGATCGAACGGCCGTTTCATTTTCTTCTGTTTGATCAATTCCTTGACCGAAAAATTCCAGGCCTTCTTGGTGTTTTCGCCCATGCGCACGTCATAGACAATAAATTGCATTGTCGCCTTCACCAAATCCGCGGTCATGCCACGGACAAAGCGCGAGCCGATGGTCGCCACTTCATCCTTGTTTTTGGGTTGGCGGATATACCAGGCGGCTTCGGCCATTGCGTCAACAATACCCTGGGTAAATTTTCGGTTCCTATATACTTTTTCGGGCGAGCCATGAAGGGCGGCGCAGAAACAGATATGATCGCCGCCGCGGGCAATCAACGTCGCACCTTTAACTTTTTGCAAGGAACGCGTCAGGCTGGGTTCCCAGGCGACAATGGCGTCCACACCGCCGGTGTCGAGAACCGATACCAGGCTCGGCGGGCGCGTGTTGATACGTTGGTATTGGCCGGTTTTGATGCCGCTCGCTTCCAAAATGGTGCGCAGCCACAAATCGCCCGTGCTGCCGAAGGTAATGCCAACTTTTTTACCTTTGACGTCGGTTATCTTCTTAATGCCGGACCCAGCGCGCGCCGCCATGCCGACGAAATTATCGCTGGTAGACTTGGTGTAAGAGCCCCCGGTGTAGCCGACAATGGCACGCAGTTTAATGCCACGCTCGAGAGCGGCGGGCAGATTGGTGAACGCGGCCGGGGCAAAATCGATTTCTCCGGCATTCAGCGACTTGGTCAAGGCCGGCCCGGTATTGCGGGTGACGACCTTGGCATTCACGCCGTTCTTGGCAAAGAAGCCCTTGGCCTGCGCGACAAACACGATCAGCCCGCCAACATTGGCGGCGGCGCCCACATTGACCTGTTGCGCCTGAACCTGGACGGCTCCGGCGATCATTGTTACCGCCGCCACCGCCGCGGCCAAATGTACTTTTCGAATAGTCATGGCTTTCCTCCCATTGTGAAATATTGTCATTTACGCGGATCAAATCCGAGATCGTCGCCGTATCGGAAATTTTTATTATTGGTTCGGAAGTTGGTAAATTTGTAGCGGAGTATTGGAGCGCCAACAATATACATACTGATTGTGCTCGTATCTTCCATTAGGTAACTTAAGGCTATGCAAGGGTTTCGTAACGCCTGCACACAAAAAGTTGAACTGACCTTATCATGGCGACACCCCTTTACAAGAAACTACCGCCGGAGGAACTCCACAAACTCGAGCAGTCGCGCCCCTTCCAGAAGATGCTCGGGCGCTTATCCAACAAATGGAACGTGGTGGTCATCCGCCGGCTCAATGGCAAAAGCATGCGCCCGTCCGAGCTGCGCCGCGATATCGGCGACATATCGGCCAAGGTCCTGACCCAGACCTTGCGCGAGATGGAAAGTTACGGGCTGGTGGAGCGCACCGTGTTTCCGGTGATCCCGCCCAAGGTTGAATATTCGCTGACCGAGCTCGGCAACTCTCTGGTGATGGCCCTGGATGCCTTGCGCGACTGGGCGATGGATAACAACGGCAAGGTGGAAACCGCGATAGAGCGCTACGCCATCGATAATCCGCGCTGAAGTTCCCGCCCCGCATCTCCCAACACAAATTAACAAAACGCTGAAAGAGAAAAATAATGCCTGACCCCAAGGAAACGGTAAACGAAATTGGCCTCGCCATCATCGGCTGCGGCACCATCGGCCGCATCCGCGCCAAATTTGCGCGCGAATATCCGGGCGTCAAATGGCTCGGCCTTTGCGACATCAACGAAGAGCTGGGGCGCAAGCTGGCCGCCGACGTCGATGCCGATTTCTTCACCACCGACGCCGAGGAACTGATCAAGCGGTCGGAGGTGAACGCCACCATGATCATCACCGAGGAAAACAAGCACACCGAGCCGACGCTGATGGCGGTCGAGCAGGGCCACAAACTGTTCATCGAAAAACCCCTGGCCACCGAGGCAAGGGAATCGAAGCAGAT
>JAYGEH010000021.1:0-1615 GCA_046582475.1 Rhodospirillales bacterium
GGACTTGAAAAACGTTCTTCGCAAGATCTACACCGATTGTGATAACTTCGTTCATGGGCAGCTCCTATTTCCCTGTGGTTCAGATGAACCACCATTTTGGCACAACGTGATGCCTTCGGGTGGGAGCCGTCCACTGCATCATAAGCCGACACAGCGGCTAGTGCACACCAGTCCCGATTGTTGAAAGCCATCATTGACCGCCACAACGGGATAATTGATTTTGAATCCTGCCCGAGTAAAGGTTCAACTTTCTATTTTGATGGCTTAAATTCGCTTGCCGCCCCGGCCACGTCCCGATGTGGTGTCGAGGAAGATTTCATCCGGCGTCAGACGGCGCGATATCAGTCCGGATTCGTGTGAATACATTATCGCCGTTTCCAGATTTTTTCGATTGGCCTCGCCGAGCCCGTATTCCCATGCATCGGGGCCGAGGAGTTTCCGTTCCTGATCTAGATAATGTCGGTACCAAGCCAGCGGTACGATGCGCGGGTTTTCCAGCCGGGCATAGGACGCTTTTTTTGACTTCTCAAAGGCCTGAATCAAATTGGTCGGCAACCAGGGATGGGCCTCGACCAGCTCCTGCCGGATCGCGGTGACATGCATGATCGGGAAGATGCCGGTCCGCTTGAAATAGGCCTCTTCTTCGGCCTGGTATTCATCGAACAGGCGAGTCACACGTGGGTCTTCCTGCAGGATGGGTTCGATCAAATCGGGGTGCAGCACGGCGTCCAATTCGCCTTCCGCCAACATCCATTCGACTTTTTTGCCCGACGGGGCCTTCTCGAGAACCAGGCCTTCATGGGGCTCGAACGCCACGTCCTCATCCAGCTCCGCGATCCAGGTCACATCGCGGTGCGGCACGCCGTATTCATGCTCCAACATGCCGCGCAGCCACAATATCGCCGTCGCCTGAAATGTTTTGACGCCGATGCGTTTACCGATCAGATCCTTGGGCTCCTTGATGCCCGCATTGGCGTTGATGAAGATGAATCCATGGCGGAATCTGCGGTGCAGAAACACCGGGATTGCTTCCAACGGTTGTTTGCGATCGACCGCCATCAAATAGGATGACAGAGAAAGTTCGGCAATATCAAATTCGCTGCCCCGGATCATACGCCAATGGCGCGACGCCGAGTCCATGTCGGTCAATACGGTCAATTCGACGCCATCGACCGTGACCGACCCTTCCTTCAACGCGCGGATGCTCTCGTAATCACCACAAGCGAGGGAAAGCGGAATATTCTTCGTCATGGAACGCCTCGATTCTCAATTTGCCGACATTTCCCAGGTGACCGTCAATGTTGCTGCCTAACTTGCCGCGACGTACGATTCAGTTAACGGAAGATCATATTTTGGGCAAGGCCGCTACTGTGAATGGCGGGATATTTTTAACGATCATGGATCCCTGTTGGTTCAGCCCATCAGCTTAGGGTCAATAGCCGCCGTTTAGCCTATTTGCCCTGAGAGTCCTTGCGTGGATGGCTCCCGCGTTGCAAGGACTTTTTGACGGGTTGACGACTGGGTCGGGTGCAGTCTTGTGTCCGGCCTGTTGCTGCGGTGTCTAGAACCGCTGGCCTTGATGGTTTCCGCGGATGGGGTCCCATTCTGCTTCGCG
>JAYGEH010000141.1:0-3900 GCA_046582475.1 Rhodospirillales bacterium
TTGCCGGGTGCCGTCCGGAAGGATACGAGCCACAAGGCATTTGTCGTTGTCATACAGGATCGATTGAGGAACACCGCCGAAGAATATGAAGGCCCTGTTATGGCCGTCCTGCCACGCCTCAGTCGTCGCCGCAGGATAGGCAGAAACGAAGCCGGCATCGCTGTGGGGAAGGGTCACAACAAAAAAATGTGCCCGGTGCTTAATGCCGGCGATAATCGCGTCCGCCTCGCCAAAATCTGCCTGGGCGTGCCCCGGAGGATGGCTCAGCGGCACGAACATCTCTCGTTGTCTCCGGCGTTGTTCGCGCACGTAATCCTTGACGATGGTATAACCACCGGTGAAACCATGTTCGTCACGAAGACGCTCAAACATACGCTTCGCCGTGTGGCGTTGCTTGCGGTGAACCGTACGGTCATCTTCCAAAATACGGTCGATGATATTCGTAAAAGGATCCAACTTCGGACGCAGCGGCGGTTGGCTGCGCTGGTATCCAGGCGGCTCCGAATGCCGCAGCATCTTCTTCACGGTCTCTCGTGCTATGCCAAAACGACTGGCAGCTTCTCGCTGGCTCAGACCGCCAACATGGCAGGCCAAGCGAACTCGTAGATAAAGGTCCACGGTGTACATCCTTCCACCTTCCATCCCCAAAAGGACCGAAGGTTACAGGTGGCAGGGTTTTACGCCGCCCGCAGCTGGGAAATCCCGCCGCTTCCGTGGACTAATTTGTCACCGCCGTATAGAACTATGCCGTAGCAGGCTGGTCGTAGGCGGTTATCGGTGGCAAATCCTCCTCAAAGAGCTCGATCTCGACCAAAGCCGACTGGGCACTGCAGCTCTGAGAGAGGCGCGATGTACCCTTGTCGAGGGTCAGCAGGTTTGGATTGCCGTGCTTATCGAGGGAACCGATTTTGTCAGAATCCAACGGATCGAACCAGGCTCCGGTCGATAGGCGCAGGACCCCCGGCCGAATGCCGTCGGTTACTTCTGCGCCGGCGAGGCAGGCTCCTCGGTCGTTGAACAGACGGACAACATCGCCATCCTTGATGCCGCGCGGTGCGGCATCGTCGGGGTGAATCCTTACCGGCTCGCGCGCTTGGACCTTGCTCGCCTGGCTCGGAGCGCCAAAATCCATCTGGCTGTGCAAGCGGTGTCGTGGCTGGTTGGATAGCAGGTGCAAGGGATGGCGCGCGGTTATGTCCGATCCTAGCCATTCGGCCGGCTCCAGCCAGGTTGGGTGACCGGGACAATCGTCATAGCCAAACCCGTCGATGGTATCGGAGAATATCTCGATCCGCCCGGACGGGGTCTTAAGGCTTGCCTGCTCGGGATCGGCACGGAAGGCCCCGAACAAGATCGGCGGGTCCTCGGGCGCCGGGAACTCGACAAAGCCGTCGCGCCAGAATTCGTCGAAGCCGGGCATCTCTATTTTCTGTTCGGCGGCGTTCTGGCGCGTGACGTCGTACATGTGTCTCAGCCAATCCATCTCGTCGCGGCCCTCGGTGAAAATTTCGCGGAAACCAAGGCGGCCGGCAAGATTGGCAAAAATATCGTATTCGTTGCGCGCCTCTCCGACCGGTGGCACCGCGCGCTGCATGGCCACGAAGAACCGGTCGCGACCGGTCGCGACAAAATCGTTGCGCTCCAGTGTCGTGGTCACGGGCAGCACGATGTCGGCGCGCCGCGCCGCCGGGGTCCACCACATCTCGTTGACGATGATGGTCTCGGGCCGTTGCCATGCCTTGAGTAATCGGTTGAGGTCCTGATGTTTGTGGAAGGGATTGCCGCCGGCCCAGTACATCACGCGGATATGGGGATAGGTGCGGCGCTCGCCGTTGAAATCGTATTCGGCACCCGGGTTGAGCAGCATGTCGGAGATACGGGCGGCCGGGATATATGCGCCGGTCGCGTTGGACCCCGTCGGTAGCCTTGACGGGGCGATGGGCGGGGTTGGGTTGCCGGTCAACCCATTGGACCCGTATCCGATACCGATCCCGCCGCCGGGCAGGCCGATCTGGCCCAGCATGGCGGCCAATGTGATCGCCATCCAACATGGCTGTTCACCGTGATCGCTACGCTGCACCGACCAGCTTAGGGAAATCATTGTGCGCGAGGCCGCCATGCGCCGCGCAAGCGCGCGCAGCGTCTCGGCGTCGATGCTGCTGATCGCCTCGGCCCAGTCGGCGTCCTTGGGCACGCCGTCACTCTCACCGACAAGGTAGGCGCGGAAGCGATCGAAACCAACGCAAAAGCGGTCGAGAAAATCGGTATCGTGCAGCCCTTCGACGTACAGGGTATGGGCGAGCCCGAGCATGATTGCTGTATCGGTGTTGGGCCGCAGCGCCAGCCATTCAGCGCCCAGATCGTCGGCGAAGTCGTCACGGATAGGGCTGATCTGGACGAATTCCACGCCGGCGTCACGGGCGTCGCGCAGATAGCGCTGGGTTTCGTGCGCGCCGATGCCGTCCATGCAAACCTGACTGTTCTTGGTCGAGACGCCACCGAAGGCAAGAAACAGCCGTGTATTGTCGATGATCGTCGGCCACGTGGTCGGGTGGCTAAGGGGGGCCATGGAACCGACGACGCGCGGCACAATCACGCTGGCGGCACCGAAGGAATAGTTGGTGACATGATCGACAAAGCCGCCGAAGCCGTTAAAAAATCGCTTCATCTGGCTCGCCGCCGAATGAAAGGCGCCGGCGCTGCCCCAGCCGGAAGCGGCGTAGAACGCTTCATTTCCGTGGGCCGCCTTGGTTCGGGCAAGTTCATTCGCCACCAACTCGAGCGCTTCGTCCCAGGAGACTGCGACGAAGGGCTCCGTGCCCCGCCCGTCGGTATCGCTGGCATGTCCGTTTTCGAGCCAACCCCGGCGCACCATAGGCCGGGCGATGCGGCTGTCGTGATGCACCACACCAGGCATGGCCTCGATCAGCGGCGATGGTTCGGGGTCGCGCTCGAACGGTGTAACCTTTGTTACACGGCCGTCCCGAGACTCCACATAGTATGCGCCCCAGTGGGACATGGTGAATGTCGTATTCTCCTTAGCCGCCACCATACCGCTTCTCCCGTACTAAATATTTCGCGCCGCTGTTGCCGGCGGCAGGGTAATGTGGCGCCACCGTTGCCTTTAAATCCGCCGCAAACCGGCTGCTATGCCGCCAAAACCGTAACCAGCGCCACCACTTGATTTCAATCCAGCACGGCTACCCCTTCAACTTCGAGCAGCCATTCCTCATTCGAGAGCCCGGCAACGAGCACCAGCGTGCCGGGCGGTTCATTGGTCATCCGGCCTCCGTTGAGAATTTCCGCGCGACCTGCCCGCACGCCCGCCAAACTATCCCGGCCAACCACATACATCGTTAACATGACGATATTGTTGAGATCGCCACCGAGTTCGCCAAGCGTGGCTTCAATGTTGGCAAAAATTTGCTTGGTCTGCGCCTCAGCATCGCCGACGCCGACGGTGTTCCTTTCCATGTCAACACTGACCTGTCCCCCAAGATAGACGGTTTTGCCAACGATGGCCGCCCGATGAAAGCGTCCTGACGTTGGCGCAATGCTCTTGGGCGTAAAATAATTCACATCGGTCATCGATTATAACCCTCAAATATACTGATTTTGCCAAATCCTATGGGCGAACATTAACAGAGTCAATTGACAGTAGAGTGGCTGGTATTGTCACGTTAAGCGCTCTGACTTCAATCGCCTCTTCGGTGTAGCATGTCGGAATGCGAACCATCTCCTTCACACGCCATCGATTTTCACCGGACATCATTCGCCACGCTGTTTGGCTCTATGCCCGCTTCACTTTGAGCTATCGAGACGTAGAGGATCTATTGGCGGAGCGTGGATTGGACATCTCCTACGAAACCGTGCGGCGCTGGTTCCTCAAATTCGGCGCGC
>JAYGEH010000026.1:0-13228 GCA_046582475.1 Rhodospirillales bacterium
TAATGATTCTATTTTGGAGACGGTGTCGTGATAAATTCGTACATAATTTCGATAAGGCGGTCTGGGAGACTGGCGAAATCGGGATTATTTGGAGCCGCCAGTGCCGCAGGCGCGGCGTTGGGCATGTTGGCATTTGGCGTCGCCCTAGGTATCGCGGCCTTGATCGGACAGAGCGCTCTATCGCCGGCATTCGCGCAGACCGGCGGTCTCGGCGCTGACGATCTTGTTCTAAGGGGCGATGCGGTCTGCACCGGCTGCCACAACGAGGACTGGCCCAAACCGATACTCTTGATCGGCCGGACCAAACACGGGACGACCGCCGATGCCCGCACGCCGACATGCACAAGCTGCCATGGCAACAGCACCGCCCATATCAACGAGCCATCGGTTGGCAACAAGCCAGACCGCTATTTCAGCAAAGTTTCCACGACGCCGGTCTCGGAACGCAACGGCGCCTGCCTGGCGTGCCACCAAGGCGGGGCGCGGATGCTGTGGTCCGGCAGCACACACGAGCAACAGGACCTTGCCTGCTCTTCGTGCCACAAACTGCACACCAGCCTCGACAAAGTGCGCAGCAAGCGGCATCAGGCCGGCGTTTGCTTCGATTGCCACAAGCTGAAGCGGGTCGAGTTTAAAAAACCGAGCCGCCATCCGTTGCGGGAAGGCAAGGTGATCTGCTCGGACTGCCATAATCCACACGGCTCGGCCGGACCCAAGCTGGTGAAACGCGATACGGTTCTCGCCACCTGCTTCCAATGCCATGCGGAAAAACGCGGACCGTTCATCTGGAACCACCATCCGGTCACCGAGAACTGCGTGCTATGCCATAACCCGCATGGCACGAATGTCGCCAACCTTCTCAAGCTGCGGCCGCCGATGCTGTGTCAGCAATGTCATGAGCCTTCCGGCCATCGCGGCAGTGTATCGACATTTGTCGATGCCGGCAGCTCCAACCGCGGCCGCAACATTACGCTGGCGCGTGGCTGCTTGAATTGCCACACCAATATTCATGGCGGCAACAACCCGTCCAATGCCGCCGGCGCGAGGCAGTTCCGGCGTTAACGGACGCAATGGTAATGGCCATGAATATCAGGAAATATATGGTGACGGCAGCGATTGTGGCGGCGTCGATCCCGATTGCCAGTATTGCCGTTGCCGCCGAAGATGACCTCGGCGCCGATCCGGCGGTCCAGATCCTTACTACACCGCAAAGCGAAATCAGCGCCGGCGCCGAATACATCTTCGAGGACGCCAGCCGCTTTGGTAAATACAGCGCCAGGCGCGACGGCGGGGCCTATCCGGTCCTCGATTTGACCGTGGTTACCCGCGACAACGAGACCGGCACTTGGATTAAATTCACCGGTACCGACCTGGGCTTCGACAACCGGGAACTTCGTTTCGAGCTTGAGCGCCAGGGAAATTGGAACAGCTTCATCGATTTCAGCCAGTTGCCGGTGGCCGATCCGCTCACCATCAGCACTGGGTTGACCGGTATCGGCACCAATGAGCAGTCGGTCGCCGGCACCGGTGTGCGCGGGGTCGAACTGGAAACCCGGCGCAACCGCCTAAAGTTCGGGTTCGGCAAGCATCTTGGCCGCGGCTTTGACGTGAGCGTCGACTTCTCCCGCGAAGAGAAGGACGGGGAACGCCTGTGGGGTGCTCAGGGCTTCAATTTCTTGACCGAGCCCATCGAATTTATCCACCAGGAGGTCAATGCTCAGCTGGATTTTAAAAGTGCGCGCCTGCAAATGTCGGGCGGATATCTGGGATCATTTTTCGCCAACCAGAACAAGGTACTGGTCAATGACTCGGACCAAACCGAGATTTCCTTGCCGTTGGACAACGAAGCGCATCAATTGTTCCTGACCGGCGGCTACTCCCTGACACCGACGACGCGCGCTACCTTCAAGGTATCCCAAGCCCGAACGTTCCAGAACGATGATTATTATATGCCCGCGGTGTTCGCTGGAAATGGCAGCAATAGCCTCAACGCCGAGGTACGGACGACGCTGGCTCAACTCGGCCTATCGTCGCGGCCGCTGCGCGGCCTGACCGTGAACGCCAAACTGCGTTACGAAGACCGCAACGACAAAACGCCCAGGAAACAATATGTAATCGCGACGGCAACCACCGATGGGTTCAACGTTCCTTATTCCCGGTCCACTGCAAACGCCGACTTGCGGCTCGGATACCAGCTTCCGCAGAAATTCAAACTGACCGGCGGCGTCGAGTTCGAACACTGGACACGCAGCATGCCGCCGCTCCGCCAGATCAGCACCCGCCGGACGACCGATGAAATAACCTACCGGATCAAGCTTCGCCGCAGCCTGTCGGAGACCCTGGGCGGCTCCATCGGGTACGAATATGGCGCCCGCAAGGGCAGCCGTTATCTGCCCACCGGGTCGACCGAAGTCATCGATCCAATCACTTGGGCCGACCGCAAGCGCAACAAGGGACGCCTGAGCCTGAACTGGATACCGGTCGATGGATTTTCCCTGCAGTTGCTGTCCGAATATTCATTGGACAATTACGATGGCCGCGAACTGGGACCGCGTGACGGATCGGCGTTTCTCACCTCCATCGATGCCTCCTTGGAAATTGCCGAGCAATGGAACGTCACCGCATGGGTTTCCCACGCCTATACAAATGTGGATCAGGCAACCAACTGTCCCAGCGTGCTCGAATGCGGAGGCGTTGCCACGAGCGCCGATTGGGTCGCTGATTTGACCCAGACCAATAGCGCCGTGGGCTTGGGAACGCGGGCCAACGTGACCGGCCGGTTTGAGGTCGGTTTTGACACCGCGTTCTCGATCGACCGCAGCGACTACGAGATCGAGACCATCGGAGGTACGAAGCTCAGTTACCTGCCGGTGATCACCTACAAGCACGTGAATGTCAGCATGTTCGCGGATTACAGAATCGGCGATAACAATGGCCTACGGCTTAAATACGGTTTCGATTGGACGATAGCCGATGACTGGACCTGGGAGGGCTGGACTTACGCGGATGGCACGACATTGTCCATTCCCACCAAACAAAACACCCATTTTGTCGGACTCTCTTATTACCACAGGTTTTAGTATTCGTAGGTCGCGGCAACTGGAATAAGGGAACCGGCCGATGGCGCATCAGGAACGGGCTCGGATTGATACCCCCTGTTTTAGCTACCATGTCCGGCCTCGTTCAGAAGCGGGCATGATCCTTTAAAAAAAGCTCACGGCTATTAAAAGCCGGCGCCAGCCCAGGCCGGCGGCGGATGCTGGTCTAATTCAGAAATCCGGCAACGGTTTCGAGGAATGTGGGCACGGAAATGGGTTTGGATATGTAACCATCGCATCCCCCTTCCATGATTTTTTCCTCGTCGCCCTTCATGGCGAAGGCGGTGACCGCGATAACCGGAATGGATTTGAGATCGTCTTTCTGCTTGATCTGGCGGGTAATCTCGAGCCCGGAAATTTTCGGCAGTTGGATATCCATCAAAATAAGGTCGGGGTGATATTCCTCGGTCATTTCCATGGCCTCGCGGCCATCCTTGGTCTGCAAAGTCTCATAGCCGTGCGCCTGAAGCAAATCGTTGAACAGCTTCATGTTCAACTCGTTATCTTCGACAATTAGTATTGTTTTCGGCATTACAAACTCCAGAAATTCGGTCCGCTTCCGTGAACCCGTTTTCAGAATAAACGATGCTTTTCTCCACTCTAACCTAAAAGATTGGGTTTGGGGCTCCGAATTCAAGCCTTTTGTTGGGAAGCCAATCTAAAAACCGCGTACCTCCTCGACCATCTGCTCCAGGCGGTCGAAATCGCACACCAAAACCGCATTTTTCTCGCGCTTGAGAATGCCCATTTTGGTCAATTCGCTGACCACGCGGGCAACGGTTTCACGGGTCGTGCTGGCCCGGCTGGCCATTTCGCTGTGCACCGGTATGGGCTGGATGGTTGACACATTGTCTTGGCGCTTTCCGTTCCTGGCCTGGCGCAACAATTCTCCATGAACGCGGTTGTTGGCGCCAAGGGTGCTGAGGTCAACGATGCGTTCCGTCGAGGCGCGGATAATACCGGCCATGTTGCGCAGCACCCGGAGCGATAGCTGCGGGTAACTCTGGATCAGTTTCAGGAATCTTTCGGGTGACATTTTGGCGATGTCAGAGGTTTCCAGGGCAATCACGCTTGAAGACCGGGGGCGCCCGTCAAAGGCGGCCAATTCACCGAAATAATCGCCTTCACCCAAATCGTCGAGGGTTACCTCTTTGCCCTGCACGGTAAAATTGACGATGCGCACGCGCCCATGGGTGATGAAATAAACATCCCTGGTTTCGTCCATTTGATCGAGAATCTGTTCGCCGGCCGCAAAGCGGCGCCACCGGCACGACATTTCGAAATCCCGGCGCTGCTCGTCCGTCAAGTCGACGAGGGCGCGGATATTCGACAGATCGTGCTGTTGCGGTATCGCCACAATCAACCCCTGCTAAGAGAACCCCTGACCCATGTTATCGCCCCAAGGACAGAAAATCGAGCTTTTGATCCAAGCCCATAATCAAACAAATGGTTGTTTTCATGCGCTTTTTCCAGTGCCGCCCTTGCCCGCCTCTGCCCGGCAAACTATGGTCGCGCCAGCCGAGGCGCAATGGTGCAACGATTATGAGCGAACACCAACCCGATCATCAGGAGGGCGTCATTGCCGCCGTGCTGCCTTGCTATCGCGAACGGGACACGATCCTCGGCGTGTTGGAAAAATTTGGGCCTGACGTCGCCCATATCATCGTCGTCGATGATGCCTGTCCCGACGGCACCGGTGAATGGGTCAAATCCCAATGCTTGGATCCTCGCCTGACGGTGGTTGTGCACGCCGCCAACCAGGGTGTCGGCGGCGCCACGCTCTCGGGATATGCGAAAGCCATCGAACTTGGCGCCGACATCATTATCAAGGTGGATGGCGACGGCCAAATGGACCCTGGAATGATTTCGCGGCTGGTCCGCCCAATCCTGGAGGGCCGCGCCGATTACGCCAAGGGAAATCGATTTTTCCGGCTGCAAGGCATTTCCGGGATGCCCAAGATGCGCCTGGTCGGCAATCTGGGCCTGTCCTTTGCCTCCAAGGTTTCGAGCGGCTATTGGAAGATATTCGATCCCACCAACGGATTTACCGCGATCCATGTGAAGCTCGCCAAAATTCTGCCGCTGGATCAAATCGATAGGAGCTTTTTTTTCGAATCCGACATGTTGTACCACCTGAACGTCAACCGGGCGGTGGTCGCCGATGTCCCCATCGATGCCATCTATGGCGGCGAAACCAGCCACTTGAAAATATCCCGAATTCTGTTGCCTTTTGCCTGGAAGCATCTGAAGAATTTGGTCAAGCGGTTGATAATCAACTATTTATTGCGGGATTTCAGCTTTGCTTCGGTTGAACTGCTGGTTGGCATGGCGCTCGCCACCTTTGGCATGCTGTTCGGCGGCATCAATTGGTATGAAAGCGTTACCACCGGCATCGTGGCGGCGACCGGGGTCATTGTATTGGCGGCCCTGACATTTTCGTTCGGCGCTATCCTGTTGCTCGGATTTTTAAATTACGACATCCAAAACCAGCCGCAAAATCCGCTCTATCCGGACCTCTAGAGCGGTTCCGGATAAATAGGAATAAATTTGATAGGATCAGATCGGTTTTCCGGGTAGGCGCGGTGCGCGGCGCGATGCCTTCGCATCGGGCAAGCGTCGGGGCGCCGCCGGGGAGCCGATTTGACCCACCGCAGGCCGGGTGTTTTTGCCCCGTGGACGTCGTCGCACGCCTTTGCCGATGCAATGCATCGCCATGCGACGCGCTCCTCGCACACTTGGGATAGAAATGATGACAAAATCATCCAGGTCAAATGGTTCATATTTATCCGGAACCGCTCTAGCGGGCCCTCCGGGGGCGCGAGATGCCCGGCAAATACCGGTGCATATTGACTTCGCGCCCAATGCTCACCATCATTGCAACAGGCAATCCATCACCCCGGAGTAACCAGAATATGCGGTCTTGCCGGATTGAAATGTTGGGATTTTTGCTGGCTGCCCTGATGATCGGCGCGCCGCCGCCGGCAACGGCCGCGGAAGGCACGGTGAATGCGGTGGCCTACAAACCAATTCCGGCCGGCCAATCCATGGCGGTGCAGCCGTGGGATAATTCGGACGAAAATTTAAAGCTGGCCGAGGAATTTACCGCCATTCTGGTCAAGCTGGGTTACCGCGTCTCGGACGACGCGCCGTTGGCCATATCGTTCAGTACCCGCGATGTTTTGGGATATTGGTCGGCCGGCCAGCGCCGCCATATCTTGGAGCTTGAAGGCCATGGCGGGCGTACCGGCGGCGAAAATGCGCGCGTCCGGCTTAATCTCTATTCCAGCCAAGGCGGCGTGCTCAACAAAGGCAAGGAGCCGGGCAACGTGGTGCCGTCCAAATACATGCTCGAAGTGACCCTCGAGCGACGCAAGGGAGAGCGGCTTTGGCAAGGCGAAGCGACCGCCGCGCTCAATCGCACCGATGGATTTTCATTGCTGCGGGCCATGCTGCCGGCGTTGCTCAATCATATGGGCCAGACGGTACGCCAGAAAACGGTCAAATTCTGACGGGCTCGGCTTTACGCAAGTTCAGACTTGGAGCCCGGGCCAATACGCGTTAGTGTCCGCACCGAATAAATCTGGACGGGATTGCATGCCGGAACGGTGGTCGCGTCCGCAATTATGGCACGCCGCGGCGGCGGTACCATCCAACGGAAATAGGCGCTTCTGATGAACGGTAAGATTCACCCCGCATTGCTTCCGGCTGGACTGCAGGACACGCTCCCTCCGGACGCGGAATTCGAGCAGGAAGTCACCGAAGGGCTGATCAGGGCGTTCGCGGCGCGCGGCTACGAACGGGTCAAACCGCCCCTGATCGAGTTTGAGGAAAATCTCATAAGCGGCAGCGGCGCGGCAACCGCGGCGCAAACCTTCCGTCTGATGGACCCGGTTTCGCAACGCATGCTGGGGGTGCGCGCCGACATGACCTTGCAGATCGCGCGCATCGCCACCACCAGGCTGGCCGATCTGCCGCGCCCCTTGCGCCTCAGCTATGCGGGACAGGTCCTCCGCGTTGTCGGATCGGCGCTGCGCCCGGAGCGGCAATTTGGCCAGGTGGGCGCCGAATTGATCGGTTCCGCATCCTGCCGCGCCGATGCCGAGGTCATAATGATGGCAGCCAACGCCTTGAAATCACTGGGTGTTTCCGGCCTGTCCATTGATCTGGGGCTGCCCTTGCTGGTTTCCGAGGCGATTGCGGCTTCCGGGTTGGAGGACGAAGACACCATTGCGGCGCTGCAGGTTGCCCTCGGCCAAAAAGATGCCGCCGCGATCGCCACCATCGAAGGCATCGACGCACAATTGTTTGCCGGCATTTTGGACGCCACCGGTCCGGCCGGGCCGGCGCTCGGCCGATTGCGCGCGCTTACCCTCCCGGCCGAAGCCAAGGGTCAGATCGAGGGCCAGATCGAGGAATTGTCGGCAGTGATGGCGGCGATCAAGGCCGATGCGCCGGATTTGAAATTGACCATCGATCCGGTTGAAATGCGCGGCTACGAATATCACGAGGGTGTCACCTTTTCCATTTTCGCCGCGAATTCGCGGGGTGAGTTGGGCCGGGGCGGACGCTACCGGTCCGGTAATGGCGATCGTGTCGGCGAGCCGTCGACGGGATTTACGCTGTTCGTCGATGCCTTGTTGCGGGCGCTGCCGAAACCGTCTCGCCGCGACCGGGTGTACCTGCCCGCCAGCGTCGCTTCGGCGGAAGCCGAGCATTTGCGGGGCGACGGCTGGGCCACCATCCAGGCGATGGACGAAGGCGGCGATGCGATAGCCGAGGCCTTGCGCCTCGGATGCACGCATATATTCGAGGGCGGTGTCATTCACGCCCTAAATCAGGACTGATCCGGAGACCAATTAATGGCGAATGTGGTAGTTGTTGGCACCCAATGGGGAGACGAGGGCAAGGGTAAAATCGTCGACTGGCTGTCGGAAAGGGCCGATGTGGTGGTCCGTTTTCAAGGCGGTCATAACGCTGGCCATACCCTGGTCATCGATGGCGAGACCTACAAGCTGAGCCTGCTGCCCTCGGGCATTGTCCGCGGCGGCAAGTTGAGCGTCATCGGCAATGGCGTCGTTTTGGATCCTTGGGCGCTCTTGCAGGAAATCGAAACCCTGAAAGCGCAAGGCATCGCGGTGTCGCCGGACAATCTGTTGGTGGCGGAAAACGCGGCCTTGATCCTGCCCTTGCACGGCAACCTGGACCGGGCGCGGGAAGAGGCGCTGGGCGGCGATAAAATCGGCACCACCGGGCGCGGCATCGGGCCCGCCTACGAGGATAAAGTGGGGCGGCGCGCCATCCGGGTCGGCGATTTGGGCGACACGCCGGTCCTGGAATCCCGGGTCGATCAATTGCTGCTTCACCACAACGCGCTGCTGCGCGGTTTGGGATCGGAAGAGTTCGACCGCGAGACGATCATCGCTGAGTTAAAGGCGGTTGCGCCCAAAATTCTTCCCTACGCGGGAGCCGCATGGCGCTGCCTCGATGATGCGCGCAAGTCCGGCAAGCGGCTTCTGTTTGAAGGCGCCCAAGGCATCATGCTGGACGTGGATCACGGCACCTATCCGTTCGTCACTTCGTCGAACACCGTCGCCGCCCAGGCGGCGGTCGGCTCCGGGCAGGGGCTGCGCACGGCCGATTACACGCTGGGGATCACCAAGGCCTACACCACCCGCGTCGGTTCCGGCCCCTTTCCCACCGAGCAGGACAACGATGTGGGCGCCCGCCTGGGTGAGCGGGGGCGCGAATTCGGCACGGTGACGGGTCGCAAACGGCGCTGCGGCTGGTTTGACGCGGTCATGGTCCGCCAAGCCATCAAAGTCGGCGGCATAACCGGTATCGCATTGACCAAACTCGACGTCCTGGATGGATTTCCGGAGCTAAAAGTGTGTTCCGGGTACCGCATCGACGGCCAGGCCGCCGACCACTTTCCGGCGTCCATAACCGGGCAGTCCCGCGTCGAGCCCTTATACGAAACCTTCGAGGGTTGGTCCGAAAGCACCCAAGGCGCCCGCTCCTGGGCCGAATTGCCGGCGATGGCGGTCAAATATATCCGCCGTATCGAAGAACTGATCGAAGCCCCGGTGGCGCTCCTGTCGACCAGTCCGGAGCGCGAGGACACCATCTTGGTTCAGGACCCATTCCAAGACTGATTCGCGCACGAATTTGCAGACCAAATTCCAGGTGGAATCCTGATCAGCCTACCGGCGCCGGTTTTATCCTGTTATTAAGGTTGTTGCCTTTAAAAGTACGGCAGAAAGCCCTGTTTGAGTTTGACCGCCGTTCTTTCGATGATGAGGTTTCATGGCCGAAGCTACGCCTGAATTGGATATCAAGGCCGCTGAAACGGAGCCAGCGCCGCCGGCCGGTAGTGCGCCGCCGGCAGAGGCCGCGTCGGCGCCGGCAGAGGCCGCACCGGCGGATCAGGCAGGCGAAGACACGGAAACCGGGCAAGAGGACCAAGCCGAAGGTGGTGGCGACGGGCTTTCCACGCCGATAATTTCGACCGGCGAATTCACACCGGAAGTCTCGTTTCCCGGCGAGCCTGTGGTCATTAACGACCGTTTTGAGGTTTATTCGGCCAAACCCCTGCCGGATATGGATTCCCCTTCGGCCCGCGCCTTCGAGGCCGAAGACCGGCTACAGCCGGGAAACGCGGTATACGCGCTCGTATGCATGCCGGAATTTCCGGCCCGCCAGAATGTCATCGATTCGCTCACCGGCGATGAGGTGCCGGGTGTCATAATATTGTACGATTCCGACACTGTCGAATGGACATCGCTGAACCGGTGGTGCCAGGTATTGATCTTGGAGCGGCCCCTCGGCGGGCGGGTGATGGCGGCGATGGAATCGGACATCGAAGTATATCAGAAAGCCGATATTATCCGCGCGGTTCTGGATCAGGGCATGGAAGCCCTGCAATATCTGCAAATCCGCGGCCACGTTCATCGCGCCTTGCGCCCCGACAATTTGTTCTTCCGCGATGCCGAAAAAGAAACCATCATCCTGGGCGAATTCATGAGCGCCCCGCCAGGCTTCGATCAGCCCCTGGTATTCGAAACGCCTGAGCGTGGCATGGCATCGGCGGGCGGACGTGGCCGGGGCGAACATTTGGATGATAATTATGCCCTCGGCGCCACCATCGCCTTTCTTCTTCAGACCAGCAATCCGATCTCCGGAATGACAGCCGAACAGTTAATCCACGCCAAAATCACGCGGTCATCCTATCAAACCCTTGTCGGCGCCAATCTCCTGACCTCGACGCTAGTGGAGCCGTTGCGCGGCTTGCTGGAAGACGACGCCCATCAACGCTGGGACTTTGACGATTTCGAAATGTGGGCGAGCGGGCGGCGCGTTCCCGCCGGCCAGACACCGCCGCGGCAACGCTCGCCGAGGGCGCTGAAGTTCGGCGAGTTCGACCATATCGAGCCCAGAAGCCTCGCCTACGCGATGTCTCTTCGTCCCGACACTTCGATCAAGCTTGTCCGCGATGGGACCTTGGAAACCTGGCTCGCCCGCGGCATCGAAGACCAGGAACTGGCCGATATAATCACCGCCGCGGTGGCCGCCTCCGATGCGAAAAAGGAAGAAAACCGGGATGTCGATTCGGTCCTGATGTCACATATTCTTCTGCTTATGGATCCCTTGAGCCCAATCCAATATAAGGGCGCCCGTTTCATGGCCGATGGATTCGGCGGCGCCCTCGCCACCGAGACAATCAGAAGCGGCAGTGTGAAGGCTCTGGCCGAGGCGGTGGTTCACCAATTGCCCACAAAATCCCTCGAATTGAAGGATGGCGGGCTTGCCATGTCGGTCCCGGAAAATTCCATGTTTCAGGCATTGCGTCTGCATCTTCAGAAAACCGAGCCAGGCTTCGGCATTGAGCGGTGTCTTTATCTTGCCAATCCGAACCTGCCATGCCGGAGCCCACTTCTCGAAGGGCGCTATATCGATCATATCGAGGATATTCTTCCCGCCTTGGACGAAGTCGGAAAAAATGCCGATTCCAAGCAGCGCCCTTACGACCGTCATATCGCGGCATTTCTTGCCAGTCATTACAGTGACGACATCGACGACTTACTTGAACAAGCCAACGATCCCGACGAGGCGCATGCTGTACTGACGGTCTTGAAAATATACGCCCGCATACAAGTCTCGTTGCAGCTTCCGGAGTTGGTTGGCCTTGCCAAATGGCTGGGTGGCCTTATGGATCCGGTAGTCCGGCAATATAAAAGCCAGGCGACACGGCGGCAATTGGAAGCGGAAGTGCCAAATCTGGTCCGCATCGGGTGGCTTGCCGATCTTCTTGATCTTTTGAACAGCACCGATGCGCGGCTGCGCGATGCCAGCGACTATGCCGACGCCCAGGACAGATTTCGCGAAGCCGACGAGGAGATCGAGCGGATCGAGGCGAATTCCAACCCCGAATCGGATGCCGTACAGCGCGGCTCGAAGCAAACGGCCGCGGTATTTTCGATTATCATCATGTTCATCTTGGTTACCATGATGCTCCTGACCAACTGACAATGGCGAACGGATGATGGCCGAAGAACCGCAACCGGTAAAAAAGAAGGTGTCCCTCAAACCGATCCTGTGGGGGTTCATGTTCACCGTCGTCCTCGTGATATTCCCGGGATTGGTCATCCTGGTGATGGCCGGCATGCTGCCCACCATCGTCGCCTTCATGGTCGACCGGGCGCCAAAAAAATATACGGCATATTGCGTTGGCGGCATGAATATTGCCGGCGTGTTTCCGGCCATCATGAAGCTATGGCAAGGCGCCAATGATATCGGCGCGGCGATGGGTATCATCACCGATGTCTTTGAATTAATCGTGATGTACGCCGCCGCCGCGTTTGGCTGGTTGATATTCGTGGCGATACCGCCGGTTGTCGCGGCGCTCATGTCGGTCGCCGCCCAGCAGCGAATAATGCAACTGCGGTCCCAACAGCGGGAAATGATCAACGAATGGGGCCAGGATATCGCCCAGAACAGCGGCGGCGTTACAGATGAAAATGGCGGGTAACCGGCGTACGGCTGGCATCCAAAACCGTTTCCCCGCCATTTCGAGGGCGGAAATTTTCGTTGCGTAAAATTAGGCGGCGATGGCCTGATCGAGCGCCGCGTTACGAACTGCTTTTTGAACCTTCTCGAAGGCGCGCACTTCAATTTGGCGCACGCGTTCTCGGGAAATCCCATAGCGCCGGCTCAATAAATCGAGGGTCGAGGGATCGTCTTTCAGGCGGCGCCCGAAAAAAATTTCGCGCTCGCGCTCTTTCAGGCCGTCGAGGGCGCTACCCAAAAGGTGGCGGCGGTTGGTCAGCTCTTGGTTTTCGGCAAGGCGCTGTTCCTGATGGGTCGTGTCATCCACCAGCCAATCCTGCCACTCGCCATCGCCTTCTTCGCGCAGCGGCGCGTTGAGGGAATTGTCGGGGCCGGCGATGCGCCGGTTCATGGAAACGACTTCGGCCTCGGAAACATTGAGATGCTCGGAAATGGCGCTCACGTGCTCAGGCGTCAGATCGCCCTCTTCGATGGCGCTCAGCTTATTCTTGAGCTTGCGGAGATTGAAAAACAGCTTCTTCTGCGCGGCCGTGGTGCCCATCTTGACCAGGGACCAGGAGTGCAGAATATATTCCTGGATGGCGGCGCGGATCCACCACATGGCGTAGGTCGCCAGGCGAAACCCGCGTTCGGGATCAAACCGTTTGACGGCTTGCATGATGCCCACATTGCCTTCGGAAATCAGATCGCCAACGGGAAGGCCATAGCCGCGATAACCCATGGCGATCTTGGCCACCAGGCGAAGATGGCTGTTCACCATCTGATGCGCCGCCTCTTGATCTTTATTCTTCTGCCAGCGTCTCGCCAGGCTTCTTTCGGCATCCAGCGTCAGCATCGGAAAACGCCGAATTTCCTGGAGATAGCGGGAGAGATTTGCTTCGGGAGAAACCGAGAGGGTTAATATTCTAACAGCCATGATTCTATGCCCTTATACCAACTTGCAAAAAGATTGACTCGTTAGTGTTCTGTTAGCTTGGCCGTGATTCAACATGGGAAACAGAGGAGTTTTCCATGGCCCGAGGTATTTTCCTACGAAGTGATTACAATGGTGATGATCTTCGCTCATT
>JAYGEH010000067.1:0-4158 GCA_046582475.1 Rhodospirillales bacterium
TAAGGTCGCTATCAACAAAATTGTCGGAAATGCGCTAAATTCCAACGGTTTCTCCAGGAATATCACCGTCATCAGGATCAACACGGAGAACATGATGGAAAACGCTAAACTGACATCCAGCAGCCACGTCGGCACGGGCAGGATCAACACCACCAGGATGGCGATGATGCCAAGGGCAAGAGCGATATCGGCCCGGCCCTTAAAACCCGCGATTCGGTCGAGCAGATCCCTGCCGATTTCGCCGATAGCGGCCTCGGCCGCGGTCGGCGGCGCGCCTTGGAATACGGTATCCAGCGCCGCGCCTTGGCCCGGCTCGTCGCCCATAACTTCCGCGGGCACTCCGCCAACCGGCGCGGGCACACCTGCCGTTGGCGCGGTTTCCAGTTCCGTTGTCGCTTCAGCCATGTTTGCTACGGTCTTGAGCTAGCTGCATATTTCGGGCGCATTTTCATTCAGGCGCTGGGGCGTTGAATGCCTTCGTTTGGCATGGGAACGGCGATACCATCGTCGCTATACTGCCTGAGCTTGTTACGAAGCGTACGGATCGAAATGCCCAGGATCTTGGCGGCATGGGTGCGATTTCCCAGGCAATGATCCAGGGTCTCAATGATCAGATCTTTTTCCACGTCGGCCACCGTGCGGCCTACCAGATTTATATCGCCATTGGTCTCGGCGGCGTCCCTTTGGGAAGTTTGCATCTGAATGGCGTCCATTCCAATCACGCCGTCCTCGGACAGGAGCACGCCCCGGTGAATGGTATTTTCCAATTCGCGCACATTGCCGGGCCAAGGGTGTGTTTTCATCGAATGAAGGGCCTCGGGCGCAAGCGCTGGCGCGGTCATTCCATTTGCCTCAGCATACTTCTCGATAAAATGACTGATCAGCGGTTCGATATCTCCGGGACGATCAGCCAGGCGCGGAATCGCGACGGTGACCACGTTCAGCCGAAAATACAAATCTTCGCGAAATTTGCCATCGGCAATCTGGCGTTCCATATTTTGATTGCTTGTGGCCAGAATGCGGACATCCACCGGCACCGGTTTTTTACCGCCAATCCGGTCGATTTCTTTCTCCTGAATTGCGCGCAGGAGCTTGGCTTGCAGGCGCAAATCCATTTCGCTGATTTCATCGAGCAGCAAGGTGCCGCCATTGGCCTCCTCGAATTTGCCGATCCGCCTGGAAACCGCGCCGGTGAAGGCGCCTTTCTCGTATCCGAACAATTCCGATTCCAATAAATTTTCAGGAATGGCCGCGCAGTTTACGGCAATGAACGGAGCCCCCGAACGCGGACTTTTTTGATGAATTAGCCGGGCCACCAATTCCTTGCCGGTACCTGAATCGCCGACAATGAGGATGCTGGCGCTGGATGTGGCGATCTGGGTTGCAAGTTTGATGGCCTTATCCATGGCGGGATCGGCAAAAATAATCTTATGGGACTCTTCGGATACCGCTTCCAGAACCGCGGCAATGAGATCAGCATCCGGCGGCAACGGAACATATTCGAGGGCGCCGGCCCTGATGGCCTTGACGGCGGTTTGAGCGTCGTCCCCGACGCCGCAGGCGACCACCGGAACGCTGATACGTTCCGAAGCGAGCGCGGTGGTCAACGAAGCGATATCGAGCGCCGTGTCGATCATGACCACGTCGGCGCCTTTGCCCTTGCGCAGCGCGTTGAGCCCGCTTTCAATGTCATTGGATTGCGATACCTTGGCGCCGCGCGCAACCGCAATTTGGCTTGCCGCGCCGATTTGCCCACCCAAGGCGCCTATGATTAATAACCGCATATTCTTATTATCTCCGAAGAAAGTTAATTATTCGAAAAAGCGAATGCGTTCCGAGGGCGGCATTGTCGAGTTCAACAGCATTTCCAATCGTCGCGGATTTTCCTGCCGGCCAATGGATGCGGCGCCCATCACGTAAACGTTGTTGACAACCTCTTCGAGACTTGAGTTGCGTTCGAGCTTTGATGCCAAGGGAACGAAAACGAGATTGGCAAGGACCGCGCCATAAAACGTGGTCAGCAACGCAACCGCCATACTCGGACCGATAGTCGTGGGATCATCCAAATTGCCGAGCATTTGAACCAAACCGATCAAGGTTCCTATCAATCCCATTGCCGGCGCAAAATCTGCGGCGCGGCGCAAAACGTTCGCGCTTTTTGCATGGCGTTGGGCCATGGAATTCAGTTCACGGCGTAGGATATTTTCGACCTGGCCACCAGGTACACCATCAACGACAAGCAAAACCGCTTTATGCAGAAATGGCTCGCTCTTGACCGAATCGAGAATCTTCTGAAGCGACAAAACTCCGTTTTTGCGTGCCATCTGTGATATCTGCATAACCTGTAACGCGGCGTCGGACGGCTCGCGAATGCTATGAAAAATGGTCTTGGAGACGACGCTAAATGTTTTGCTGACTTCGCTGATCGAAAAGCAGATCGTGGTCACCGCCAAGGTGCCGCCAATGACGATAAATATGGCTGGAATATTGATAAACGAGCCGGGTGATCCACCCAGTATGATGGCTGCCACGATCAGCCCAAATGCGGCGAGCAATCCTAGTATTGTGGCGAGATCAACCGAATTCCTGACGGGAGCTATTCTGACTTCGTCATCCGCCATTGAAAAAACCTAGCTACGGTCGGATTTTACGATTTCGGTCATGGTTATGCCCAGCCGGTCCTCAAGGACCACGACTTCACCACGCGCAACCAGACGATTGTTTACATAAATATCGATGGCCTCGCCAACTTTTCGGTCCAGTTCGACAACGGCGCCGCGACCCAATTTCAGAAGCTCCTGGACTTCCAAGGTGGATTTGCCAAGAACTGCCGATACCTGCACCGGAATATCATAGACGGCCTCCAAGTCCTGCGCGCTGCTGGGCACGTCTGGAACATTGGGCATCTGCTGATCGGCGGGAGCGATCTCAGCGCTGGCTTCGGACGGGCTGTCTTCTCCGAGTTCCGAAAGTTCTAGATTGTCGTCGGCCATGGTCTGCTCCTAGTTCGAAGATTGATCGCCGTTTACCGGTGTCTCACCCGGCGGCATCTTTTGCTCCATTTGGGCGGCCAAATTGTCTGTTGCCTCGCCATCCGCCGGAGCCTCGGTCTCGGCTTGCGGCCCGCCGGTATCGATGGTCTCCGGCGATTCCTCATCTTTGATTTCTGCCTCGTCCGGGGACGCGTCGGCCGGCATGTCTGTATTTACCTCGGGTAGTGGCTCGGGTGAGATATTGTTTATATCATTTTCGACGGTATCGTCCGCCGGTAATTCTTGCGGCTGTTCGGACTGGTCTATGATCTCGGGCAGGGCAGTCTCATCCGGCTCCGGCAATTCGTTCGGCGCTAGCAGCTCTGAATTCAAATTGTTCGCAATCACGTCCTGGGCGGCCTCCAGTATCATGGCAGAAGAACGCTTGCCCGAGCCGGTTGCCCATTCGATTCGGCAATCGCCCGCCGCCAGTTCGGTATCGCCCGTTACATGGACATTTCCCTGGAAATCGCGGCGACCCAAAAATTCCTTGAGGCGTTCATCCATCGAATCCGCGTAGGCGCCATTTACATATATGGTAATCGCCGGTTCGCGTAGCAAACCTTCCAAAGTGTCTTCCGTCATTTTGATGACTTCGTCGAAACCGTGCTCCCGGTCGAGGCTGGAAAACAGTTTTTCAACAATAGCCAAGGCGACGGATATCGCTTCTTTGCGCGTGCGCTCGTTTTCTTCCCGTTGAATTTTAAACAGTCCTGATATCGTTTCATCGATTTTGGTAAACACATCGGCGATATTGTTTTCAATACCGTCCAAGGTTTCCGACACGCCTTGCTGCTTTCCTTCTTCGAGCGCCAGCTTCCGCTGGCTATTCATTTCTTCCTCGGTAAACGTTATAATCTCTTCTTCAGGTTCGGCGTCTTCGCTCTCGGCACCTTCATCTATCTCCACTTCCTGTTCGGAAATTTCCTTGAGAATATCGAGGTCATCGAAATTCAAATCGAATAAAAATTTTTCGCCGGATTGCATATCAATTTTATATTCTAAAAGACCAGCTCGTCTTCTTCGCCGCCGCCGGAGATGACGATCTCGCCGGCGTCGGCGAGGGTTTTGGCGGTCTGCACCACGTTGCCTTGCGCCTCGTCGACCTCTTTCAAGCGCACCGGGC
>JAYGEH010000094.1:0-1688 GCA_046582475.1 Rhodospirillales bacterium
GTTGAGCTACGGGGCCGGCAAGGCTGGCGGTTGATATTATTCAACCCGCTCGAAGCGGAAATTGTCGGCATAGTTTTTCGGGCGCGGGCGCCGCGTCTTGGTCTCGCTGAGCTGATAGGTGATGCCGTTCCGCGCCGCAAATTCGACGGCTTGATCCTTGGTGTCAAATTGCAGCCGCACCTGCCCGCGCATATCGCCCGAACCAATCCAGCCCATCAGCGCGTCGGTGCGTTTCGCTTCGGCGGGCTCGAATTCGATGATCCATTTTTGCGTATTGCCGCGCCCCGACTGCATGGCGGTTCTGGCCGGCTGATAAATGCGTGCGTCCATGGGAATGCCCGATGCCTTTTTAAATCTAACCGTCTCTCAACTACGCTCCTTTTGGTTAATATTCAACAACCAAGACGCAAATCGGGGACCGTTCCTGGCATGATCTTGCATGGCTTGCCGTGTTGGCATAGCGTGCGGCCATGCTGAGCAATGAGCAGAACGAGCTGGTGACCTTGACCGGCGCCGGCACCCCTGGCGGCCAACTGCTGCGCCAATATTGGCAGCCCGCCGCCCTGGTGGAAGAATTGCCGGACGCGCGGCCGCTGATACCGGTGCGGCTGATGGGTGAGGATTTGCTGTTGTTCCGGGACCAGGAAGGCAACTACGGGCTCACCGGGCGCCATTGCCTGCACCGGGGCGCCGACCTCACCTTCGGCAGGCTCGAAGACGGCGGCCTGCGTTGTCCGTTTCACGGCTGGCTGTACGATGTGAACGGCGCCTGTCTGCAGCAGCCGGCCGAACCGGCAGGCAGCAATTTCCACACCAAGGTGCATCTCAAATCCTACCCCTGCCGGGAAATCAACGGCGTTGTCTTTGCCTATATGGGCGGCGGCGAGGCGCCGGCGATCCCGGAGTTCGATTGTTTCGTGGCGCCAAATTCCCACACCTTCGCCTTCAAGGGATATGTGGATTGCAATTGGCTGCAGATCATGGAGGTCGGCATCGATCCCAGCCACGCGTCCTTCCTGCACCGGTTTTTCGAGGACCCCGATCCAAACGAGAATTATGGACGCCAGTTTCAATTCCAGACCGAAGAGGACGGCATTCCGATCACCAAGCTAATGCGGGATTTCGATTGCCCCGAGATCGAATACGAGGAAACCGAATACGGTCTCCGCATCTTTGCGCTCCGCCGTCTCAACGACAACCAGATGCATGTGCGCGTCACCAACATGTTTTATCCCAACGTCGCCGTAATCCCCATGAGCAACGACATGATGTTGACCCAATGGCACGTGCCGATCAGCGACACCCAAAGCTGGTGGTACGCCATATTCACCAGCTTCGAAGGCGAAGTGGACAAAGAGCATATGCGCCGCGACCGGTTGCAGCTTTATACGGTTCCCGATTACAAACCGCGCACGAACAAGAGCAACAATTACGGCTTCGACGCGGAAGAGCAAAAGAGCAGCACCTATACCGGAATGGGCACCGACATCAACGTCCACGACCAGTGGGCGGTGGAAAGTTTGGGACCGATCCAGGACCGGACGGCGGAGCATCTGGGCACCGCCGACAAGGCGATCATCGCCAACCGGCGCATATTGATGAAAGCCATCGAGGATGTGCGGGCCGGCCGCGATCCGATCATGACCGTAAACCAAGGCAACGCCGCCGATTTCAGGGGGCCGGTATCG
>JAYGEH010000095.1:0-5727 GCA_046582475.1 Rhodospirillales bacterium
GATATCAGCGGCGCTCTTGATGGATTGGCAGCAAATATTTTCACCGACGATGTTCACGTCGCCGAACAAGGTAACCGCCATATTGCACGGGCCATGTTTCCCCATGTGATGAAACTTCTCCGGCCCAATTGAACCCTATACTTGGTTTAATGCGATACGTCCCTCGCAAATTAAATTCCATTCTGTAAATCGTCACCAGAGCCAGTTGCTTGCAGCGAAGGTCATTGTGATCGATGATCGATCTGTTTAAATCAATTTCGAATATCATGGCGTTCCTGTTCCGCTACCGTGATGAAGCCTGGCGCGAACGCTAGAGCGGTTCCGGATAAATATGAACCATTTGCCCTGTTGACCAGCGCTGAGAAACTGTTTCCCCGTGAACCACAGGCTCGAGAACGGGTCGAGATATTTCGAAAAGAATCAGACATTCTGGAAAATGTCATGAGATTTATACGCTCGATTCTATAATTCCTAAATTTGGTTTCCGAACAGAACCAGACCAAATTCAGAGTTCTTCAACAGTATCGACCTTGATCGGACGTTAGGGATTTTCGCCTGAAAATTTGCCAACCCCCCATCTTCATTTAGAATAGCCGACAACAAATCCGCCTTTGCGGAGGAGCATGGCGGACCAAAACGCGAAAATGGTGGATCGCAAATCTGGAGGTAGAAATGGACTTG
Organism: Rhodospirillales bacterium; assembly: GCA_046582475.1. Taxonomy (GTDB): domain Bacteria; phylum Pseudomonadota; class Alphaproteobacteria; order Rhodospirillales; family UBA2165. Next base: position 682 of record JAYGEH010000095.1, read on the forward strand.
CAATTGAAGGGCAAAACCGCGCTGGTCACTGGGGGTAGCGAAGGAATAGGCAAGGGAATTGCGCTCGGCCTGGCGCAGGAAGGTGTGGATGTGTCGATCTGCGCGCGGCGCGCCGACGTTCTGGAGGCCGCCGCCCAGGAAATCCGCGATGCGACCGGCGCCAACGTCCTCGCCATCGTGACCGACCTTACCGTTGATGATCAGGCGAAGAAATTCGTCGAAGACAGCGCCGCCCAATTCGGCCGCATCGACATCATGGTCAATAATGCCGGATCGTCGCCGGGCGGTGTAATCGAGCATCTGTCGGAAGCCGATTGGGAACAGTCTTTGCAACTCAAATTCATGGGCTACGTCCGATGCCTGCGCTACGTCCTGCCGATCATGGTCCGCCAAAATGGCGGGCGCGTGGTCAATCTGATTGGCAATGACGGCGTCAAACCATCCTATTGGGAGATCGCGCCAGGCGCCGCGAATGCCGCGGGCCTGAACCTTACCATGTCGCTTGCAGCCCAGTACGGCGAGAAAAATATCAGCTTCGTTGCGGTCAATCCCGGCCCGGTGCGGACAGAGCGCTGGGCGGGCCTGGTCAAAGCCATGGCGCGGGACATGAAACTGACCATCGAGGAAGCCGACAAACTGGCGCCGTCTTCCATTCCGCTCGGCCGCATTGCCGAAACCGAAGAAGTCGCAAATCTTTGTGTGATGCTCGCCTCGCCGCTGATGCATTTCGTCAACGGAAGCCAAATCGAAATCGACGGTGGCCAGCAGAAATCGCTGATGGACCGGTTGCGGGACCGCTGATCCCCGGGGAGAACGGCTATGACCGTTATCGATGTCCACGCTCATCTGGTGCCGGCGAGCGCCATCGACACCCTGGCTGACCGGGGCCGCGATTTCGGCATCCAGTTGATCGAGACCGAACCAGGCTGCCATTGCTGCCGCTTCGAAAGTGGCATGCAGATCCGCCCTTTTTTCGAGGCCCTGACAAACGCCGAGCTACGCCTCGATGAAATGGACCGCCACGGTGTCGACCGCGAGGTGCTGAGCATCTGGACCGATATTTTTGGCTACGACCTGCCGGCCGACAAAGGCGCCCGCTGGCACACGATGTTGAACGACAGTCTCGCCCAGCTATGCAATGGTCACGCATCACGATTTTCCTGGCTGGCATCGGGCGCCATGCAGGATGCGGCGGCGGCCGCCGGCGAGCTTGAACGGAGCATGAAGGCCGGTGCGGTCGGCGCCATCGTCGCCACCCATGTGGACGGCAAAAATCTCGGCGAATGTAGGCTTGACGAGTTCTGGGCCGCCTCCGTGGAGCTTGCTTCGCCGGTTTTCCTGCATCCCGCTCAGCCCGTGCCGCCGGCGCGCGCCGAGCGTTTCGCGCTGAACCAGATCGTCGCCTACACCAACGACACCACCCTGGCCGTGGGTTCGTTGATTTCAGCCGGGGTGATGGACCGCTTTCCCGGCCTGGAATTTATTCTTTCCCATGGCGGTGGATCGGTGCCATTTCTGATCGGCCGGTTCGACCGGATGCATCGGGTGGCGGATCCGAAGGCGACCGGAAATGTGGCGGAACACCCTCCGTCGCAATACTTGAACCGATTCCATTACGACACCATCCTCAATCACGGTCCGGCCCTGAATTATCTGCGTGAGCTGGTGGGCATCGAGCGGCTGCTGCTTGGCACCGATCTGCCCTTTCCACCGGGAGACCCCGATCCGCTGACGACGCTACGGGGCGCTGGATTCCGTGCATCCGAGATCAATCAAATTGTCGACACAAACCCGAACCGGCTGTTTCATTTTTGAGTGCCCCGATAACTCTTTAACCGATTGAAGGGTTTGAAGGTGCCGGAAATTGCCGGTTCGCGCCCTTGAATTTTTGGCTTGGGCGGAATTCAGTCTTTGATCGAAGTCCCAAGGGATTTGGCGCATGCCTTCTGATAGGCAAGACCGGCCAGAGCCAGGTCGCCCAAGGGGTGGGCGCGGAATATGAAGGCGGTGCGTTCCGCGCCGGTGCGCCGCCCGGCAACGTCGCCAAGCACCAGACCGGAAAGATCGCCGGCAACCAGATCCGCCTTTACCAACGGGCTTGGCATGCTGGCTTCTTGTTCCAAATCGTCGATGATGATCCGCTCGAACAGGGCAAGGCTGTCGATGATCCAAGGCGCGGCAAAGTCGGTTATCGCCGCGAACGCCCCCGGCTTCAACCAACCCGCATCGAGAAAGGGCTCGAGCCTGGCCGATTGGGTGACAGCCGAAATGACCAGATCGGCGTCTGTTACGGCTTCCCGCGCGGAGTTGCTGGCGATGGCGGACAATCCCAAATCATCGGCGGATTTGCATAAGGAATCGATATTGGGCCGGCCACGGCCAAACGCCCGGACCTCCCGTAAGGGGAACAATGCGGCAAAGGCTTCAAGATGGCTATGGGCCTGGACACCGCACCCTATGAAGGCCGCAATGGCGGAATTGGGATTGGCCAGGCGTTTGGCGGCCACCGCGCTCAATCCGGCGGTGCGTACCGCGGTGACCCAGTTGCCGTCGATGACCGCCACCGGGAGGCCGGTTTCGCTGTCCAGAAGCGTGACCAGCGCATTGATCTGCTTGAGCCCGCGCTCCGCATTGCCGGGGTTGAGGACAAGCGCCTTTACCGCCAGGAAAGGTGGCTCATCGGCGGCCGCCAGTGTCGCCATCATATATCTTGCGTCCGGCTCGACCACCGCCTTGGGCGCGTACCAAACTTTGGATTGGGCATGGCCGCGTATCAAGTGCTCGATGGCCTCCACCGCTTCCCCGGCGGTGACACCCAATCCATGCAGGGTTTCTTCGGATAGATAAAGGAAGGTTCCGGTCCCGGTCACACCATGACTTTCAATCTGGTTCGGCCATTTGCGATTATGACCGTGCACGCGCGTCTGTCTAGCGGCCCCGGATATGGCTACGCGTTCCGGCCAAATTAGGCCACGTCCAGCGGGCCCGCTTGGGCTTTCCAGCGCGCTCTCTTTCCATGCCCGCGCTTTCCAACGCGCCTGTAATCTGATTAATTGCGGCCATTACAAAATGGATTGGAGTGGCCCATGGCTGAGCCATTTGTCGTCGATGAATTTCAAGAAGCGGTGCTGGATACGGTGCGCCGCTATGTGGACGAAGTGGTGCGCCCGGTGGCCGCCGATCTGGACCGCAACACCGATCCGGAAGACGGCTTTTCCTGGGATATCGTCGAAAAAGCCGATGCAGCCGGCATCCGCACCATGACCTTGTCCGAGGAATGGGGCGGCATCGGCGCCTCGTCGCTGACCACCGGCATGGTGATCGAGGAATTGGCGCGCGGCGATATCGGCGTATCGGTGATCATGGCGCAAACCCTGAAGATCGCGCAAATCCTGCAAGTCGCCCTCACGCCCGACCAGCAGCAGCGCTATATTCCGGGCTTCCGCGACGATCCCAGGGGCATCCTGGCGATCGGCATCACTGAGCCGGAAACCGCGTCCAACTATTTTCTTGCCGGCGACTGGTCGTTCACCACCAAGGCCGAAAAGACGAAAGGCGGCTGGCTGGTCAACGGCATGAAGCATTTCATTTCCAACGGCAACCGGGCCTCGATCTATCTGTTGTTCGTGCAGACCGAAAAGGGCAAGCCCCTGCACCAAGGCTCGACCTGCTTCATCCTCAAGCGCGATACCCCCGGCTTCAGCATCGGCCGCGTCCACGACAAGATGGGCGAGCGCCTGGCCAACAACGCCGAACTGATCTTCACCGATTGCTTCATTCCCGACGAAGATGTCATCGGCGTCCCCGGCAACGGCTTCCAGGTGCTGGTGGATTTCTTCCCCGCCTCCAACGCCTATGCCGCCGCCACCGTCATCGGCAACGCCCAGACCACCTACGAGCTCAGCCTCGAATGGGCGAAAAACCGCGTCCAGGGCGGCAAGCCGCTGATCGAGCATGACGGCATCCGCAGCCAACTGGCGGAGATGCACATGATGATCGACGTGGCCCGCACCTATGTGCGCAAAGCCACCTGGATGGCCGACAACCGGGATCGCGTTCCTTGGGACCCGGCCCTCGGCGCCCTGCCCAAGGTCTATGCCTCGCAGGCCGCCTGGAAGATCGCCACCTGGGCGTCGGAAATCCATGGCGGCTCGGGCTATATGAAGGAAATCGGCCTGGAAAAACTGATGCGCGACGCCGCCGCGTTCCTGCATTCGGACGGCGTCAACCGGACCCTGCTCTTGAAAGCCGCCAACGCCCTGTACGAGGATTGAATTTCTCGGATCAATGTCCCTCACCCTCAGGGGTTTGGTGTACTTTGATCCGGGGTATAGCCAAATCCGTCCTTGAGGCGGCTCAGCGGCCGGATTTGACATGTCTTTTCTTGCAGCCCTGGAGGGCCGCATATTACATGCAAAAACAAGACGCCGGGCCGCCCCAAGTCTTGTTTTTTCGATTAAACATTGAAAAAAGTACACTGAGCGAATGGAAGGACTTTATTCAAAGGTGGAATAATGAAAGCCCTGGTGCTGGAAAAGCAAGGTGAGCCGTTCGTCCTGAAAGACGTGCCCGACCCCAAGGCGGGACCGGCGGAAGCGGTGGCCAGGGTCTTGGCCTGCGGCGCCGGCCTGACCATCCAGCATTACAAGATCGGGCGCACACATATCGAGACGCCGCGCATCATCGGCCACGAGATCGCCGCCGAGATTGTCGAGATCGGGCCCGGCGTCACCAACGTGAAGGTGGGCGATGCGGTGACCGCCTATTACTATCTGAACTGCGGCCATTGCCCCAACTGCCTGGCCAATCTGGAACCCCATTGCGAGAACCTTGCCGGCAATGTGGGCAAGGATTGCGACGGCGGCTACGCCGAGTTCATCAAGCTGCCGGCACACAATTTTTTACCTCTTCCCGATGGCCTCGATTACCAGAACCACCCGGCCGAGGTAAGCGTCATCTGCGATGCCATCGCGACGCCGCTGAAAGTCAACAAGCGCACCCGGACGGCGCCCGGCGAGACGGTGGCCGTGTTCGGCGCCGGCGGCG
>JAYGEH010000150.1:0-4285 GCA_046582475.1 Rhodospirillales bacterium
TCCGCCTGATCTCTCGTGTCGAAGGTTGCTGAGGCAGGTGCTTTTCCTGATTGCCTAACCTGTACATTCCACCTTCCGCTGCCCTTGAGTTGACGATAACTAGCCATTTCGAATTACCTTTCACACTGGTTTTCACAGTGCGAAGGTCAGAAGCCCCGTAGTTCCGGGGTTTAATCCAGTGTTGACATCGCAGGGGTCGCTGGTTCAATCCCAGCCGTGCCCACAATTTCTTGGAACCGGCTGCCACCGGTTTTTGCCTTTGCAGCTTGTTCCCGCATCAATTGATCCCTAGCATGCCAAGCGGATAATCATTCGAAGACAAACTTCTGGGGAAGTCGCGCCATGGAATTCGGTATCCATTTTTTTCCGTCGGTGGGTCCGGCGCAAAAGTCGGGCGAGCAGTATTTCGAAGAATGCCTGGCGCTGGTCGACCGCTGCGATGAGCTCGATTACCGGCACGTGCGTATCGTCGAGCACTATTTCCACCGCTATGGCGGATACAGCCCCAACCCGTTGATCTTCCTGGCCGCCGCGTCGCAGCGCTCGAAGAAAGCGCGGGTCATCACCGGCGCCAATCTGCCGGTCTTCAACAGCCCCTTGAAGCTGGCCAGCGAGATCGGCATGGCCGACGCCATCTCCGGCGGGCGCGTCGAGATCGGTTTCGGGCGCGCCTTCCTGCCCCTCGAATATGAGCGCTTCGAAGTCGATCTGGACGAAAGCCGGGCCCGCTTCGACGAGGGCTTGGAGCAGATACGCCTGCTCCTGGAACAGGAAAATGTCAGTTGCCAGGGCCAGTTCCACTCCTTTGCCAACACCACAACACTGCCGCGCCCGACGCAAAATCCGCGCCCGCCTTTCTGGGTAGCCGCCGTCTCCAGCCCGGAATCGTTTGCCGGCGCCGCCCGGCTCGGCCATGGAGTGATGGGGGTTCCCCTGTTCGGGCCGAAAATGAAGGAGATGATGGCGATTTACCGCGAAAGCTGGAAAGAGGCTGGCCATGCCGGCGCCGGCAAGATCATGCTCATGTTCCACATGTTCTGCTGGCCCGACGAAAGCGAGGCCCACGACATCGCCCGGGGTCCCATCAACCGCTATATCGCGGCGCTGGTGGACGCCGCATCGGATTGGACGGCGGGCACCCAATCGGACGCCTATCCCGGTTACGATCAATTGGTCGCAAACATCGCCAAGGATAATTTCGAATCCACCCTCGCCCGGGGCGCCGCCTGGGTGGGGACGCCGAAAACCATCATCGAGCAGATCAACGAATTTCGAAGCACCATCGGCGATATCGAGATCGGATCGTTCCAGGTCAACTTCTCGGACTTGCCGGTGGAGCTGGCGAAAAAATCCATGGAAAATTTTGCAAAGGACGTGATGCCCCACTTCATCGATTGAAGGCCGGCGTCGGATGCCGAATATGGATGAGGCCCAGACCAAAGCCAATACCAGGACACAACCGGCGGGGTTAAGCGGCGAGGAACTGGTGGCCCGCGCCGCCGCCATGGTTCCGGCCTTGCGGATGCGCGCCCAGGCGGCGGAAGAAGCTGGCCGCATTCCCGAAGCCACCTTCGCCGACGCCATAAAAGCCGATCTTTTCCGCACCGCGGTGCCGCGCCGCTTCGGCGGCCACGAAGCGGATTTCAAATACATCCCGCAGATCATCCGCGAATGGGGCCGGGGCTGCTCCTCGTCGTCCTGGGTCTTGGGATTTTTGATGTATCACAATTTCCAACACGGCCATTTCCCGGAAAAATCGCAAGCCGAAATGTGGCGCCCGGACGGCAAGGGCTACACCCTGTCGCCGGGCCAGATCGTGCCGGCGGGAAAGGCCGAGCCGGTAGAAGGCGGCTACCGCCTGACCGGCATGTGGCCCTACGCCAGCGGCATTTACCACGGCGATGTCATGCTCATGAGCGCGCCGGTTGTGGGCAGCGGCGACGGCAGCGGCGCGGCGCCCGAAATTCGCCGCTTCATCATGCCGATCTCCGAGGTTCGCATCCTCGACACCTGGCAGGTATCGGCCATGCGCGCCACCGGCAGCCACAACGTCGAGGTGGATGGCGTGTTCGTGCCCGAACACCGCTCGGTCAATGTGGCCGAATTCCGGGAAAACCTGGGCCCCGGCCTGGAGTTGAACACCGGCCCCCTGTGGCAAGTGCCGATGATCACGTATCTGATGTTCGGCGCCGTGGCGGTCATGCTGGGCGGCGCCGAGGCGGTATTCGAGCTGGTGACGGACATTTTGAAGGACAAGGTGGGCGCCTATGACGGCGTACGCTTCCAGCAGCAAATGACCACCCGGGTGCGCCTGGCGGAGTACCAGATATTGCTGCAATCGACGCGCGGCCTGTTCGACGACAAGATCGCATATGTCTCCGAAAAAGTCGGCCGCGGCGAGCGGCTGAGCCGCGAGGAGCGCATGGAAATGCGCATGGTGATAAGCTATATCGGCCGCCAATCGACGGTCCTCGCCCAAGAGGTCGGCCAGATGGCCGGCTCCCGCGCCAAGTTTCTGGACTCGCCCATCCAGCGTTTTCAGCGCGATATTTCCAGCCTCGCCACCCACGCCGCGTTTGAGTTCGAGAATGTGGGCAACCAATATGGCGGCATGCTGTTAGGCGTGGAGCCGCCCCCCGAGGCAATGATTTGAGGACCTGGTATGGCCACAGCAAGCATCGACGGGGTAAATATCAACTACGAGATCATCGGCGATGACGGCCCCTGGGCGGCGCTGATCACCGGCGGGCGGCGCGGCTATGGCGAACTGGTGCCGCTGGCCCAAAAAATCGCCGCCACCGGATTTCGCGTCCTGCTGCACGACCGCCGCAATACCGGCGCCTCCAGCATTTCCATGCGCGCCGATCAATTGGAAGAGGCCACCTGGGCCGACGATTTGGCCAAACTCCTGCAAAGTCTGGACGCCTTGCCGGTTTTCGTCGGCGGCTCCTCGTCCGGCGCCCGCACCGCCATCTTCTTCTGCCTGCGCCATCCGGGTGCCTTGCGCGGGCTGTTGCTGCTGCGGGTCACCGGCGGCGAATTTGCCGCCGGCCGCTTGCCCGAGAATTATTACGGCCAGTTTATCCGCGTTTGCGAAGCCGGCGGCATGGCGGCCGTCTGCGAAACCGAGGCCTACCAGGAACGCATCGAAGCCAACCCGGCCAACCGCGACGCGCTGATGACCATGGCGCCGAAACATTTCATCGACGTCATGACGCGGCTTCGCGCGCTTTTCACCGCCGGCGCCCACCATCCGGTAATGGGCGTCACCGAGGCCGAGCTGCAATCGATCCGAACCCCGACAATCATCATCCCCGGCAACGACAAAACCCATTCCTCGGCCAGCGGCCGCGCCGCCCACCGGCTCATTACGGGGAGCAAATTTCATAACCTGCCGGTGACCGATCAGGATGTCGACCTGATCCCGTTCAACGAATGGGCGCCCCACGAAGACGAAATAACGGCGGTGTTCAGCGGCTTCATGAAGGACATCGCGGGCGGGCAGTAGAGGCGAGATATTTGTCTTCTTTTCCCGCCTTCACACCCTGTAATGGTCAATATAATTATATTTCGTGCAATATATTTTTAGAAAACGGGTGTGGGGGGTTTATGGGGTTTTATGTGGTTTTATGGGGGTAAAACGGCATAAATCACCGATTCCGGGCAACACCGTATCGCCCGGCCGTAATGGCTGGCGGGCGTCAACGGGTCTTCATATTCACAATGTTTAAGAGCAGAAGGACTGATATAGAACGTGACGGGAACTTTTCAAGGGGGCTCGGGTGGGGCGCGTTCTTTGCATTTGCGGATGTTGAATTGAAGCGGGCGGGATTGCGGAACCGGTCATTTTCCGTTCGGAAACGCGCCGGTCTCCAGCCAATGGGCGCATTTGGCGCCGCCTTCGAAGAGGACACCGCCCAAGGGCGTGCTTAGGGAGGCGTTGTTCTTCAAATATTCGATTCGGCCATAGGACCATCTGGTCCCATTTGCGTGCATCGACGGAAATTTCAAGGTCGGCGGCATCGGCACCATCGAGGGACCGCTACATTCTACAAAATTTTCCCGCCAGCCGCCGGCCGGTGCCCGGGCAAACGCGCGATTTAAACAAACCGTCGCAATCGGCGTCGGAACGTCGATCCTAGCGCCTGGCCATGCCATCTGTATTCGAAGTTGGAAAAAGCGGCGCCCATTGCACATCAAAACTTGTTCTCAATGGCTCCAGCCAATAAGGTTGGCGCGACATTTTTGAGGAGGATAAGAGGATGCTGACCACCGAATATTCACC
>JAYGEH010000261.1:0-6934 GCA_046582475.1 Rhodospirillales bacterium
AAAGCCTGCGGCGGGTGCGCAGCCGCCGGGATGGCGCCGAGGCCAGCGCCGGCCTGACCAGGATCAGGGGTGCCGCCGAAGCCGGCGAAAACGTCATGCCGGCGATGGTGGACGCGGTTAAAGCCTACACCACGGTGGGCGAGATCACCGACGCACTCGTCGAAGTCTATGGCCGCTACCAGGAGCCGATCCGGTTTTGATATGGACGCCATTGCCAACTATATAGCCGTCGATAGCCTCGAGGCGGCCGCCGAAACCCTGGCGGCGGGGCCGGTGACGGTGCTCGCCGGCGGCACCGATTTGATGCTGCAGGCCGAAGCCGGCAAACGGGTTTACGCCCCGACATTGATGAACATCCGCCGCCTCGCCGATTTGCGCGGCGTAAGGCTGGATGGCGAAACCTTGCGCATCGGCGCCCTCACCACCATGACCGATCTGCTGGCGGACGCAATCATCCAGAAGCATTGCCTAATCTTGAGCGAAACCGCCGATCAGTTCGGCAGCCCGCAAATCCGCAACATGGCCAGCATCGGCGGCAATATCTGCAACGCCTCGCCGGCCGGGGATTTACTGGTGCCGCTGATCGCGCTCGGCGCCGAGGTTGAACTGGTGTCGAAACCGGACGGCGCGATTGAGACCCGCCGCGTTCCCCTGGAGGATTTCGTCACCGGCCCGGGCACATCGGATTTGCGTGCAAATGAGATGCTCACTTTCGTCACCGTTCCTCTGCCGCCGGCCGGCGCAAGAGGCGCGTTCCGCAAATTCGGACCGCGTCCGGCCCTGGAAATCGCCATCGCCGCCGTCGCCGTCACTGGCCGCGTCGAAGGCGGCAATTTCACCCAAATGCGCGTTGCCTATGGCGCGGTGGCGCCGAGGCCGGTGCGCGGGCGCACCGTCGAAGCGGCGCTGGAGGGCAGGCCCGCCACGACCGAAACCATCGCCGCCGCGCTGGCTGCCGCCGAGGCGGACATATCCCCCATCGATGACGTGCGCGCCAGCCAATGGTACCGCCGCCACCTGACGCGCGCCCTGACCCAGGAGATTTTGGCCGATGCCTTCGGGGTTTGAGATTTCCTTCACCCTCAACGGCCAGGCGCGCCGGATATCGGTGGCGCCGGCGGCCAGCGCGCTTAGCGTCTTGCGCGATGATTTCGATCTGACCGCCGCCAAGCTGGCGTGCGGCGAGGGCGAGTGCGGCGCCTGCACCATATTGGTGGACGGCATCTCGGTCTGTGCCTGCATCTATTACGCCGCCGATCTTGATGGCTGCGACGTGGAGACGGTGGAGGGGCTGGATCGGGGCGCGGTCCTCGATCCCGTACAGGCGGCGCTTATCGAGACCGGCGCCGTGCAGTGCGGCTATTGCACGCCGGGCATGGTCATGCAGATCAAACATATCCTGGCGCTAAACCCGGACCCGGACGAGGCCGCCATCCGCCGCGGGCTGGAAGGCAATATTTGCCGCTGCACCGGCTATTCCAAAATCATCGATGCGGTTAAATCGGCCGCGCAAATGATAAGGACGGAATAATGGATCAAATCGCCGAACAAGAAACCCTGATCGGTCAGCGCATCCCGAAGCCGGATGGGCCGGCCAAAGTGCTGGGCCGCACCCAATATATCAACGACATGGTGCTGCACCGCATGCTGATCGGCAAAATCCTGCGCACCGACAGGGTGCATGCGCGCATCCTGCGTCTGGATACATCGAAGGCGGCGGCGTTGGCCGGCGTCCATGCGGTGATCACCGGCGACGACACACCGATGATCGGCATCGGCGTCAACAAGGACAATCCGCCCCTGAAATCCGGCACCGTCCGCTGTATCCGCGACGAGATCGCCGCCGTCGCCGCCGAGACCGAGGCCATCGCCGATCAGGCCCTGGCGCTGATCGAGGTGGAATATGAAGATTTACCCGCCGTGTTCGATCCGCACCTGGCATTGCGCGATGGCGCGCCGCAACTGCACGCGGACAAGCCCGGCAATGTGGGCCTCTCCTACAATATCAGCTATGGCGATATCGCCGCGGGCGAGGCGGAATCGGATGTGGTGCTGGATGAAACCTACGAGCTTCATTACGTCACCCATTGCTGCATGGGACCGGGCTGCGTCCTCGCCGAATTCGATGCCGCCGGCAAGCTGACCATCTATTCGCAGACCCAGTATCCCTATAATTTCAAGATGGATTTGGCGCCCACGCTGGGAATCCATCCCGGCGATATCCGCGTCATCCAGCCACCGGTCGGCGGCGCCTTCGGCTCCAAGCTGGACGTCTATCCGTTCGAGCCGATCTGCGCATTCCTGGCGCAAAAAACCCGCCGCCCGGTGAAGCTGGTGTTTTCCCGAGAAGAGGAATTCATCGCCTCGCCGACCCGCCAGCCGGTGCGCGCCCATATCCGCGCCGGCGCCAAAAAAGACGGCACCCTCACCTTTCGCGATGTGGATTGCCTGTTGAACAATGGCGGCTATACGTCCTGGGGCGCCACGGTGCCCTACGTGATGATGCGCACCTTCTCCGGCCATTTCCGGGTCCCCAACGTGGAGTTCAAATCCACCGCCGTCTATACCAACAACCCGTTCGCCGGATCGTTCCGGGGCTACGGCAACGTGCAAGCCACCTATGTGACCGCGACGCTGATGGACAAGTTGGCCGAAGCCGTCGGCATGAACCCCATCGCCTTCCGCCTCAAAAACGCGCAAGCGCCCGGCGAGGTGACGCCGCAGGGGAGTTTGCTGAAAGACTGCGCCCTCGCCGATTGCATCACCATCGCCGCCGAAAAAACCGATTTCCTGGCCCGCCACGGCACCAACACCAAGGCGCGCGAAGACGGCGGCAGGTATCGTAAAGGCATCGGCATCGCCACCTCCCTGCACAACGCCGGCGGCGCCAAGATCCACAAGAGCGACGGCTGCGGCACAATTTTAACCATGGATGATTACGCCCGCGTCACGCTGATCACCGGCGCCTCCGAGATTGGCCAGGGCATCGACGCGGTCATCACCCAGATCGTCGCCGAAGAATTGGGCGTACCCTTGGCCGACATCACCATCGTCAACGACGATTCGGCCATCGGCCCCTGGGATGTGGGCGTCCACGCCAGCCGCACCACCTTCATCGCCGGCAACGGCGCCCGGCGCGCCGCCGTCAAGGCCAAGGCACAAATCCTGGCCGCCGCGTCGCGGCAAGCCAACGTGCCCGCCGAGGAGTTGGAACTGCGCGCCGGCCATGTGGTGCAGTCCGACAATGGCGTTTCCGTGATGCGTCTGGACCGGCTCCTGCGCGCCATGCATTTCGCCGGCGAGGACGCGGAACTGGTGATGGTGACCGATTACTACGAGCCGCCCAGCGAGCCCGAGGGCGACAATCATTACGGCGATATGTCCGCCGCCTACGCCCACGCCGCCTATGTGGCGGAAGTGGAAGTGGACACCATGACCGGCCATGTGCGGGTGGAGAAAATGACTGTGGTCCAGGATGTGGGCCGGGTGGTCAACCGGTTGGGCCTCGAAGGCCAGATCGAGGGCGGCATCGCCATGAGCATCGGCTATGGTCTGTCGGAAGATTTGCGCATCGAGGACGGCATCGTCCGCAACCCGTCATTTAGGGACTACAAACTGATGACCTCGACCGAATTGCCGGAAATCGAATATCACTTCATCGAAAACGACGATCCGGAAGGCCCGTTCGGCGCCAAGGGCATCGCCGAGTTGCCGGCCATCGTGCCGGCGCCGGCCATCGCCAACGCGGTCTATAACGCCATCGGCGTGCGCTTCGACAATCCGCCGATCACGCCGGAGAAGGTGGCGCGCGCATTACACGGCGGACCGCCGGATAAATGACGCCCAAGACCGTTCTCTCCATGGAACAGGCCTTGTCGCTGCCGAGCGCCACCCTGCGTTTCGCGCAACTGGGCTGGCGCGTAATCCGCCTCGAAGCAGTGGCGCCGGGCCAGGAATTTCCCGGCGATCCCAACCGCTATATCGGTGCGCGGGTGGCCGGCGGAGACCGCCATTCCTATTTCATCGCGCCCAATGTGGGCAAGGAAGCCATCGCCCTCAATCTGAAGGAGCCGCAAGGCCGCGATGCCCTGCACCGGATCATCGCCGAGCTGGATGTGGACATCTTCTGCTGCAATACCATGCCCGGGCGCTACCAATCCCTCGGCATCGATTATGAGACCCTGGCCGCCATCAAGTCCGATTTGATCTGGGCCGGCATTTCCGCCATGGGTCCCGATTATCCCGATACCCCCGGTTACGATCCGGCGGTGCAGGCCATGGCCGGCTTCATGGAACTGACCGGCGATTCGGGCGGCCCGCCAACGCTCTGCGGCATCCCCCTGGTGGATCTGAAGGCCGGCGACGAGGTGTTCGCGGGCGTCTGCCTGGCCTTGGCGGAAAAGGCCGAAAGCGGCCAGGGCAAGCGCATCGATGTATCCATGTTGCAGGCCGCCGCGTCTTGGCTAGTCACCACACTGCCGCTGATCGATTTCGATTGCGATCCGTCCGAGGTAACCCGCAGCGGCAACGAACACCGGAAATTCATCCCCACCAACGCCTATAAAACCAAGGACGGCTTCGTCTATATGGCACAGGGCAGCAACGTCCAATGGCAACGCTTCATCGGCATTCCCAAATTCGCCGGGCTGGCCACCGAGCAGCGGAAATCCAACAACGGCAGGCTCCAGGACCGGGTCCGACTGCACGCGGGTATCGCGGCCATCATGGCCGAACACAGCACCGATGAATTGCTGGGTGACCTGGCCGGCGCGCAAATCCCGCACGCGCCGATCAACACTATAGCCGACGCCATCGCCATGCCGGCGCTTGAGCGCGTGCTGACCCGGACCCAGGCGCCCGACGGCCGCACCATCCGCATGCAGCCAACCGCGGTCGATATCGAGGGCCAGTCGGGGGACATGGCGTTCCCGCCAAAATACGGCGCCGACACGGACCGGGTGTTGGCCGAAGCCGGATACGGGGCCGAGGACCTGGCCGCCTTGCGCGCCGGCGGCATCATCCCAGACCCAGGCCAATGACCGGGGCGCTTCCTAAAGTCTATGAGACCGTCGTTCACATGCTCGCCGCCGCCGATGGCGATGCAACGGCGCTGCAATGCGAAGGCAACTGCCTCACCTATACCGAATACCTCCGCTGCGTTGGCGGATTTGCGGCTGAACTTCAGGCGATTGGCGCCGCCGGTGATCGGGTCGCCTTGATCTGCGGCAACTCCATCCACATGGCCATCGCCAGTTTCGCCGGACACGCGGCGGGGGCGCAGATCGTACCCGTCAATCCCATCTATACGGAACGGGAATTGCGCATCGTCCTCGCCGACGCCGACCCCATTGCCATCGTCCATGACGCCGGGGCGGCGGATATGGTGGAACCCATCGCCGCCGATCTGGGCATCGGCCATTGCATCCCCGTCGGCGACGGCGGGCGGTCGTTGGATGCGTGGCGGGAGGATGCCTCGGCACGGCTGCCCGATGTGCTGCCGGCGCCCGAATCACTCGCCACCCTGCAATATACCGGCGGCACCACCGGGCTGCCCAAGGGCGTCAACATCACCCACCGGCAATTATCGGTGAATATCAGCCAGCGCGAGGCCGCCTGGCCCTTAGCCGCAGGCGACGAACGCATCCTTTGCGTGATGCCGTTGTTCCATGTCTTCGCCAGTTCCGTCTGCCTGCACCCGGCGGTCTATTGCCGGGGCACCATGGTCATCCTGCCGCGCTTTCACCCGGCCGCCGTGCTGGGTGCCATCGAGGCGATGCGCATCACCCGGCTGCCGGCAGGCCCCACCATCCTGCATGGGCTGATGGGATTCGAGGGCTTTGCGGGCCGCGATTTTTCGTCCCTGCGCTCGGTCTATTCCGGCTCGGCGCCGCTGCCGGAAGAAACCTTGCGCCAATGGCAGGCGATCACCGGATGTCCGGTGCTGGAAGGCTTCGGCCAGACCGAAAGCGGCCCGGTGCTCACCGCCAATTGGCAGGGCGCGGAAATCGTGCCCGGCTCGGTGGGCAAGCCGCTGCCCCTGACCGAGATCGAAATCGTCGATGTGGAAACCGGCGAGCGGGTCCTGGCGGTTGGCGAGCAGGGCGAGGTGCGCGCCCGCGGCCCTCAAGTCATGTCCGGCTACCGGGACCGGGCGGCCGAAACGGCGGCCACCCTGCGCGGCGATTGGCTCTACACCGGCGATATCGGGGAACTCGACGCAGACGGCAACCTCACGATCCGCGACCGCAAGAAGGACATGGTGATCAGCGGCGGCTACAACGTTTACCCCCGGGAAATCGACGAGGTGCTGCATGGCCACCCGGGCGTCGCCGAGGCGGCGGCGGTGGGCATTGCCGACGCCTACCGGGGCGAGGTGATCGTCGCCTATGTGGTGCTGAACGGCGATAGCAATGCCAGCGCCGATACCCTGATCGCCCACTGCGCCCGCAATCTGGCCAAATACAAGGTCCCCAGCCGCATCGAAATCGTCGCTGAAATCCCCAAAACCATCGTCGGCAAGATCGACAAGGCCGCCTTGCGCCAGATGCTGGCGGCCGTGTGACGCCGTGAGTATTTCGTGACAGTATACTTAACTATTGTTATAATATTGCAATAATTAAGTATACTGTCTCGAAATAGGAGAAATAGGCCGTCACATGAATTTGAGCTCGCGCTCGCGTCCCTTGAAGCGGCTCAATTTACGGATATTGAACGAGGCAAGGACCACGGATTTCTCGCGAACGTATTCCGGAACACCGTAGTCGGCCGGGTCTTTGGCCAATTTTGTTTCGATAGCGTCCCATTGTTTCTAGGCTCAGGACCCATTAATTATTAATTCAGCATTTCACCGGATGATGTCCTTAGGACCTTTGGAGGGCATCAAATGAAAGACTTATTCTGGCTGACGCAAACGCAATTGGACCGCATGGCACCC
>JAYGEH010000364.1:0-2270 GCA_046582475.1 Rhodospirillales bacterium
GGAACTGACCCGTCCGGCACGCTTGTCACAGGCATCATAGGGCATTGCAGGAAGCGGCTGAAGAGTGGCTCTATCACGCGCCAGACGCTCACCAATCGTCTCATCATGACCGCGCAGCCGCTCCGTCCATCGCCGGCGGCAAGATCGGCGTCTCTTTGAGCACTTCGGCCCTGTAGATATCACTGATCGATTCCCAGCGCAGCCGGCACGCCACTTCGCAGACTTCCAGGGCCCGCGCAAAATCGCCGGGCTCCAGGTATTTTTCGCAAAGCGCCATCTGGCGGCCGGAATGCTCTTCGTCGGCCTCGGCGTGCTCGGCGAAGAAATCGATGACCGGATCGCCGGTCTGGTAGCCGTAATGGGCGGCGAAGGCGGGCAGGGTGATCTCCTTATTGAGCGCCACCTGCTGGCCTTCTTGCGTGGCCTGCATGGCGAGCACCACGCCCAGGGGCTCTTCCCGGGTGACGTGGACGTAATGCAGCGCCCGCGCCCACCAGGCCGGGGTGCGCCGCGTCGACAGAACGTCGTCCTTTTCGAGGCCGGCGGCGGCGCAGAAGCGGAAGATCATATCCATGTGATCGTGGGGCTCGTGGCCCGGCCTCGGGATGGCGGCGAGGCCAACCTCTTCGGCCAGGTTTTCGATCACCGCCAAGCGCACATCGGCGGGCGCCCGCCAGATCATCAGGCCGAACGAGGGCAGCGCGTATTCGACGAACTTCATATGCTGCGCCATATAAATGCCGATGACCCGGAGATCGAGGCTGCCGGCCGCCATGTCCTGGAACAGGGGGTGCTTTTTGGTGTGCCAGGCGTCGCGGACGGCGACGATTTTCTCGGTGATCGGTGTGTTCGGCGTATCGATTTGCACTTGGTTTTCCAATTGGTTTTCCAGGGGCATTGATCTCCTCCCGGTGACGCCGTGCGGGCATGGTACGCGCGGCTGGTTCAACTCACCGCCAATTCGCCGTGCAGTTCTGCGATCTTTTCGCGGATCACGGAGGCCGATAGCAGCCGTTCCTGGCGCTCGGCGTGGGTGAGGCCGCATTGGTTGGGATAATCTTCGTCATTTTTGAGCTCGGTCAAACAGGCCGATAGCGCCCGCTCCAAATCACGCAACCGATATATTAAAGTCCGTTTTCCCGGAGATACATAGCGACGAAAGCGTTTCCGGTAGACGATGAAACCGGCGACGCCGGCGAAAACGAAGCCATAGACCCAGAACAGGCCGCTGCCCGCATCATCGCCGTCGGCGAGGCCGAAATGGGCGAACGCGGTTGCCAAGGGCGCGGCGGCCGCGGCCATGGAAACCATGAACACCAACGAATATCGCCTAGTGGCCTTACCCATTCGATATCAGCCTCGGGGCGGGGGCCCGGGTCCAGTTTTGGGGCTTTAGGACCCGCCGCCAAAGAAGGTGCCGCGCATCAGGAAGGTGTAATCCGACTCGATCGTCATGATCGCGATCAGCACCAGCAAAAGCGACGGCGGAATCAGAATAGCGAAACTGAGCGCCATCCGCTCCCACTTGATATGCATGAACACCGAAACGATGAGCCCGGCTTTCGCAAACATGAATATTAGGATCAAGGTCCATCTGGTGTACCCTTGGACGTGAAAGAAATCGACCATATAGGATCCGGTACTGAGCACGAACAGCCACGCCCAAACCTTGATATAGACGCCAAGCGGATGTTGTTGACCTTCTACGTGAGCCATTGTCTGCCCCTTACCAGAGATAAAATAATGCGAAAATGAAAACCCACACCAAATCGACAAAGTGCCAATAAAGACCCATGATTTCGACGATCTCGTATTTGCCCTTGCGGCTGGTGAAAAAGCCGCGTTTTTCGGTGTCGTAGTCGCCGCGCCAGACCTTGCGGGCGACCAGGATCAGGAACAGAACGCCGATCGAGACGTGGAACCCGTGAAACCCGGTGATCATGAAAAAGGTCGAGCCGAACTGGGCCGCGCCCATGGGGTTGCCCCAGGGACGGACGCCCTCTTCGACGATCAGCTTGGTCCACTCAAAGGCCTGCATGCCGACGAAGGCGGCACCGAACAGTGCGGTGATAAGCAACAAAATGGCGGTTTTGCCCTTGTCTCGGCGGTAGCCGTAATTGACCGCCAGGACCATGGTGCCCGAGGACGTGATCAGGATAAAAGTCATGATGGCGATCAGAATCAGCGGAATTGGCTCGCCGCCGAACGAGAGCGCGAACACTTCGCTGGCGTTGGGCCACGGCACCGTCGTCGACAGGCGCACCGTCATG
>JAYGEH010000442.1:0-4771 GCA_046582475.1 Rhodospirillales bacterium
CCCCCCGACGTTGTCCGGCGGGCTGGCCCCACCGACGAATATCTGCGAGGAATGACACCGCGTTCATTGGCGCGGCTCCGGTGTTTCACAAACGGACGTATTCCTCCATCCCGAGCCAATCCCCACGCGAGCTCGAGTATCGACAAAAAATGTATTCCCTACCCTTTGCGCCGTGCCCGTCTTGAACTAAATCTTGTTAGAACATTTTAAAAACATCGAATATGGGAGAGTCTCACCGTCATACCGATACCAAGGCTGCGGCTCAACCTTCTTATCTCTGTCAACGGTGCACCTTATCGGGGCGACCGGTTGGCCGAGCATACTCCGCCGGGCTCGCGTTCAATCTTGCCCCTATTTTGGCCAGAAAGCGTAAGAAGGCGTGAGAAAGCGTCATAAGCATAAGGGGGGTAAATACATGTCGTACGAAGATAAAATGTTGCTGCACGTGATGGCAGGCATTCTGCGCGGCGGGCGGGTAGCCGGGCGAATTCCATGGACAGGTGCCGAGTTCGACACCGGTCTGGCCGACCATGCCATCCGTCTTCGCCATCGCTACGCTCCGGCTACGCCGGGACAGGTCCCCATGTGGGTTCCGCCGTCGCACCCCCATTTACGCCCACCGCCCCCCATGGTCGTTTTCCCGGCTTGTGACGCATTTGGGGGAAGCATACTACAGGTGGTAGGGCAGGGAATGGATTGTCATTGAGGGAAATTTCGCATAATCTACTAGTAGAATAGTTGTATGAGAAACACCACATAAAAACGGTCAAAATTGGACCGAACACGGGAAGGAAAGCAAATGGCCAGCCTCGAGGCGCAAAGCAAATGGCGGCGCAAGAATAAATTCGTCAAGCGCCAGCTCAACATCATGGCGCGCAAGAACGTTCACGATTATCTCGAAGAGATCGCCGAGGAACATGATTTGCGCGGCAAGGGCGAGGCGGTCGCCTTCGCCGTCTATACCACCATGGCGCTGATCCAGCAGGGCGATTTCAACGACGAAGCCGCGCGGCTGCACCAGATATTCGCCGATGCCTACCACCGGGACCGGGAGCAATTCGCGCCATGAGCGGGTCGGATTTATGAGCGCCTTCGGCCGCCGCCCGGGCCCCGATACGCTACCCGTGCCCGGCGCCGTCGAGGCCGCCATCCGCCTGGTCGCCGCCGAGGAGATCATGCCCCGCTTCCAGCTCTTGGAAGCCCACGAGGTTTCCGAAAAGGAAGGTGGCGAGATCGTCACCGCCGCCGACACCGAAAGCGAGCTTCGCCTGGAAGCATTGCTCACCGATCTGGTTCCGGGCAGCGTCGTCGTCGGCGAGGAAGGCTATGCCGCCGATGCCGGCGTCATCGACCGGCTCGGCGGCGCGGCGCCGGTCTGGATCATCGATCCCCTGGACGGCACCCGCAATTTTGCCGAAGGCAAGGAAATGTTCTGCGTCATCGTCGCCTTCGTGCAGAACGGCAGAGCCGATGCCGGTTGGATATTTGATCCGCTCAAGGACGATATGATGCACGCCGTCAGAGGCGGCGGCGTCCGCGGCGGTGAGGGCGGTATCCTCCTGGGCCCGCCGCCGCCGACCACGCCGGTGATGCGCGGCTCGGTGGGCAAGCGCCGCCGGGAAAAGCTGATCGCCCTCGGCGATGCGGCGGTGCCCCGCAATATGGTCCGCTACCGCTGCGTCGGGCGCGAATATATGGACCTGACAAGGGGGCGCCTGGATTTCGCCGAATACGGCAACCTCAAGCCCTGGGACCACGCCGCCGGCGTTTTGTTCCATTCCGAAGCGGGCGGCTATTCGGCGTTTACCGCCGACGGCGCCCGCTACGTTCCGGGGCCGGTGCGGAGCGGCCGTTTCCTGATCGCGCCGGACCGGGCCAATTGGCAAAAACTTATGGACGTGATGCCGGTCTGATCCGGCCAACAAGGGTAGGGGAGAGACGATATGACGGCCAAGGTAGCCTTCATCGGACTGGGGGTCATGGGGTATCCCATGGCCGGGCATTTGGCAGGCGCCGGTCACCACGTCACCGTCTATAACCGGACCGCGGAAAAAGCCGAAGCCTGGGCCAAGGAGCATGGCGGGCAACGTGCCGCCAGCCCGGCGGAAGCGGCGGCGGGCGCCGAATTTGTCTTTACCTGCGTCGGCAATGACGGAGACGTGAGAGCCGTGGTTCTCGGCGATACCGGCGCCCTGGCCGGCATGCAGGCGGGCGCCGTGCTGGTCGATCACACCACCGCGTCGGCGACCCTGGCGCGGCAATTGGACGCCGCCGCCGGGGCCCGCGATGTGGGTTTTTTGGACGCGCCCGTGTCCGGCGGTCAGGCCGGCGCCGAAAACGGCGCCCTCACGGTGATGGTTGGCGGCAACCAGGCGGTGTTTGATCGCGCGGCGCCGGTGATCGGCGCCTATGCCGCCCAAGTCATCTGCATGGGGCCGGCGGGCGCCGGGCAACTGACCAAGATGGCCAATCAGATTTGCATCGCCGGCACCGTGCAGGGCCTGTCCGAGGGGCTCGATTTCGCGGTGCGCGCTGGTTTGGACGGGAAAAAGGTGGTCGAGGTTATCTCCAAGGGCGCCGCCGGCTCCTGGCAGATGGCCAACCGGGGCGCGACCATGGTCGACGATCAATTCGATTTCGGTTTCGCCGTCGATTGGATGTGCAAGGATTTGGGCATTGCGCTGGCCGAGGCGGCGGGCAACGGCGCCAGGCTTCCGCTCACCGCCCTGGTCGATCAGTTCTACCGGGAAATTCAAAGCATGGGCGGCGGCCGCTGGGACACCTCCAGCCTG
Source organism: Rhodospirillales bacterium (assembly GCA_046582475.1). Classification (GTDB taxonomy): domain Bacteria; phylum Pseudomonadota; class Alphaproteobacteria; order Rhodospirillales; family UBA2165. The sequence goes on from JAYGEH010000442.1 coordinate 2,793, forward strand.
ATCCGGCGCCTGACGCGGAAATAGGAGTTGGCGGGAGCCTGCTAGCGCAGCACCAATTCCATTTTGGGGGCGCGGTCGAAGACCGATTTCAGGCGCCAGCCATAAACCGTGACGCCACCTTCCTTGAAGGTCTTTTGGGCGTTGTGGGACAGTACCTTGGCGTCGGTCTTGATGCGGATGACGCCCTTGACATCGAGGCCCATGGCTTGAATCCGCTCGCCATCCCGCTTTTGGATATAGCGGCCGGCGAGGCCGATGCGGCCGGTGTTTTTGTTGAACGTGATGGACAGCATGTTCTCGTTGCGCCGGAAGAAGGTGACCTGGCGGGACCGGATGATATCGCCGGACTTGACCCATTTTACGTGGAAGGCGCCCTTGCCGAAATGCGAAACGCTTTTGGTCGAAGAATCCCGCTGGAAGTCGCGCAGCACGAAGGCGATTTTTTTCTCGATGGTGGCCTTGTCGATCTTGTTCAGGCGGATCTCGTTGTAGAGCCCGGTTTTGACAATAAAGCCGTCGAAGCTCATTTTATAGAGGCCGGTGCGCGACAGCTCCAACTCGGCATCGAAACTGGCCGGCAGGTAGCAGCCGCTGAGCATCAGCGCGAAAAGCAGGAGGAGGGCGGAACGGGTCCGTTTCAACTGGCTTGGCATGGCTTCAAAATACTCATGGTTATAGAGGTGAGATAGGCATCAACCACCCGGCCCCGCAACCTGTTTCTTGGTCTTCCCTTGGGCTTTTCCTCGGGCCTTTTTTCAAGGGGCCTTGGCTGCGTCCCAATGGCGCATCATTTCGTCCAGATCGGCGTCCTCAATGGAGCGCCCGGCCCGGGCGAGGCCGTTTTCCATATGGGTGAAGCGGGCCTCGAACTTGGCGTTGGCCTGGCGCAGGGCGTCTTCCGGGTCCATGTCCAGCTTGCGCGCCACATTAACCAGCGAAAACAGAACGTCGCCGAATTCATCCTTGATGCGCGCCAAATCGGCGCCGCCGGTCGCCTCCAGCTCGGCGTCAAGCTCGTCCAGTTCCTCGCGCAATTTGTCCATGGCGCCGGCGGCGTCGGGCCAGTCGAAGCGCACCCGCGCCGCCCGTTTTTGCAATTTGAGGGCGCGCAGCAGGGCCGGTAGGCCGCGCGCCACGCCGGCCAGGGCGCCATTGGCCGCCGTCTCCGCCCGTTCCTCGGCCTTGGCCTGTTCCCAGGCGGTGGTTTGCGCGGCCGCGTCGGCCACGGTTGCATCGCCGAACACATGCGGATGGCGGCGTACCATTTTGTCCGATATGGCGGTCACCACGTCATCGAAGGCAAAGGCGCCGTCTTCGCGCGCCATTTCGGCGTGGTAGATAACCTGCAGCAACAGATCGCCCAGCTCATCTTTGAGGCCGGACATGTCGCCGCGCTCGATGGCGTCGGCGACTTCATAAGCTTCTTCGATCGTGTAGGGGGCGATGCTGGCGAAACTTTGTTCCACGTCCCAGGGGCAGCCGCTATCGGGATCGCGCAGCCGCGTCATGATCGCCTTCAACCGCTCGATGCCGCGCAACTTGTCCATGGTTTATGCATAACGGCAGATGCTCGGGAATGCCAGATGAAACGCGCCGAAACAACGAATAACGTCGGTGCGTACACCATCAGGCAATTTTCGGTCCCTCAGGAAGGGACTATCTCAAAAGCCACCAATCAACATTCAATTGTCGCATAATGTATATTATGGATTATTAACTTTATTAATATATTATTGTTTTATATCAATCGAGTAAATAAACTATTAAATTCAAAACATAATATCAATCCGCTTATTCCACGTCGATAATCATGCCGTCATAGGCCGGCTCGACTCCGTCCGGCAGGGTCTCCTGTAGCACGCCGTAATCGATGCGGTGGCTGAGATGGGTAAGAATAGTGCGGCCGACGCCTAGCCGCTTCGACCAGGCGACGGCGCGGTCCACATGGGCGTGGGTCGGGTGCGGTTGGGCCATCAAGG
>JAYGEH010000450.1:0-8237 GCA_046582475.1 Rhodospirillales bacterium
ACGCGGGCACTTACGACTATATCATTGTCGGCGCTGGATCGGCGGGCTGCGTGCTGGCCAACCGGCTGAGTGCGGACCCGGCCAACAAGGTTTTATTGCTGGAGGCCGGCGGCCGCGACCGCCATTTCTTTTTTCCAATTCCGCTGTCCATGCGTTTCGTATCCCGCAATCCCAAATTCCTCTGGGGCTTCACGACCGAGCCCGAGCCCTATGCCAACAACCGCGAAATCCCCATGCCGCGGGGCAAGGTGCTGGGCGGCACGTCCTCCATCAACGCCATGATCTACGCCCGCGGCCACCCGTTGGATTACGACCAGTGGCGGCAATCGGGGCTCACCGGCTGGGGCTATACCGACGTGCTGCCCTATTTCAAACGCTCCGAGGGAAGCTGGCGCGGCGCCGGCGAGCACCATGGGGTTGACGGCGAGTTGAAAGTGTCGAAGCCGACCATCGACGGCAAATATCACACCATGTTTGCCGAAGCCGCCGGCAAGGCGGGCTACCGGGAAACCTCCGATTATAACGGGCCTGAACCGGAAGGCGTTTGCCGGCCGGACCGTACCATCGGCGGTGGGCGCCGCTCGTCCACGTCGCGGATGTTTTTGCGCCCGGCCGAAACCCGCCCCAACCTCACCATCGAGACCGGCGCCTTGGCGCACCGGGTGGTGGTCCGGAACGGCCGCGCCGCCGGCGTCGCGTTTGGCCAGGACGGCGCGCTCAGGACAGCCCGCGCCGACAAAGAAGTGGTGTTGTCCGGCGGCACCTACAATTCACCGCAATTGCTGCTGTTGTCGGGCATCGGCCCGGCCGACGAATTGCGCGAGGTGGGTATCGGGCCGGTGCTCGATTTGCCTAAAGTGGGCAAGAACCTCCATGATCACGTGAACGCGGTGGTGCATTTCGACATGACATCGACCGAATCCCTGACCTCCATCCTGCGTGCCGATCAGTTTGTGCTGCATGCCCTTCGCTATCAATTGACGCGCACCGGGCCGATCGCCAATCTCCCGTCCTCGTCGGTGGCTTTCATCCGCGTCATGGAAGCAAGCGATCGCCCGGATATCGAACTGATCATCAACCCAATCTGGCAGGAAGCGCAGATTTGGTTCCCCGGATTCCGCCGCGAAAACCACCGCTATTCGGCGCGCTGCGCGGTGCTGCATCCAAGAAGCCGAGGCTATGTGGGGCTACGCTCGTCCGACCCGGCGGACAAGCCACGCATCTTGTGGAACCTGTTCAAAGACCCCTACGATCTGGCCACCTTGCGCGAAGGCATCAAGGCGATCCGTGATATATTCAAACAATCGCCGTTGCGCGAATTGGGGCCGAGCGAATTTACACCGGGCCCGGGCACGGAAGATGACGCCGCCTTGGAGGAATGGCTGCGCGGCAATTGCCTGACCGCCCAGCATCCCGCCGGCACCTGCCGCATGGGCGCCGATGAAAACGCGGTCGTCGACGGGCAATTGCGGGTGCGCGGGCTGGACGGCCTGCGCGTCGCCGATTGCTCGGTCATGCCCGATGTCATCGGCGGCAACACCAACGCGCCGACCATCATGATCGCCGAAAAGGCATCGGATATGATTTTAGGGCGGGAACCCCTGCCGGCCGCCGGCGGAGATTTAAAGGAGACCGCATCATGACCAGCCAAGCCGAAAGCAAGACCCTGACCGAAATCGGCCCGGGCACGCCGATGGGAAATTTGATGCGCCAATACTGGCTGCCGGCGCTGAAATCGGGCGAGCTGGCGGCCGACGGCGATCCGGTGCGCTTGATGCTTTTGGGCGAAAAGCTGATCGCCTTCCGCGACACCGCGGGCCGCGTCGGTGTCCTGGACCACCGCTGCCCGCATCGCTGCGCCTCGTTGTTTTTCGGGCGCAACGAGGAAAACGGCATCCGCTGCGTTTATCACGGCTGGAAGTACGACGTGGACGGCAACTGCCTGGATATGGCCAACGTGCCAACCCATCAGGATTTCAAACAAAAGATCAAGGCCAAGGCCTATAAGGCGGCCGAGCGCGGCGGGCTGGTCTGGGTCTATATGGGCGACCAGAACACGGTGCCGGAACTGCCGGCCATTGAGGCGACGTTGTTGCCCGAGACCGAAGTCACCATCACCTTCGCCCGGCGCGAATGCAACTGGCTGCAGGCCTTGGAGGGCGATATCGACACGTCGCATTTCAGCTTCCTGCACGCCGGCAGCGTCAAGCTGGACGATCTGCCGGACGCCAGCCTGGGCCGCTATCAACTCATCAACAAGACGCCCGAACTGCACGCCGGCGATACCCCGTGGGGCACCATGTACACCGCCTTCCGCCCCGCCGATACCGGCCAGATTTATTGGCGCATCGCCAATTTCATGTTCCCCTGCTGGACCATGCAGCCGAACGGCGATTTCAGCCACCATGTCCACGCCCGTGCCTGGGTGCCCCTGGACGATGCCCATGTGATGTTCGTGCAGATCAACTGGACCGGCATGCAGCGCGGCCTCTCGGTCACCAAGACCGGCGCGCCGATACCCGGCAGCAGCGGCCCCAACATCGAACTTCTGCCCAACTCGACCGATTGGCTGGGCCGCTACCGGGTGGCGCGCAATGGAGCCAATGACTATCTGATCGACCGCGACGCGCAAGCCCGGGGCGAGATATTTACCGGCATCACCGGCATCTTCGAACAGGATCAGATGATCACCGAAAGCATGGGCGCCATCGTCGATCACGAATGGGAGCATCTGGCGCCGTCGGATCAGATGATCACCGGCACAAGGCGCCGCATCCTCGGCGTGGCCCGGGATTTTGCCAAGGCCGGCGCGCCGCCGCCAGGCGTTCGCGATCCCGAGATTTACCTCGGCGCCCGCTCCGGCCATTTCGTCACCAACGACGAATTGAATTGGCAAGAAGCCTATCGGGGCCAACTGGACGCCTCCACCAACCCCACCGGCCGGCTGCGCCAAGCGGCGGAATAGGGAAGCGCCATGATCTATGATTCAGAAGCCGGTGATTTTTCCATCGCGCTGACCGGCGATACCATGCTTTCCAGGCGCCTGACGCCATTCACCGAAGCGCCCTACCTGGCGATCAAGGATATTCTGCAAAGCGCCGATGCGGCCTTCACCAATCTGGAAGGCACCGTGCGGGCGCCCGCCGACGGCACCCAGGACCCCACCGATGGCACGCCCATGACGATCCCGCCGGCGCTGCTGGAGGATCTCAAATGGATGGGCGTCAATATGGTGTCCACCGCCAACAACCATGTCACCGATTTCGGCCAGGACGGTTTGCTGGCAAGCCTCGAATATGTGGAGGCCGCCGGGCTTACCCATAGCGGCTCCGGCGCCCACCTGACGGCGGCGCAGAAGCCCGGCTATCTGGACACCCGCGGCGGCCGCGTCGCGCTGCTCGCGGCCAACTCCTTCTTCCGCCCCTGGAACCGGGCATCGGCGCACGGCCCCGACCTCAAGGGCCGGCCCGGGGTCAACATCATCGGCTATGACGAAACCCACACATTGCCCAAAGATGCCTTCGCCAATTTGACCGCCATCGACCAGGGGCTCGGGCTGGATCGGGACCTGGCGCGGCGGCGCCAAGGGTTCTACTCGGACAAGGAAGTGGGCGGCGGCGGCAATGGGTCGCTCACCTTCCTCGGCAAGACGTTCGTTGCCGGCGATGATTTTGCCGTCGATACCTCCATCAACGAAAGGGATGAAGCCGACAACCTCCGCTGGATATCGGAAGCCAGGCGGCAGGCCGATTGGGTGGTGTTTTCGCTGCATTGCCACGCCTTTTCCCGGCACGCCTCGGAGACCGCGGCGAACAACGCCGATATGCAGGAGCTGGCCGATTTCGCCCGCGCCTTCGCCCACCGCGCCATCGATGCGGGCGCCGATATTTTCGTCTGCCATGGCCCGCATATATCGCTGGGTGTCGAGATCTACGAAGGCAAGCCGATCTTCTACAGCCTGGGCAATTTCATTTTCCAGAACGACACCATCACCTCGGTGCCGGTGGAAAGTTTCTCCCGCTTCGATCTGGACAGCGACGCGACGCCCGCCGATTTTTTCGACGCCCGTTCGGACGGCGGCAAGAAGGGCTTCGGCGCCCATCCCACCTATTGGCATTCGATCCTTTCGGTCTGCCGGTTCGAGGGCGGCCATCTGGATGAAGTGGCGCTTTACCCCCTCGATCTCGGCTTCGGTCTATCCCGCTCCCAGCGCGGCCGCCCGGTCATCGCCGCCGGCGATTTCGCGGCCGAGGTCCTGGCGCGCACCCAGGCCCTTTCGGATTTCTACGCCACCAAAATCCGTATCCGCGGCGGCGTCGGTTATGTGAAGCTTTAAGCCGCCGCCGGCAGCGGCGATTTTTTGCGGATGATGTCGGAGGCTTTTTCGGCGATCATCATCACGCAGGCATTGATATTGCCGCCCACCAGATCGGGCATCACCGACGCATCGACAACGCGCAAAGCCCCGATTCCGCGCACCCGAAGCTCCGCATCGACCACCGAGGCCGGATCGCTGCCCATGCGGCAGGTGCCGATGGGGTGAAACACCGTCATCGCCGTTTCCCTTATAAAGGCGTCGATATCGGCGTCGCTTTGCACCGCCGCGCCCGGCGTCGTCTCTTCGCCCCTGATAGGGTCGAAAGACGGCTGGCCGATCAATATGCGCGAGATTTTGAAGGCCTGGCGCATGGCTTCCCGGTCGGCCTCGGTGCTCAGGAAATTGTTGACGAAACGCACCGGCGCCATGGCATCGGTTGCGGCCAGCCGCACCTCGCCCCGGGAGTCCGGGCGCAGATGGCAGGCGGTGATGGAGATCGCGTCGGGCCCCGGCGGGCGGATCAAGGGCACCCATTCGCGGGCATCGCGGGAATAGGGGCGGAAGAAAAACTGCAAGTCGGGCAATTCCAACCCTTCCCGGCTTTTGACGAAGGCGGTGGAAAATCCCACCGGCAGGGCCGCCGGGCCCGATTTGAACAGCCAGGCCCGGGCCATATTGAAAGCCAGCTTGTCGAGGCGCAGGCGGCGCTGAAAATCCGATGTCTGGGTGCGCCGGAATTCGAGGCTGATGGCGGGATGGTCCTGCAGATTGCCGCCGACGCCGGCCGCGTCCAAAACAACATCGATGCCAAGTTCGTTCAGATGCGCCGCCGGGCCGATGCCGGACAATATCAAAAGCTGCGGCGAATTATAGGCGCCGCCGGCCAGAATCACTTCGGCCGCCGCCGAGGCGGTGCGCAACTGCCCGTTGGCGTTATATTGGATGCCGGTGGCGCGGCCGCCGTCGATCAAAATGCGCGTCACCTGGGCGCCGGTGATCAGGTGCAAATTGGACCGTTTCAGGGCCGGGCGCAAAAAGGCGACGCCCGAATTGGAGCGCCGGCCGCCGCCGATATTAAACTGCATGCGCGCCGCGCCATCCTGGAAAGCGGCGTTGTAATCATCGGTGGTGCCATAGCCGGCGCTGCGCCCGGCTTCAAGCCAGCTTTCCATCAGGGGATCGGTGGTCGGGTTTAGCTGCGTCTGCATGGGCCCGCCGGTCCCGTGAAAATCATCGCCGCCGCCGGCATAATTCTCCGAGCGTTTGAAATAGGGCAGTACCTTCTCGTACGACCATTCGCCGAGGCCCATCTGCGCCCAGCGGTCGTAATCGCCGGCGTGGCCCCTCACATAGGCAGCCATATTGATGGCGCCGGAGCCGCCGACCACCTTGCCGCGCGGGTGGAACAGGCGGCGCCCGTCCATATGCGGTTCCGGATCGGACATGTATGACCAGTTGAGGGACGGCATGTTCCAGACCTTGCCGGTGCCCATGGGGATGTGGATCAAGGGATGTGTATCTGGAGGCCCTGCCTCCAACACCAGAACGCGGGTTTTGCCGTCTTCCGAGAGCCGCGCCGCCAGGATCGAGCCCGCCGAGCCGGCGCCGGCGATGATGTAATCGAAATTCGCACTAGATGTGTCCGCCATGTTGGTTAGCCGCCCCCAGAATTTTATTTCGCCAAAGAATAGAATGCGGCGCATGGTTTGTCATGCTTGCCGCCCCCGTGTAAAAATTCATCCAATAATTCATAAAATCAGGCCACAGGAGTTAACGATGAAATTCGGCATCGGACAACCCGTCCCGCGCAAGGAAGACCCACGGCTGCTGACCGGCAAGGGCCGATTTGTTGACGATGTCGAACTGGCGCGCATGAGCTTTGGCTACGTTCTGCGCAGCCCCCACGCCCATGCAAGCATCACGTCCATGAACACCAGCGCCGCCAAGGAGGCGCCGGGGGTGCTGTGCGTCCTCACCGGCGATGATTACGCCGCCGAGGGGCTGGGCGAAATCCATTGCCATTTCCCGGTTCCGATGCTGGCCGGCGAGCCCACCGGATCGCCGTTTCCGGCGCTCATCGCCGGCGTCGTCAAATGCATAGGCGCCGGCGTCGCCTTCGTGGTGGCGACAAGCCTGGCCGAAGCCAAGGACGCCGCCGAATTGATCGAAGTCGTCTATGATATCTTGCCGGCCATCACCAGCGCCGATCAGGCCCTTAGCAAAGGTGCCGCGACGGTCTGGGAGCATGCCGACGACAACATCTCCTTCGCCTTCGCCATGGGCGATCCGGGCCCGGTGGACGCGGCCATGGCAAGCGCCCACCACGTGGCCAAGGCAAGGCTGGTCAACAACCGCATCACCACTGCTTCGATGGAGCCGCGCGGCAATATCGGCGATTTCGATCCGGGCGCCGGCAAATACACCCTCTATAATTCGGGGCAGGCGCCGCACGTGCTGCGCCAAAGCCTGGCCCAGGAAATATTCAAAATCCCGGAAACCGATCTGCGCGTGATCATGGGCGATGTGGGCGGCGGCTTCGGCATGAAGGGCGCCATTTACCCGGAGGATATTCTCGTCCTCTGGGCCGCCGCCAAGGTCGAACGCCCGGTCAAATGGATTGGCGATAGGCTGGAATCCTTCGTCTCCGACAATCAGGGGCGCGACCAGATTGTCGATGCGGAAATGGCCTTCGACGAAGCCGGCAAGATCACCGCGCTGCGCGTCAAATGCGCCTACAATGTGGGCGCCTACCTTACCGAGGTGGCCTTCATATCGCCCATGTTCGCGACCCTGCTGGCGTCCGGCGTCTATGCCATCCCGGCGATCCGCGCCGAGAATGCGGCGGTCTTCACCAACACGGTTTCGACGGCCCCCTACCGGGGCGCCGGGCGGCCGGAAGCGTCCTATATCCTGGAGCGCATGATCGATATCGGCGCCGCCGAAATGGGCAAGGATCCGGTCGAATTGCGCCGCGTCAATCTGATAAAATCGGACCAGATGCCCTACCAGACGCCGCTCATGCACGCCTATGATTGCGGCGAGTTCGATGTGGTCATGGAAAACACATTGAAGGCTTCCGATTGGGACGGCTTCGATGCAAGGCGTAAAACCTCCGAGGCCAGCGGACTTTTGCGCGGGCGCGGCGTCGCCTGCTATCTGGAAGCCGCCACCATCTTCAACGACCGCATGGAAATCCGCTTCGATCCGTCGGGCTCGGTCACCGTCCTGGCCGGCACCTTCAGCCACGGGCAAGGCCACGAAACCGTTTACGCGCAAATGATGTGCGAGTTCCTGGGCGTCGAGTTCGAATCCGTGCGCCTGTTGCAGGGCGATACCGACGCGGTGTCCATCGGCCGCGGCACCTATGCGTCGCGCTCGATCAGCGTCGGCGGATCGGCGTTGCGCATCGCCGCCGACCGGATCATCGAAAAGGGCAAGCTGGCCGCGGCCCATATCCTGGAAGCCGCCGCAGCCGATATCGAGTTTGCCGACGGCGCCTTCAACGTCAGCGGCACCGACAAATCCATCGGCATCGTCGAGGTGGCCAAGGCATCCTATGAGCCCATGTTCTGGCCGCCCAATCTGGAGGTCGGGCTGGAAGCGGTGGGCGAGTTCAATCCCGGCCACGGCAACTTTCCCAATGGCTGCCAGGTGGCCGAAGTGGAGGTCGATCCCGATACCGGCGCCGTCCGCCTGGACCGCATGTTCGTCGCCAACGATGTCGGCACGGTCATCAATCCCATGCTTCTGGCGGGCCAGATGCATGGCGGCTTGGCGCAGGGCATCGGCCAGGCGATGCACGAAGATATCGTCTATGATCCCGAGTCCGGTCAGCTTTTGACCGCGTCGTTCCTGGATTACCGGATGCCGCGCGCCGACGATTTCCCCCATTTCGATGTGGAGGTGCACCCGATTCCGA
>JAYGEH010000190.1:0-5909 GCA_046582475.1 Rhodospirillales bacterium
CCGCGCCCTTGGCGATCAGAGCCGCTGCGCTTTCTTTGTTGGCATCGACCGCAAGCAGTTCGTGGCCGGCTTCTAAAATATGGCGCGCCATGGGTTCGCCCATGACGCCCAAACCTATAAATCCAACTTTCATCCGATCACTCCCTTGCGGTCCGCGTTACGGTGGAGATACCCAAACCACATATTTTCGCCAATTTTTAAAACGCAATTGATTTAAACCGGTACCGATATAAATGTCAAGAATCGGTTGAAACAATGCCGCTCGGAAGCGCAGTTCGCCGGATTCCGTTCTGGCCGATTCAGCGAGTATCATTGCTCTGGCGTTGCTCGCCGCCGCGGGTTAGGAAGAACCTTCGGCAAGAAAGTCGCGCACTAATTCGAGGTAGCTTGCGCGCTGATCGATTTCTATCAAATGCCCGGCGTCTTCGACGAAGACAAGCTGCGCGTCCCGGATCTGACTGGCGAGAAAATTCACGCTGTCGGGCGCAAGAACGCCATCCAGACTGCCCTGAAGGATCAACGCCTTGCAAGTAATCTCTCCCAGGCGGTCGATCATATCCTGATCGCGGAACTGGGATTTGACGATACCCTTGCCAGGCGTGTGATAGCGGTGCCCAGCCTTGCGATTCGTGGCAACGACTTCCGGAGAGCGATTTTCGTCCGGAACCCGGTCCCCATGAGTGACGACTCGTGCGGTGTATTGGGCATCGGTTATGGTGCGATCCTGGGTGCGCAGTCCGGAGGGGCACTGGATGATCACCTTGCCGGCTTTGTCGCCGTGAAGAATGGCGTACCAGATCACGAGCCGGCCGCCCATGGCGTGACCGTTGAGGGGGCACGGCGTTCCGATTTCAGTTTCCGCGAAACCGGCCAGCATATGGGCGAGTTCGGGAAACGAATTTAGCTCTTCATGGGCCGGCGTATCGTCAAACCCGGGAACCAGTGGCATATAAACCCGGTGTGATGCGGTCAGGTCTTGCAGGGCGGCGCTGACCCTCAATCCGCCGGCTCCGTGAATATGAAAAAAGGGCGGCCCCTCGCCGCCGACGAAATAACTCAGCGGTCCGGTCGGCATATGGATTTCGCGGCGTTCGAATTTGCCGCCGAGATTATGCCTGATGTTACTCAACGCCAGCCTCCTTTAAAAAACGTTCCACCGCGTACCCTGCGACGCCTTGATGATTTTTGCGTATTTGATCTGCAGCGACGGGTCGATACCGAATTCCTTCACCCAATCCACCGCTAACAGGGCGTTCGTGTCATTCAGCGACATATACAATCGCCGCCACGGAAATTGATTTGCCTTGATATCTATTCGCCATGACTTCCGCTCCCAGAATGAAACCATCTTCTTACGGGAAATACCGGCGCCGATTGCCGTCAATATTTAGTTTGACTAGCAACAGCATCCGGTTCATCATAAAATTTAACCGGTACCGGTATAAATGTCCATATATACTTTATCCGCGGTTCGGAGAGCGAACGGATTTGAATTCGAAATTGGTCGGAAACAGAACAAAACCGGTTAGCGGGAAAGGCCATTGTCGAGCTGAGGGAATCCAATGATAGGTGTATTCGGCGGAACAGGAAAAATCGGCGGCGACGTGGTGAAGGCGCTTCACGCCAAAAGCGCGCCCTTTAAATGCATCGTCCGCGACCCGGACAAGGCGGCGGGGAAATTGGGCGGCGAAGTGGCGTTGACGCCGGGAAATTTCTCGGACATCGGCAGTCTTGTCACGGCCTTCGACGGACTCGATAAAGTTTTTTTGGTCTGCGGATTGGATCAAAATATTGCCCAACTCGAAATCAACGCGATTGAGGCGGCGAAACGGTCTGGGGTATCCTTGATCGTTAAATTATCCGCCGCGGAACCGATGATTAATGCCGATAGCCCGACACCGGTCGGGCGCCAGCATCTGGCCGTGGAGCACGCGCTCAAGGAAAGCGGGTTGAACTGGACGATCCTGCGCCCGACATTCCTGATGCAGAATTCACTTTCCCAGCGCGTGCGCGTCAGCACCGAACACAAGCTGGAAATGCCGTTGAGCCCCGACACCAACGTAAGCATGATCGATACCAGGGATATCGCGGCATGCGCGGCAGTCGTTTTGACCGAGGAAGGCCACGAAGGTCGAACCTACACGCTAACCGGTGTAAAAATTACGCTGGGTGAATCGGTCACGACTTTCAGCCGCGTGCTCGGACGCGAAATCGAGTACGCTTTCATAACCGACGACGCCGCACGGTCCAACATGGCCAAGAACGGCATCCCCGATTGGATGAGGGAACATTTTCTCGGCATTGCCAAAATATTGGGCGAGGAAAGGCTGACCGAGCTCACCGACGATTTTCGCAGCCTGACCGGGCGCGAACCCAATGATTATGCGTCTTACGTGCTAAACAACGCCGAAGCGTTCGGAGGATAATTCCACTAAATCTTAACCTAAGACACCAAAAGGGGGAGGTGATATGAATAATTTAAAATTGACCTGTGCGGGTCTTGATTACTGGGACCGGTCCAGGGGCCTGCTGGACGGGTCGGTCAAGCCGCTCGGCATCGACCTCAACTACCTGATTGTGCCGCCCGGCGAATTGTTCCGCCGTACCGCGCAGTTCGCCGAGTTCGATGTCTCTGAATTCTCGATGTCGACCTATCTGGCGCTTTATGGGCAGGGTGATCGCCGGTTCGTCGCCATTCCGGTCTTTCCGTCGCGGAACTTCCGGCATGGCTATTTCTGGATCAATACACGGGCCGGGATCGAAAAACCGGAAGATTTAAAGGGCAAGCGTATCGGCGTGTCGGAATATCAGATGACCGCGGCGCTGTGGATTCGCGCCGTGCTGGAACATGATTTTGGTGTAAAGCCGTCCGACATGCTGTGGCGCACCGGCGGTTTGTGGTCCGCCGGATATGAAGAGCGCGCCAAGCTGGATCTTCCCGACGACGTCGAACTGGCGGTCATTCCCGAGGATCGCTATCTTGAAGAAATGCTTGATACCGGCGAAATCGACGCGCTGTTTTCGCCCGCCCGCCCGGGATCTTTCGTCGCCGGAGAAGATAAAGTCGCGCGTCTGTTCCCCAACTTCCGCGAGGTCGAAAAGGATTATTTCAAGCGCACCGGTTTTTTCCCGATCATGCACACGGTGGTCATCCGGCGCGACATTTATGAGGCCAACCGGTGGGTTGCCATGAGCCTGTTCGAGGCCTATGAAAACGTCAAACGGCGGGCCCACCAGCGGTTTATTTCCACCGGTTCCCTGGCCGTTTCGTTGCCATGGCTGGCCGACGATCTCGATGAAATTGAGAAAACCTTCGGCGGCCAGGATCCATTCATATATGGGATCGAACCGAACCGGAAGATCCTGGAAACCATGATCGACTATTCGGTTGAACAGGGACTGGCGGCCGGGAAAATGGAGCTTGAAGATCTTTTCGCCGAAGAATGTTTCGGGACGCTCGAGGCAAAGCCGCATCCCGGGTTTTCACTCAGGTAACATATGGCGTCCATTTCGACCGTGATCGGCCCATTGAAGTTGGGCGGCAATCAAGCCCAGAAGGCGCGGGCTGACGGAATAAACACCCAGCAATCAGGTCTTGGTGTATTTTTCCATATTGCCCATGATTTTCACCAGCGTCTTGGAACAAGTCTCCAGATCTTTTCTGGAAATACCGGACGTGTACAATTTAACACTTTCCTCCCGATCGTTCTTTAACCAATCGGACGAATCTTTAACTTTGTCGCTGAGGTATATACGAAACACTCTATGATCCTGTTCGTCGCGCGCACGATGGATCAGCCCGTCCCGTTCCATCCTGTCCAAATGTTCGGCCATGGTCGATTGTTCGATCCTGGTGCGTTCGATCAGTTCCTTCTGCGACAGCCCCTCTTCGGCGAGCAGACATAGCACGATGGGAATCTGACCGGGCCAGGTTCCCATGGAGCCGAGCCGCTGCCGGGCCGCCTTGTTGCTGAGCCGGGCGAGCAGATTGATGAGCACGAAAATGGCATCGCCCCGGACGCCTTTGGCGATTGAATCAGACGCAATATTCATCGGTTTTCAGTCCTGTCTTCAAGGGAAAATGTTTTTTGGTTCACGACCCTTCCCCCGCGTTTACCAGAAAAGCCTCGCCCCGGGTCAGAAAATCCACCACCAATTCCGATACATTTTCCGGCTGGTCGATTTCGATCGCGTGCGCCGCGTCATCAACGAAAATCAAATACGCGCGCGGAATGCGTTGCTTGATGAATTGCATGCTCTCGGCTGGAACCGCGCCGTCCTTGGCGCCGTGCAGGATCAGCGTCAGGGCGTCGATTTCCGCCAACCGGGCGGCAAGCGCGGTATCGCAATCGCCAAACATGATTCGGGCCGCACCGGGGTCCGCCGGTTCGCGATAATAGTGACCCAGCATTTCCCGGTTTTGCGCCAGGGTCTCGGGCGATTTGGTTTCGGGCGGCGCCTTCTCGGGATGGGCGATCAGGGCCCGATGCAGCGCTTCCAGACTGTCGGGAACCGCCTTGGGCGGCCCTTGGCGGAAACCCGATGGGGCTTCGAGAACCAACTGGCCGAATTTCTCGGGCATCAGAACCGCAAGCCAGGCCGCCAGCCAGCCGCCGAAGGAATGGCCCAGCAGATCGCAACGTTGCTTGATGACCTTGTCGGCGAATTCGCCCCATAATCCGGCCAGCGCCGGCATGGACGCGACGCCGTCGAACGTCGGCGCGCCGTCGAACCCCGGCGTCACGGGCGCGTAAACGCGAAATTTCCCGGCCAGCGCGGCCAGGGCGGCCGTCGGCCGGAACCCGCCGCCGCCATGCAGGCAAAGCACCGGGTCGCCTTCGCCGGCGACGTGATAGGTCACGGGTCCTGCGGAAAGAGAAATTTTATGTTCCGCAAATTCCATCAGAGACCCTGGGGACTCATATCGGTACCTGTTAAAAATAGCATGGCGGGCCGGTAGATGCTGGTCAATCGGATTTTACTGCGGCATAATCATCGAATTAAACCGGCACCTATTGAATTCCGCGACCGCGGTATATTTGAGCAAGACCGGTCTGCGTCGATGGAAGACCGTATCCGGGGAACCTTTCGATGAACAGAATGCAAAGTGGGGAGTCGCATGTCGGGTAGGATGCGCGACATCGGTTGGGTTTATTTCTGCGCCGCGGTCGGGCTGACGCTGGTGGCGATCTCGATTTTTGGAAATATTCTCGGCAGTTTCTCCGACGCGCAGGAATTCGATAAATTCACGCTCGACCATTATAACGAGCTGTTTCACGAAAGGCATCTGCTCGACGTACTCGGGCGCACGCTTTTGCTTGGCGTGGGAACGGTGTTCTGGCTGGTGATTTTCGCATTCCCCTTTACCTGGATTTTGACCCGCACGGATTTTCGCTGGAAAACCGGGCTGTTCACCCTGTTGACGGCCAAGCTCGCCATCCCCGGCTTTATTACCGCCATGGCCTATGTCTGGCTGTTCAATCCGAATTCCGGGCTGATCAACAAATTGTTCGGCATGACGATCCACACGGGCGAACCTTTGTTCGACGTTTATCAGCTTGGCTTTGTTTGTTTTCTGCAGGGTATCGTGCTGGTGCCCGGCGGGATTTTCATGATGATTCCCGCGTTTCGCAATCTGGATGCTTCGCTGGAGGAGGCGTCCTGGGTCAGCGGCGTGACGAAAAGCGAGACCATCCGAAAGATCGTCCTGCCGTTGCTGGCGCCCGGCATGTGCGCGGTGGGTATCTTCTTTTTCGTCGTCGGGGTCGAAATGTTCGATTTCGTCGCCATCATCGGGATGCCCGGAGACGTGCTAGTGCTGTGGATTTACGACGCGCTGAACGACGAAGCCGGCGAACCCAAGATCGGCTACGCCGCCGCCGTCGGCGTCTTGCTGTTTGTGATCTGCG
>JAYGEH010000203.1:0-7528 GCA_046582475.1 Rhodospirillales bacterium
CGTCCGACATGCACTGGTACACCGGCGGATTGTGGTCGCCGGGCTACGAGGAGCGCACCGAGCTCGATCTGCCCGACGATGTGGAACTGACGATCATTCCGGAACATCGCTATCTGGAGGAAATGCTCGATGCCGGCGATATCGACGCGCTGTTCTCGCCGGCCCGGCCGGGGTCCTTCGTGGCGGGTGAGGATAAGGTCAAACGCCTGTTCCCCAATTTCCGCGAGGTCGAAAAGGATTATTTCAAGCGCACCGGATTTTTCCCGATCATGCACACGGTGGTGATCCGGCGGGAAATCTATGAGGCGAACCGGTGGGTCGCCATGAGCCTGTACGAGGCCTATGAAAACGTCAAGCGGCGCGCCCGTCAGCGCTTTATTTCCACCGGCTCCCTGACCGTTTCGCTCCCATGGCTGGCCGACGATCTCGACGAGATCGAGGAAATATTCGGCGGCCAGGACCCGTTCATCTACGGCATCGACCCGAACCGGAAAATTTTGGAGACCATGATCGACTATTCGGTGCAACAGGGTCTGGCGACCCGGAAGGTGGAGTTGGAGGAATTGTTCGCGGAAGAATGCTTCGGCACGCTTGAGTCAAAACCGCACCCCGGGTTCTCGCAGAATTAGTACGGTGGCGCCTTTCCTGACCGCGATCGGCGCCTCAATCGCATCGAGCGGCATGGGCCGCTCCATGCGGCACCGGGAATACCGGTTGTTCTCGATTACCCATTTCATTTCCGCCGTCGGTTTCTGGCTGCAGCGGGTCGGCATCGGATGGCTGACCTGGGATCTCACCCATTCAGGGGCCTGGCTAGGTATTATCGCCTTCGCCGAGGCCGTACCGATGTTCCTGTTGACGCCGATCGCCGGATCGGTGGCTGACCGGGTCGACCGTCTGAAAATGTTTCGTCTGTTGAATATCGTGAACACGATGGCGGCGGCGGTGCTGGCGGCGCTGACGATATTCGGTCTGATCAATATTTACTGGCTCACCGCGATCGCCGTCACCACCGGTGCGCTCAGCGCCATGCAGCTTCCCGCACGCATGACCATGGCGCCGGGCCTGGTGCCGCGCGACGACGTGCCGGCCGCGATCGGGTTCAACGCCATATTGTTTCAGCTCAGCGCCTTCATCGGACCGGCGGCGGCGGGGTTGATCATCGCGTCGCTCGGCGTCGGATATTTGTTCGTCGCCAACGTGTTTAGCTATGTCGTGTTCATCGTCGGCCTGTACATGATTACCCTGCCCTATGGGGGCGAACGATCGAAGCGCGAGACCGGCATTTTCGCCGACATGGTGGACGGCATCCGCTATGTATCGGGCCATGCCGGCATCGCGCCCCTGATCTTGCTGGTGTTCGGCGCGGCGCTGTTCGTGCGCCCCTACATGGACATGCTGCCGGGCTTCGCCGACGCGATCTTCGACCGCGGCCCCGAGGGGCTGGCGACGCTGGTCGCGGCGTCGGGCGTCGGCGGCATGGCGGCGGGCATATGGCTCGCCGTACACGGCAAGACGCAGCATATGACGTCCATGGTGCTCGGCTCGGTGCTGGTCGGCGCGATCGCCCTGCTGCTGTTCGCCTCCACCAACCTGTATTGGCTCGCGGCCTTCTGGGTCGCGGTGATTGCGGGAACCTCGACCCTGGTCAGCGTCGGCGCGCAAATGCTGATCCAGACATCGGTCGACGACCATATGCGCGGCCGGGTGATGAGCCTTTACGGGCTGACTTGGCGCGGCATCCCCGCGATCGGGGCCTTGATGATGGGCGGTTTGTCGTCCTGGGCCGGGCTGCAGGCGCCGCTGATCGGCGGCGGCCTGTTCTGTATCGGTCTCTGGGCGGTCATCATGCCGCGAAAGCGACGGCTGGCGGAATTTTTCGAAGACGGCGGGAATGACGGCGACGCCGGCCGGGCGTGACCTTCGCGCGGTCAATTATTGGTATATTCTTCCATGTTGCCGATGATTTTCGCCAGCGTGGTGGAACAATTTTCAAGATCCTTCTCCGAGATGTCGGCGGTGTATTGCCGAACGCCTTCCTCCAGTTCCCGCATCAACCAATCGGACGACTCCTTGACCTTGTCGCTGAGGAATATTCGAAACACCCGGCGGTCGCGCTCGTCGCGCACGCGATAGATCAGACGGTCCCGGTCCATCCGGTCGAGATGTTCGGCCATAGTCGATTGTTCGATCCGGGTGCGTTCGATCAGTTCTTTTTGCGACAATCCCTCTTCGGCGAGAAGACACAGGACAATGGGGATCTGGCCCGGCCAGGCGCCCATGGATGCAAGCCGCATGCGGGCAGCCTTGTGACTAAGGCGGGCAACTGAATTGACGAGCACAAAAATACGATCGCCCAAGACGCCTTTGGCAAATGAATCGGCCGCGTAAGTCAAGAATTTCTCACTTGATGTTGCTCGGAATATGCCGACGAACTATGAATATTGTCAATCATCAAACAACACTGACATCAGCCCGCTTTGGCACCGGAACTCTTCGCCAGATTGCCGGCAAACGCTTCGCCCGACGCCAGAAATCCCGCCACCAAATCGGAAACAATTTTAGGCTGGTCGATTTCGATCGCGTGCGCCGCGTCCTCGACGTCAATCAAAAACGCGCGCGGAATGCTTTGTTCAATAAACCGCATGCTATCGGCCGAAACCGCACCGTCTTTTGTGCCATACAAAATTAGCGTCAACAGGTTGATTTCCGTCAATCGTCCGGCCAGAGCGGTATCGTTGTCGCCGAACATCACGCGTTTGGCGCCGGGGACCACGGGTTCCAGGTAATAGTGACTCAAGGTTTCCCGGTTTTGCGCTAGCATTTTCGGTGATTTGGTCTCTGCAGGCGCATTTTCGGGGCGGAAAATCAACGCCCGGTGCAGCGCCTCTAAACCATCCGGCTGAGGCGGAGGCGGGCCATGGAGAATGCCCGAAGGCGCTTCCAGAACCAATTGGTCAATTTGATCGGGAATGAGAACCGCCATCCAGGCCGCGAGCCTGCCGCCAAAAGAATGTCCCAGCAGGTGGCAGCGCTGTTTGATGACTTTGTCGGCAAATTCCCCCCACAATTTGGCAAGCGTCTGCATGGAATCGACACCATCGAGTACTGACGTCGTGTCGAAACCCGGCGTAACCGGCGCAAAAAATTGAAATTCTTCCGCCAATGCCTCCAAGGCGGCGGTTGATCGAAACCCGCCGCCGCCATGCAGACACAGGACCGGATCGCCCTCGCCGGCAACGTGGTAGGTCACGGGTCCGGCGGAAAGAGATATTTTTTGTTCTGCAAATTTCATTGCATCCCCGCGTTTTATGACGACGGTCATTGATAAGTCGAATTCGTACTCAAGATCGCCAAACTGAAAATATCGAGGTGATAATTATACCGGTACCGATTGAAAAGAGCATGGCGCCTGGATGGACACTGGTCAATCAAATTTATTTGGGATATACAAATTTATTTGGGATATAACTGTCAAGTTATACCGGCACCGGTTGATATAAGTGAATGTGGAATAACTGAGCAGGTCGGTCAAATGCGACAGAGGATCAGGACCGTGGACATTTTGACCCGGAAGAATCCATACGGCGCGGCGACTTCCATAGATTTCAGATGTGGCTGCAAATGTGGGAGCCCGCATGCCGGATAGAATGCGCGACATCGGTTGGGTTTATTTTTTCGCCGCAGTCGGATTAACCCTGGTGGCCATTTCGATTCTTGGAAATATCGTCGGCAGTTTCTCGGACCCGCAGGAATTTGACCAATTCACACTTGGTAATTATGGCGAACTGTTCAACGAGCAAGGCTTGCTCGACGTGGTTGGGCGCACTCTCCTTCTCGGCGTTGGAACGGTGTTCTGGCTGATGATATTCGCTTTTCCGTTTGCCTGGATTCTGACGCGAACGGATTTTCGCTGGAAAACCTTGCTGTTTACCCTGATGACCGCCAAGCTCGCCATTCCCGGTTTCATTACGGCCATGGCTTATGTTTGGCTGTTCAACCCGAATTCCGGGCTGGTCAACAAAATGTTCGGCATGACGGCTCATACGGGCGGCGCCCTGTTTGACGTCTATCAGCTCGGCTATGTTTGTTTTTTACAAGGCATCGTATTGGTTCCCGGCACCGTCTTCATGATGATCCCAGCCTTTCGCAACTTGGATAGCTCGTTGGAGGAATCGTCCTGGGTGAGCGGCGTGTCAAAATCCGTGACCATTCGAAAAATCGTCTTGCCGTTGTTGGCCCCGAGCATGTGGGCAGTGGGTATTTTCTTTTTCGTCGTCGGCGTCGAAATGTTCGATTTCGTCGCCATCATCGGCATGCCGGGGGATGTCTTGGTGCTGTGGATTTACGACGCCTTGAATGACGAAGCCGGTGAGCCCAAAATCGGCTACGCCGCCGCCGTCGGCGTTTTGATGTTTGTCATCTGCGGCAGCGCCATTCTTTTTTATGTTCGGTTTTTGAAAGAGGCGAAAAAATACGCGACCGTCGGCGGCAAGGCGCGCGCCTCTCAATTACAGCCCTTGGGCCGCTGGCGGCCGCTGGCCCAAGGCTGGATCGGCGTTTGGGTTTTTTGCAGCGTCGGGCTGCCGGTTCTGACCCTGATTTGGGTGTCGCTGGTGCCCTATTTTCAGCCGCCGTCGATGCGTGCGCTGGGCAGCATGAGCCTCACCTCCTATTACGATGCCATGGAATGGATCGGCGAGCCTTTAAAAAACACTTTGATCGTGATGGCCGGCGCCATCGTTATCGCAGCGACGCTGGCGTCGAGCATTACCTGGGTGGTGACCCGCAGCCAGCACCAATCCGCCCGCTGGGCCGACACCATCGTCTTCCTCGCCCCGGCGGTGCCGACGATTGTTACCGCGACTGCGTTCCAATATGCCGGCGTCATGGTCTATCAGTGGCTGCCGCTGTACGGCACCATCTGGCTGATCGCCATCGCCATGGGAACGCGCATGCTGGCCTATTGCACGCGCACCATGAATTCCTCCGCCTTGCAGATTCAGTTCGAGCTTGACG
Organism: Rhodospirillales bacterium; assembly: GCA_046582475.1. GTDB lineage: Bacteria > Pseudomonadota > Alphaproteobacteria > Rhodospirillales > UBA2165. The sequence continues at coordinate 5,020 of JAYGEH010000203.1, forward strand.
AAGCGTCCTACGTGGCCGGAGTTTCCAAACTGACGACCTTCCGGCGTATCTTTCTGCCGCTCATGGCGCCGGCAATATTTTACTCGGCCCTGATGGTCGGCATGCTCGCGGCCCGTGACCTCACCCTGCCGCTGGTCATGAATACCGGCAAGGAACAAGTGGTTTCCGTGCTGATCTTTGACCTCCAGACCAATGGCGATCAGAACGCCGCCGCCGCCGTATCACTTTACATGATTACGGTGCTGGTGCTGCTGGCCCTGTTCGCGCGGCGGATGACCGGCATGCAGGAAACCGGCATCCACCGCCAGCGAGGCCGCCGGGGCCAACGGGGAATTTTGACGTTGGCCTGGCTCAATGACTGGCGACATATATTTTATCCAGGAAGAAAGAAATTTGCGCGCCGTGACGCGAAAACGAACTGAAAATTAAACATCGCGGCATAAAACAGAGGAGAACATCATGACGATCAAGTCGAACCACCTATTCCGTGTTAATTTGCCTCTCAAATCGATACTTGCCGGCGCGGTGCTGGGCGCCGTCTCGATCAGCCCGGCGTTGTCGACTGAAATTCCCGCATCGATCAAGGCGCTGATACCGGCGGCGCAAAAAGAAGGCGCGGCCATGGTCTGGGGCATCACCCTCAATCCTCGTCAAATCGCCGGCATGAACAAGGGATTTAACGATTTCTACGGCACCAACATCAAGATTACCCATCGCGGCGGCGCCCACGGCGTGAAGGCCGGTGAAATCGCCCGCGCCTACAAGGCCGGCGTTCCCACCGGCGTCGATGTATTTTGGACCGCGGCCCCGGCCTCGGTGATCAAGGCCGGCGCGTTGGTTAAAATCGACTGGCATAAGGAGTTCGGCGTCGATCCCGCGCTGCAGATGAGCGAATATGGCGTTTCGACCCACCATTCTACCTCCACCATGATCACCGTCAATTCGGATCTGGTGAAAGTGAGTGAAGAACCGCGCACCTATGACGATCTTCTCGATCCGAAATGGAAGGGCCGGATCGCCATAACTCGGTCGCCCCGTCCCTGGATGCAGGTCGTCTATGGCATCAGCGAAGCCAAGGCGGTGGAATTGCTGGAAGGCCTGTTGATCAAACAGAAAGCCAAGGTTCTGCCTCGGGTCATGAATGTGAAGTCGCGCGTTCTGGGTGGCGAATACGCCATCGGGATTGGCACCGACGCCTTTACCGAAATTGCAAAGGGCGCACCGGTCCGCCACCCCAACATGAAAAACCTACTTCTCAATACCGGCGGCGCCTGGATTGTCAAAGACAGCAAGTCCAAGAACGTGGCCAAGATCTGGGGCTTTTGGGCGGTATCGGAGGAAGGCCAGAAAGTTCTGCATAAAGTCCGCGGATTCTCGCTGGTTTCAACCAAGGGCACCGATCTCAACAGATACGCTACGGGCCGGAAAACCCATGTCATGCCGGCGGATTGGCGTTTGAAAAATCAGAGCCGGCTGGTGAAGAAATTCTCCGCTATTCTGAAAAAGCACAAAAACCGGTAAGCGATACGGAAAGCAAGGGGGCTGTCATGAGCGACATACGGCATAATCACGGCGGCAAATTCGAGCGCCGTGAGATCGATCTGCCAACCGGCCCGCTGAGTTTTTTCATCGGAGGAAACGGGCCCCCTTATCTTCACATGCATGGCGCGGGAGGGCTGCGCATCAGCCACTCGTTGCAGGAACTCACCAAAACCTATCAAGTTTTCATCCCGATCATACCGGGTTTCGACGATATGCCGTTCCATGAGGAGGTGAATTCTTATCTGGAACTGGCGGATATGTTCGCCGATTTTTGGCAGGCCGAAATTGCAACGCCCTGTCCGGTAAGCGGCCACGCCATGGGCGGTCGTTTGACCATCTGGTACGCCACACTGCATGGTGACAAGACCCAATGCGCGATCATCCAATGTCCGTCAGGGTTGCGCCCCGATGGACAGGTGATCATGCCATTTTCGCAATATCAGAAAGGCGTGATGGCTCATCCGGAAAAAGTGGCCGACGAAAATAGATCTCAGACGGTCATGGAAGCGAACCGCGACGCCGGTTACCATTATCATGCGCCGGGCAAGGGCGTGATCGACAAAACGATATTTTGCGACCACGACATGGTGGCGCGTCTTGGAGAAATCACTTGTCCGACATTGATTTTGCAAGGCGCCATCGATGCGGTTTTGCCGCCGGAAAGCGTCGAGTTTCTGGCGTCTCAAGTGGCCGAGTCACGCCTTGTCTATTTGCAGGACGCCGGCCATCTTATCGATATGGATCAACCGGAGCGCTGGCTCCGGCTGATCCGCGAACTTATTACCGAGAGCTGGAACTTCAACCCTTCACCGCAGACCGTCGGGGGGTGATCGGATGAAAGTTGGATTTATAGGTTTGGGCGTCATGGGCGAACCCATGGCGCGCCATATTTTAGAAGCCGGCCACGAACTGCTTGCGGTCGATGCCAACAAAGAAAGCGCAGCGGCTCTGATCGCCAAGGGCGCGG
>JAYGEH010000063.1:0-4725 GCA_046582475.1 Rhodospirillales bacterium
GGCCAGGGTCCACCGGCCTGATCCACTGTCCATTGACCGCCGTCGCATAACCCCATGCATCGGATTCCAAAAAGCTAACCCTTTATTCCGGGTCGTGAACCCAACACTGGGCGAGCGGCCCCAGAAATTGGGCAAGCCAGACGGCAATATCCTTAACCTGTCGCGGATCAAACAAGGCTTCGCTATGACACTCAGCTAATCGGGATGTTGATTATGTCAAACATTATCGAAAAGCACCTCGACGGGTGGGTGGTTATTGACAAGGTTTGGGCCTCTGCAATGGTTGCGGCGCGCAATGTTTAAACAATTCATAAGTGCAACCCTAAAAACCCTAAGGGTACAAAAAGGGTTTTTAGGGTTCGAGGGGCAAAAACCGCAGAAACGTGTACCCTAAAAACCCCCCCACCCCTTTGGGGTGGGGGTTGCAGGGTACGACTGCGGGCAGAGGGTTTTTGAACTTATGTGGAGGATGAAGAAATGAATTGGGCAGTGGGTAAAATTGAGCGGAATAAAGTGGATGCTATTCCCGTCTGATGGGGGAGGACAAAGCCGGAACACTGGCACGGATAAAGTTTCTCCGAAGCGAAGTTTTCGACTGAAAGGTCGAGGAATACGGGGAGCATTTTAGAAGTTGTAAATTACTGAACGAATGTATAGGTTTGAAGCCTATCAGAGTCGATATTCGAACGTATCAGCAATTGGCAAAACCACAGGGGGAACACATGAAAAAAATATCTATTCCTTTCGCCAGCTTGGCGGTATTCACGTTTATTGCAGCCACAACGGCTTCAGCCGCAGAGCTCAAAATACTGACAAGCTGGAACAAGAACATTTGGCCGACCTATGTGGTGCTGGACACGTTCGTTAAGAACATCGCCAAGATCGGTGGCGACAAGATCAAGGTTCGCATAAGCGGCCCAGAGGTCGTTCCAGGCTTCCAGCAACTGCAACCGGTAAAGGCGGGTGTTTTCGACATCCTGTTCACTCATGGCGTCTATCACATGGGATCCAAGGGGCTGGCGGCAATCGCCGATGCTATGAATGCTGATCCTGTCGGCAAGCGGACGTCCGGGGTCTGGGATCATCTCGACAATTTTTACCAGAACACGCATGGGCTGAAGCTTCTAGCCATCTCGCCCAACAGCACCAAGGGCTATCACATCTTCCTAAAGAAGCCGATCGAAGGTGGCAACTGGAAGGGCCGCAAGATTCGCGGCACGCAGACCTATCACGGAGTCATTAAGCTGTTTGGTGGACAACCCGTGGTCATGCCCGGCTCACAGGTTTATTCCGCCCTTGAGAAAGGCGTTGTCGATGGCGCCGCTTGGCCGGCTGCGGGTATGCTCAGCATGAAGCATTTCGAAGTAGCCAAATATAAAGTCCGGCCGACCTTCGGAACGTCCACCCTGCCCATCCTCATGAACATGAAGAGCTTCAACAAGCTCACCAAGGAGGAACGGAACATCCTGCTCCAGGCGGGCAAGTTGACCGAGCTGGAAATGCCTTGGATCGGCGACAAGATGCAGGCAGAAGAAGACGCGGAGCTTGCAAAGCTTGGGGTCAAGGTTACCAAAATCCCTGCCGACAAGATTGCAGAAATGCGCAAGGCCTTTTCAGACAGCCTCTGGACGCTGGGTGAGAAATGCTGTGGCGCAGCGGCCAAGAAAATGCGTGCCCTAGCGGTGAAAGCTGGCCTTTCACCCGAGTAAGACGACCGTAATTACCTGAGGCTGCGCTGTGGCGAGTTTGAACCGCCATAGCCGGCTTCAGTCGTAGCTGCTCATTCCGCTATTACCGCCGGCCTCATGAAAATCCTCGCCTTATTCGCGCGATGGCACGACTGGTTGACCCAGGTCGGTTATTATCTCGGCTGTCTGATGCTGGCGATCATCTTCGGCTCCTACATCATTGAAGTCTTCGGCCGTTATTTCTTCAACGCACCACAATGGTGGGCCAGCGAAGCGGTTTCCTATTCACTCTGCGCCGGTACATTTTTGATGATGCCCTATGTGACCTGGAAGAAGGGTCACGTGGCTGTTGCCCTGATTTTCGAAATGCTGCCCCGACCAGCGGTGCGCTGGTCGGTTTGGTTCACCTATCTCATGAGTTTTGTTGCCTGCGGGTTCGCAACATGGATTACGTTTGACGAAACCCTGCGGCAGTGGGTCAACGACGTCCATATCATGGCCGTTGAACCGGTTCCAAAGTATCTCATTTCTGTTTTCATTCCGTTCGGGTTCGCCAGCTCGACCCTCCATTTCATGCGCCAGTTGGACTGGCGGACGATCGACCCAGACACCGCAGGCGCCCTTGGCGGCTTCGGAGAGAGCTGACCAGTGGGCTGGGAAGCAACCCTGATCACGGCGATATTGCTGCTGCTCGCGTTGTTCATGACCGGGGCGCCGCTTTTTGTCGCCTTTCTCACCATCAACCTGGCCGGCGTCGCAATTTTCCTGGGCCAGGCCGGCTTCGGCATGGTCGCAAATTCCATATTCGATACCGCCAACTATAATGATCTCGCTACTATCCCGCTTTTCGTGCTAATGGCCGAAATTCTGTTCCGTTCGGGATCGATTGATATCCTGTTCGATGCTGTCGACAAGCTGGTTGGCCGTATGAAGGGCCGCCAATATGTGCTGACGGTCTCGCTCTCAACGGTCTTTGGCGCCCTGTCGGGATCGGGGATGGCGGTCGCGGCCATGCTGGCTCGCACGCTTTTTCCGACCATGCGCAACCGCGGCTACGACACCAAGCTCGCCATCGGCAATATGCTGGCGGGGGCCAGCCTTGCGCCCGTTATTCCGCCCAGCGTTCTCGCCATTGTCATTGGCACGTTGTCCAATACATCCATCGCCGGGCTGCTGATAGGCGGCATCATACCGGGGCTGGTATTGGCGGCGCTTTTCCTTATCTACACAATGACCCGGGTAAAGCTCAATCCGGAGCTCGCCCCGGACGACAATGACGATGACGTGCCACAGGTCACGGTGACCGAAAAATTCCGCGCGGTGGCAAGCTGTTTTCCCTTCGCCCTAATAATTTTCTCGGTCATGGGATTCATCATGTTCGGGATCGCGACACCGTCTGAGGCCGCCGCGACGGGTGTGCTGGCGGCCATCATCACCGCTGCCTATTACCGCCGCTTGAGCTTGTCGATGATTATAGAATCTCTCGGCACATCAGCCTTCATCACCAGCATGATCCTGCTCATCATGGCGAGCTCACGCATGTTCAGTCAGCTGCTCGCCTTTACCGGCGCCACCACCGAATTGACCAACCTGATCGTCGCCCTCGGATGGCACCCCATGATGATGCTGTTCGTGATGATGGTCATTCCGTTCATCATGTGTATGTTCATCGACCAGATCGCGCTCATGATGGTGGTCATTCCGATCTACCAGCCTTTACTGGTGACCCTTGGCTTCGATCCCATCTGGTTTTGGCTGATCATGCTGCTGAACGTAACGGTGGGCGGCATATCGCCTCCCTTCGGCTACGTGCTATTTGCCTTTCAAGGTGCGGCCGATCGCGTGACCATCGGCGAAGTCTTCAGCGCCTCGTGGCCCTTCGTCGCGCTGTTTCTCCTGGGCATGGTCGCCCTGGCCGCCTTCCCGGCGCTGGTGACTTTCCTGCCGTCGTTACTGTGACAGTTTTTCTATTTAAGTTGCAGCGTAGGCTGCTACCGTTGAACAAGGAGGAGAGCAATGGAACAGATCAGGAGAAACCTGACTGGGGCAGACCATGGTACGGCTTGAAATGCTGGCGCTGTTCACGGAGATGGTAAACCGGATCGAACGGCTGGAAGTAACTGGTCCGGCGCCCAGGCGCTTAAACAACACGCTTCACGGTTTCGAGACCTTGCCGCTGACGCTCCATTCCGCTTGAGGACATTAGGCCCTGAGAATAGCCAAAGCCATTGACTGGAAAGGGCGGCCGACACCAAAGGGAGCGGCGGGCAGATTGTCCATCCGATCGACGCGTTGTGGCGTTATTTCGTGCTAGCATCGCGGCGAACCATTGGGGCAAATGGGGAAGGATGCGGTGAAGAGAGCGGTGCTCGTCGTCTGCGATGGGCTCAGGGCCGACATGATAACGCCGGAACTCACCCCGAACCTGGCGCGGCTGGTCGGCGATTCGCAGATCTTCGCCAGCCATCGCGGTGTCTTTCCGTCGACGACGCGGGTGACCTCGGCGTCCATTGCCACGGGATGCCTGCCGGCAAAGCATGGGCTTGAGGGCAATGTCGTGGCGCTCGACGAAGGCGATGGTTTGGCCGCCGTTTCCGCCGGCCCGCCGGACTTTCGCGACCGGTTTTACAAGGCAAGGGGTGGAACGCTGATGGTTCCGACGCTGGCCCAGCGCCTTCGGGAGCACGGCGGCTCGATCGTGTTTTCCAATGTTTCCGCGGGCGCCGCCCAGTTCCAGGACCCGGACGGATACGGCCATGTCTATCACCGGCAATTCTCCTACGGCCCCGGTCGCCGGCCGCTGCCCGAGGCGGACGGCCTCAGAGTCTCGCATGATTCGGCGGGCGACGCCGCCATGACGGACCGGTTCTTGGACGAGGTGCTGCAGCGCCGGCGTCCGGCCCTCGCGGTTCTCTGGCAGTGCGAGCCCGATCATACCCAGCACAGCCATCCGCTGGGCTCGCCCGAGCACCTCGCCGCCGTCGCCAGTTCCGACTCGTGCGCCGCGCGGGTGGCCGCGAGATCGGAAGAGCGTCGA
>JAYGEH010000130.1:0-9289 GCA_046582475.1 Rhodospirillales bacterium
AAAGACGGTTTGGACCACCGGGTCTTCGTCAACGCCGCGTTTCACTTCAATTTTAACCCGCATATTTTCCAAATCATCATCGCCGGTTTCCAATACCGCCTGGAAATCATTGATGTCCTGGTTGCGGAACATGAAATCCTCGAACTCGGAATGGTTCAGATTGACGCCGCGAATTTTGAAAAAACCCGCCGTCCGCGCCGCATGCTGGATCATCGGGAACAATTCGCCGATTTGACCGGAACTGCCGCCCTGCTCGATCATGCGGACGATATCGCCCGAATTCCATCTGAGGAACGGCGTGGCGTTGTTGGTGAACAGCGGCGTGACGCAAAATGTGCCGGTTTCGCCTTCCGGCAGAATCTCGCTGGTGTCTTCGTCAACCACTTCGCAATAATACATGTCAGACCAGATGTGAATGCCGTCATGGGCATCGCCTTCACAGCCCATCAGGCCGGCCTCGCTCATGCCGAAAACGTCGTAAACTTCGGCACCCCAGCGCCGAGCCAGCTTTTCGCGCTTGGCGTCGGACAGGGTTTCTGCGGAACAGATGACGATGCGGACCGAGCTTGCCGCCAGATCGATGCCCTTGGTATCGGCGACGTTGATCAGATGCAGCGCGAAGCTCGGCATGGAAATCAGCACCGTCGGTTTGAGCGCCAAAATCAAGTCCACCTGCGCTTCGGAAGGAACCGCGTTGCCGGCGCCCACCCAGTTCATACCCACCTTCATCTGATGCGCGCTGCGGGCCCAGATTTGTCCCGCCGGATGAATGCCGAGCGGGAAGGATATATGGCAGAGATCGCCGGGCGTGATATGGATCGCAGGGTACGTGCGGGCCCAGCTTTGCAGGCCGTAATTCACATCCTCGAAGGTGCGCGGATAAAAGACCGGCTTGCCCGTGGCGCCGCCGGAGCGCCAATATTCCGCAATATCGGCGGCCGCCGCGACATTGAAATTCTGCATAAATCCGGCATGGTCGAATTGGCGCAAAATATCCTTGGTGAGGATGGGGATCTGGCTCCAGACATCCGGGTCATCCAGCTTGCCGGCATCGATGTGATCGAGCTTTCCCTGGTACCATCGGGCCGTCTTGGCGCGCTCGAAGGCGATCCTTTTGCGCTGGCTTTGAATTTGCCGGATGGCTTCGCGGGATTCGGGGAGCGGCAACGTCTCATCCATGAATGGTCCTCCCAAGCTACGATGTGTTCGGACCGGGCCTTCTTAAGAAGGGTTTGGGTCCCGGGATAGTTCAGACTTCAAATGCGCGCCGGACACGTACCAGCAGTTTAATCAATTGTTCCTTATCGTGATCGGAAATTCCGCGCAATGCGCCGGCGGCCCATTTGGCATGATCGCCGGTCATATCCAGAAATGCAATGCGGCCCTGATCGGTCATGCGCACTTGAAAACTTCTCCGGTCGATGGGATTTGCGCGCCGCTCGACAAGGCCGTCCGCCTGCATGCGGTCAACGAGGCCGGTGATATTGCCGCTCGACGCCATGACCATCGCCGCCACTTCGCCGATCGGTGCCCACTCTTCTTCTATCCGGTAGAGTTGTGACAACAGATCGAACCGCGACAGGCTTTGATTGTGGTGGCGGCGGAAGCGGCCAGCCATTTCGCTTTCAATGGCCTTGGTGCATTTCATCAGTTGCAGCCACAGGCGAAGCGGTAATGTGGTTTCGTTGTCGTCCGGAATGTTGTTCACCAGCCTCGAGCCCCCAAACCATTTGACATATTTTACGCCCTGGGTATTTAATAAGTAAATATCTTATGTATAATATAAAATCCGGGATCCGAGGGAGCGGTATTTTGAAAATAGCCATAATCGGCGGCGGCGCGGCCGGACTTTTCTTTGCGCTGCTGATGCAAAAGGCCAGCCCGGGCCACGATATTACGGTCTTCGAGCGCAACCGCCACGATGACACATTCGGCTTTGGCGTGGTCTTTTCCGATGAGACGCTGGGCAATTTCCTGTCTTACGATCCCGTGACCTACGCCGAGATCACCGGCGCGTTCGCCTATTGGGATGAGATCGATTTCGTATTTAGAGGGCAAACCATCCGCACCTCGGGACACGGATTTTGCGGCTGCGGCCGGCGCGAGCTTTTGCTGATATTACAGCGGCGCTGCCGGGAGCTGGGCGTCACCCTCGAATTTGAAATCGAGATCGACAATCTGCAGCGATTCCAGGACGCCGATCTGATTGTCGGTGCCGATGGCATCAACAGTTTCGTGCGCGAATTTCATAGAGATCATTTCCGCCCCCAGGTTGAATGGCGGCGCAACAAATTTATCTGGCTGGGCAGCACCAAACCGCACGCTGCTTTCACCTTCGATTTCGCGGAAAATGAGCATGGGCCCTGGGTGCTCGGCGCCTACCAGTACAATAAAGACCAATCGACCTGGATCATCGAGGCGCCGGAGCCAACCTGGGAGAGCGCCCGCACCGAGGTTGAACCATTGAGCCAGCCGGACCTATTGGCCTATATGGAGGAGCTATGGGCCGCCAGGCTGCAAGGCCACAAGCTCATCGCCAACAACTCGGTCTGGCGGACTTTTCCCACCATCCGTTGCGAGAATTGGAGCCACGGCAATATCGTACTGCTCGGCGATGCGCTGCACACCGCCCACTATTCCATAGGCTCTGGCACCAAGCTCGGCATGGAAGACGCCATCGCCCTTTATGAAGCTATTGAAAACAGCGACACGGTCGGTTCCGCGCTTCGGTCCTTCGAAGACGCGCGCCGCACCGAAGTCGAAATGACCCAGCATGCGGCGGACGTGAGCGTGGTCTGGACCGAGAACACCCGGCGCTATTTGCATATGGAACCCATCCAGGCGGCCTATTCGATGCTGACCCGGTCCAAGCAGATCACCCACGAAAACCTGCGCCTCCGGGACCCCAAATTCATTGACGATGTGGAGGCTTGGTTCGCCGCCAAGGCGGGCGCCGGAAGGCGCAACTTAGCGGCCGGCACGCCGCCCATGTTCATCCCGTTCCGCCTTCGAGACATGACCTTGGCCAACCGGGTCGTTGTCTCGCCGATGGACATGTATTCGGCCGAAAACGGTACCGTGGGGGATTTTCATTTTGTCCATCTGGGCAGCCTGGCCATGGGCGGTGCCGGGCTTCTGGTATCGGAAATGACCTGCGTTTCCAGAGACGGCCGGATCACGCCGGGCTGCGCCGGTCTCTACGAGACCAAGCATGTGGATGCCTGGTGGCGGGTGATCGATTATGTGCACGCCCAGTCCGATGCCAAATTTTGCATGCAAATCGGCCACGCCGGAGCCAAGGGCTCTACCCGCGTCGCCTGGCAAGGCATGGACAAGCCGCTGGCGACAGGCAACTGGCCGCTGATCGCGCCATCGGCGATCCCTTTCTATCCGTCTAGCCAGATGCCGAAGGAGATGACCAGCGCCGACATGGGGTTGGTGACCGGCGATTTCGTTTCGGCGGCCGGGATGGCCGATGACTCCGGCGCTGATATGCTTGAGCTGCATATGGCCCATGGCTACCTGTTGTCCGGTTTCATCACGCCGGTTAGCAATCAACGCACCGATGACCATGGCGGATCGCTGGCCAACCGCTTGCGCTTTCCCTTGCATATCTTCGATCAAGTCCGCGCCGTCTGGCCAGACGAAAAACCGATGTCGGTGCGCATCTCGGCGACCGATTGGGTCGGCGAAAAAGGCGTTACCGGCGCCGAAGCCGTCGCCATCGCCGCTGCATTCAAGGACCATGGCTGCGATATCATTAATGTGTCCGCCGGCCAGACCACACCGGATGCCGAGCCCGTCTACGGCCGCATGTTCCAGACCTGGTATGCGGAGCAGGTGCGCCTCGAAGCCAAAATTCCCACCATCGCCGTCGGCAATATAACGACCTGGGATCAGGTCAATACGATTTTAGCGGCGGGCCGCGCCGACTTGGTGGCGTTGGCCCGCCCGCACCTCACCAATCCTCACTTTACTTTGCAGGCGGCTGCCTATTACGGGGTTCAGCACCAGCGCTGGCCGCTGCCTTACGAGAGCGGCCAGGAACAATCCCACCGATTGGCGCCCCGCGACCGGGCCGATGAAGTGGCGCTCCGCCGGTCCGCCAAACCGCCGAGCCATCGGCGCGTCTGATCACTTAACTTTTGGCGGCACTTTCGATGCTGGCCGTGTCGATGCCTTGGACGCGGTAAAGGGCGTCCAGGCTGGCGCTCTGGCCAAACGAAGAGGTGCCGAGGGCAGCCACGCGGTGGCCCATCACCCCGCCCAGCCAGGATAGGGACAAAGGGTGCCCGTCGATGACGGTGATCAGTTTCGCCTGCGGCGAAACCTGGTCGAGCAGCCGGGCGATGTGCGCGGCGGCGCCACTCTCCAGCCAATCCTGATGCAGGCGATCGGCCGATGTCACGGCCAGCAGCCCGGCGCCGGGAAATTCCTTACGCAAATTGGCTTGCGCCGCCGCCGCTTCCACGGCCACCGCGCCAGCGTAAACAATAACAATTTGTGCGTCCCCGGCCGGCGCTTCCCGCCAATAGCCGCCGGCGATAATGTCGCCGGCCAATGCATCGGTTAACGCCCGCTTCGGCTGATCCAGGGGGCGCGTCGACAGACGCAAATAGACAGCACCGCCGTTCTGCCTTTGCATATGCTCAAGCCCCCAGCGGACCAGAACCGCCAATTCATCGGCGAAGGCCGGCTCGAACGCGTTGAGGCCGGGGATGGATATGCCAATGAGCGGCGTATTGATCGACTGGTGCGCGCCGCCTTCCGGCGCCAGGGATATTCCGGACGGCGTTCCCGCCACCATGAAGCGGGCGTTCTGGTAGCAGGCATAGATCAACGCATCGAGGCCGCGGTTAACGAACGGATCATAGACCGTGCCGATGGGTAACAGGCGGACGCCGAACAAATCTTCGCTCAAACCGAGGACGCCCAAGAGGAGAAACAGATTGTGCTCGGCGATGCCCAATTCGATGTGCTGGCCGCCTGGGCGCATGGTCCATTTCAGGGGTGAGAGCAAATTTTCCTGGTGAAAAATGTCCGATTGGGCGTGCCGGTGGTAGATAGCCCGCTGATTGATCCAGGCGCCCAAATTGGTGGATACCGCCACATCCGGCGAGGCGGTAACGATATAATCGGCGAGCACGTCTTTTGAATCCCCCAGCTCCTTGAGGATGTCTCCGAACACAGCTTGCGTCGAAGTGCGTGCCGCCCGCGGCGCCAGAGCCGGTGGCCGGCGGATCAGGGGCGAGCGCACAGAGCTTGCCGGTTTCGCCCGGTACGGCACATCGTGCAGAAATTTATCAAGGATTTCGGGACCGATACCGAGACCGGCGAACGGCTCCCACTCGGAGCCTTCCGGCACATGGTTGGCGGTGCGAAAGATCGCCATCTGTTCGGGCGTCATCAGGCCGGCATGGTTGTCTTTATGCCCGGCGATGGGCAGACCGTAGCCCTTGATCGTATAGGCGATGAAGCAGCGCGGCGTTTCGTCCCGAACTGCGTCGAAGGTATCGATCAAATATTCCAAATCGTGGCCGCCGAGGTTGGTCATCAGCGCGTGCAAGGCGGCATCGTCGTGGATGTCCAGAAATTCCGAGAAGCCCAGCGAACCCTTGAGATCGGTCCTGAGATGCCCCCGCCAGGCATCGGCGCCCTTGAAGGTGAGGGCCGAATAAAGCTGGTTCGGGCAGGCGTCGATCCAGTTTTTCAAGGCGCCGCCGGCCGGCCCCTCGAAGGCTTCTTGAAGCCGCTTGCCGTACTTCAGGTTAACCACCCGCCAGCCGACGGTTTCAAAAAACTGGGTAATCTTCTGGAATAGATGATCGTTGACCACCCCATCGAGGCTTTGCCGGTTATAATCGATCACCCACCAGAGGTTGCGCACATCCTGTTTCCAGCCTTCCAGCAACGCCTCAAACACGTTGCCTTCGTCAAGTTCCGCGTCGCCCACAATTGCAACCATGCGCCCGGTGGGGCTGCCGTCCGGCATCATATTGTGCGACGCCAGGTAATCCTGGATCATCGATGCAAACAATGTGGCGGCGGCGCCGAGCCCGACCGAACCGGTTGAAAAATCGATGCCGCCCATGTCCTTGGTGCGCGACGGGTAGGCCTGGGCGCCGCCGAGGCCCCGGAAGTTCTGCAGATTTTCCAACGTTTGCCGGCCCAGCAGGTAATTGATCGCGTGCAGAACCGGCGAAGCGTGCGGCTTTACGGCGATCCGGTCTTCGGGCCGGAGCGCCCGGAAATAAAGCGCCGTCATGATCGATACGGCAGAGGCGCAAGACGCCTGATGGCCGCCAACCTTAACGCCATCGCTATTGGGCCGGATGTGGTTGGCGTTGTGAATCATCCAACTCGACAGCCACAAGACCTTAGCCTCGATCGCCTTTAAAATATCCAACTCGCCAAGCATCCGGCATTGCACTGCAATTCGGTATCGATTTCAAGAGGGCTTCGAACTCTAATACCAAGGATCAGTGATCATGATCGATAGAGACGGCCTAGCAAGGTTTTCGGCAAGGAGCGTGCGCCGTAGCGATGCGGGGCATCGCAAAGCGTGCGCGACGCTGCCCGAAAGCCTCGGCTGGGCGCCGTTGCGGTCGCCCATGCGCGTCAGAAGCGCTTGCCGATGCCCCGCATCGCCGGCGCGCTCCTTCCTACCCGGCGGACCGCATGGGCGATCTCTATGGGTCATGATCACAGATCCTTGGTATTACCGATGGGACGCTATCGCCGGCGCCTCCCCTGCTACCGGGGAAATGGGAAAGAAGATCACAATGGGTGTTTATTTGGGCAATTTGGTATTTAAGATATCCGTCAAGTCCTGGCGGCGCTAAGATGCCCAGCTAGCCAATCACTGGCCAACGAGGGAGACAATTATGGCTGCCGACGGAAATGGCGCCCGCCCGCCAGCATTGCAGGCGGACATGGACGCGCTGATCGCCAAATTGAAGGCAACCTACGGAGACCGCGCTTCCACCTCGCTGGCGGTTCGCGAACAGCACGCCCAGGGGTTCTCGTTCCACGATATTAGGCCCGCCGACGTGGTGGTGATGGCCGAATCCGAGGCCGAGGTCTCCGATATCGTCGCCGCCGCCGACGCGGCCGGCGCGCCGGTCATCGCCTATGGCACCGGTACCTCCATCGAAGGCCAGTTGGCGGCCCTGTCGGGGGGCGTCTGCATCAATGTGGCCGCAATGAATGCCATCACCCAGCTTAATGCCGAGGATATGGACGTCACCGTGGAGCCCGGCGTGACGCGCAAGCAGTTGAACGAATATTTGCGCGATACCGGCCTGTTCTTTCCCATCGATCCCGGCGCCGACGCCTCCATCGGCGGCATGGCGGCGACGCGGGCGTCGGGCACCAATGCGGTGCGCTACGGCACCATGCGTGAAAACGTGCTGGGTCTCCGCGTCGTGCTCGCCGACGGACGCGTCATCCATACCGGCGGACGGGCGCGAAAATCCGCCGCCGGCTATGATTTGACGCGTCTTTTCGTGGGTTCCGAAGGCACCCTCGGCGTGATCACGGCGATCACCCTTAGGCTCTATGGCATACCGGAAGCCATATCCTCGGCGGTGGTCCAGTTCGATTCCATGGCCGGCGCCGTCAATGCGGTGATCGCCACCATCCAATGGGGCATCCCCATCGCCCGCATCGAGTTTTTGGACGAAGTGCAGATCGATGCCCTCAACCGCTATTCGAAACTGGACTATGCGCTCAAACCCACCTTGTTCCTGGAATTTCACGGCTCCGACGGGGGCGTGCGCGAACAAACCGAACGCATGGGCGAAATCTGCGGCGAATATGGCGGCGGCGATTTCCAATGGACCACCGACGCCGAGGAAAGCCGGCGCCTGTGGCAGGCGCGCCACGATGTGGCCTTTGCCTGCGTCGCGCTCAGGCCCGGCTCGTCGGCGATGGTCACCGACGTCTGCGTTCCCATATCCAGGCTGGCCGAATGCGTTTTGGAGACGCGCCAGGATATCGACACGGAAGGCGTCGTGGCGCCCATCGTCGGCCATGTGGGCGACGGCAACTTCCATGTTGCGTTTTTGATCGGCCCCGACGACCGGGAAGGCGATCTGGCGGTCGCCAACCGCATCAACAAGAAACTGGTGGAGCGCGCCATCGCCATGGGCGGCACGTCCACCGGCGAGCATGGGGTCGGCCAGGGCAAAATGGCCTATATGGCGCTGGAACATGGC
This sequence comes from Rhodospirillales bacterium, assembly GCA_046582475.1. Lineage (GTDB taxonomy): Bacteria > Pseudomonadota > Alphaproteobacteria > Rhodospirillales > UBA2165. Next base: position 8,217 of record JAYGEH010000130.1, read on the forward strand.
GAGGCGCTGGATGTGATGCGAACCCTCAAACGCGCCATGGACCCCAAAAACATCATGAATCCGGGGAAAATCTTCACCATTTGACGGATTTGCAAATTTTTCCGAAGTGTGATGCGCATCACATCGCCCGGGCGCAAGGTTTGCTAATATGCTCTCAAGATCACACGGGACTGGACCCCCCGGCAAATTGATCCTCCTCCTGAGACCTCCCCCCTTCCGGCCCTGTACGGGCCGGATTTTATTTGTGCCCTCAACCCTGGCCGGCTAACGGCGTCTAGCCGGCTGCTTCCATGATCGCCAGCAAATCGTCGACAAAGGTTTCGGGATCGATGGGTTTGGTAATATAGCCATCGGCGCCCCGGTCGGCGGCCTGTTCCTTCCAATGTTCGGCGTCGCGGGCGGAGACCATGATAATTGTGGTGTCGCTGATAGCTTTGTTGGCCCGGATTTCATCGCAAAGCTCTAGGCCGTCCATGGTCGCCATCATCAAATCGGTGATGATGCAATTGGGCCGCATGGCGGTAATGCCCGAGATCGCCTGGTGCCCGGCGAGGGCGGACGATACTTCGTGACCGGAGGCTTCAATCAGGCTTTCCATCAGTTGGATCATGTCATTGTCGTCGTCGACGATAAAAAATTTCAAACCTGTTCTCCTTTGGCGGCGCCAGCACGCCCCGGACGTTTGCTGCCGCTCAAAATCATAATGTCTAATCCAAGGCCCATCGTCAAAGTCGAAAATCGGGGATGGCGATCATGGCCGTCGGACATTCGGGCCGCGCGCTACGACATCAAGCCAAGCGGGCATACCCGCCAATCCTGCCTGATCGGCTCCAATAACTTTGTTCTCGGCTCGGATTATCCGCACGCCCCCAGCACGTTTCCCAACACGTTGTCCGGATTGATGGATATCGAGGGCCTGTCGGACGAGGCCAAGGAAGATATTGCCGGCGGTAATCTGAAGCGTCTGTTCGATTTATAGCGCCGGGGCGGCAGTCGTGCCGGTATCAGGCTACCAGGTCGGCCAGTTTGGTTTGGGCGTCGAGGGGAGCGGACAAAAAGGTTTCAAATTGATC
>JAYGEH010000265.1:0-2112 GCA_046582475.1 Rhodospirillales bacterium
TGGATATTGCCGTGTTCACGGCATTTCGCGAAGCCGCTAAGGTTGGCAACCAGTCGGACTTAAACCGCCATGAATTTGATTTTAGGGGACTTCACGATCTTGAGAGCACTGGTATAGCAGTCGAAGCATGGTGGGATAAAAGAGCCCGTTGCGTATGTCTGCATCTCGAACTTGTCCGTACGGAGGCAAGCATTTGGCAGGATGATTGGGAAGATGTTGAGAAGACATTCTCTCAAGGTCGCTCAATAAACTGATCATTTATGGACCTAGACGAAACCCAGCCTGTCGGAACCCCGATAGGCTGGGTGTTTTACTGAACCCCTTAATAAACCGGGCATTTGATTTTCAGCTTGTGCGCCCTGCCGTTGTGGCAAAAGCACTAAAACGAAAGGTTAATACCGTGACGAACAATCCACATATCCCAATGTCTCCAGACGAACTTCCACAACAGCGTATCCATGAGGTTGTTGAACTTCCTGACCGACCTGAACCATTCGACTGCCATGTAGGTTACGGTGCTGTCCCGGCGGATGCTATTCCAATGAGTGAGCCAAGGAACCCCACTTATCTGGCGCAAGTGGAATGGGCGTGGTCGCCAATGCACAATAAACTTGATGCTTATTACCTGCACCGGGGACGCACCCACTGGTCATTGTGGACACGTTACTGGGACGACAATTGGGGCCAATGGGAATGGGTGGCTGCCGCTTGTGTGGGGAAGAAGGGCGTGTCTATGCATCAGGCCGCTGTGTATTTACTGATGGAAATATGGAAGTACGAGGTCGTTGTATGTGACCTTGATGAATTCCATTGGATCAATGAAACCGAATACCTGTCCGTTGCTGAATTGAGAGCGATTGGTAGGGCCGTCTGGAATTAGATTACGTAGATCACTTGGGGTGATTTGAAATCTAGCTTGCGATCCCCGGCATTTCGCCAAAATCGCTAAAGAGGAGAAAAAATGGCGAAATTGTATGAATTAAAAATCGCTGATGAAGACACCGATAGACTACTTGATATTGACGGCGAAATAGACGCGATAAAATTTGTGAGGGCTGTCCCAGAGGAGGTGGTGGAAGCCATAGACGATATTGTCGATATTTATGATCGAAACGCATGGGGGATTTTCGACGGAATTTTCCGCCACCAAAAACCGTCTTTGGCGTGGGCTTATATATTACTGGATCGCGAATATGCCGTTGCTAATGTCGTGCGCAAAACATTGAGCGACGATAGCGGGATAAAGTTCGCCCATTATTCCGTCCTATACAGCCCACAATTTCCAAATGAACAGAACTCAATAGGCTACCTCTGGATTAAGGATAAGGCTTCGCTTGCTGATGTTGCTGACACGTCCGTTTTATGGGCCGAGTGTTGGCGCGTGTTAGCTGATGCCAGCGCCACGAAACGCTGGATCGCATTTCTTGATCCGCTGCCAAAGGATTGGTCGTATCGCAACGAGAACAGCAATGTTTTCGACATGTGGCATGAGGTAAAAGCACATGCTGCTTCCGGGATGAAATCCCATGATAAACATTGATCTCTACCTTGACCTCGACGGGGTAATTCTGCGGCGGACAGGACGCACAGAATTTGGGGTGCGGACAGAGTTTGATGTCGCCCCCCATGCGATGGAGTTTTTTTCTTGGGCTATCGAATGAACGCTAAGCAACGAGCAGAGATGCAAAGGCAACTATTCCCGCGATCAAGATACCGACGCACGCTCTCCCTGCCGACGTCTTGTGGGAAGGCAAGGATACACCCTTAGCCCTGATGAATTTGTATGCGAAGAGAGAAGCGAGAAGCGCTCCGGTAAGCGAAGCCAGCACGAAATCGACGGCCAGCGCTTCTCCCGGAGCCTGTCGCTGCTCCAGGTTGAGGCCTTCATATACGGTCCTGGCAGCCCCTGAGAAAAACAGCATCGTCGGCACCAGGAAGAAGCCCATTAGTTGTCCTCGCCGAACGTCCAGAACGAACGGCATGATGCCGACAATGGTCGAAGCCATGAGAATGGCGACACCGCCAATCCCTAGGAGGAGGCCCGCAAGGATGAGAATGAACATCATCACGGCCCAGTTCAGGCTCGGATAATCCATTTTCTTCACCATGCCG
>JAYGEH010000267.1:0-7633 GCA_046582475.1 Rhodospirillales bacterium
GAATTTTTTCACGAATACCATCAACAGACGCGGGACCCGGACGACTTTCAAAAATGGTGCGACGAATGGGTGCGGGATTTGCCCGACCACGCCGCCTACCGGGACAAGCTGGGGCCGCGGCTGGAAGCCTTGCGCATTAAAGGCGAGGTGTTGTCGGCGCCCGCCAACTACGCGGCGGAGTGATGATGATGGCAGCGGAATACTCAACGCAAGAGCTGATGATCATCGCCTCGGCGCGCGAGATCAAGGACTATGAGCGCATCTTCGTCGGCATGCGCCTGCCGATCACCGCCTATGGGGTTGCGCGGCTGACCCATGCGCCGAATGCGGTGGGCCTGTTCGAGAGCGGCGTCGCCCGCTACGAACCCGCCGACGGCATGCTCTATACCATGATCGACGCCCCCAACCAGTTGGGCGCCGCCTGGACCTGCGGCATGATCCAGATCATGGGCATGCTGTCCGGCGGGCGCGTTCACGCCGGCTTCATCGGCGGCGCCGAGATCGACAAATTCGGAAATATCAACACGTCCTATATCGGCGGCTATGAAAACCCCAAGGTGAAGCTGCCCGGTTCCGGCGGCGCCGCCGACATCGCCGCCATGGCGGAACGGCTGATCGCCATCATGAACCATGAAAAACACCGGCTGGTGGACCGGGTCGAATATATCACCTCGCCCGGCTTCCTGGACGGCGGCGATGCCAGGCAGCGGGCCGGATTGCCGGGCGCCGGGCCGGCGGCGGTGATCACCGACCGCGCCATCCTGCGCCCGCACGGGGCGAGTAACGAGCTGCACCTCTCCAATATCCACCCCGGCCACACGCAATCGGAAATAATCGAGAATACCGGCTGGGACCTCAAAATCGCGCCCGACGTGAGCGAAACCCCGGAGCCCACATCGGCCGAGATGGAGGCGCTCCATCAAATCGACAAGGACGGATACTGGCGCTAGAGCGGGTTCGAAATATTATGAAACAGCGGCCGCCTAAATGACCGATGCCAAGGCGGCGGCACCAGCCCCGATCAGGGCCAAAGCGATGCCGCTCAACAAAAAGGGCCGCCCGCCGGCGTGCGCCGCCAGGAACCCGATGCAGGCGAGCACCGATACAAGTTTGGCGATCACGGCGCTGGCGAACAACAGCGCCAGCAACAACGGTGGCAGAAACGGCAAATGCACCAGCCAGAATATGGGCCCGAAGGCAGGGCCGCCGACGCGGGGATCAAACCCGAAAAGAACCTGCCAGGCTATGTCCAGACCGGCACCGGCGCCCGGGAAGGCACCGCCAACCGGCCCGATGCCGAGCGCCAGCGCGGCAATGACAATCAGGCCGATCACCATCCGGCCGGCCGTGGCAAACCCGCCGGCGGCCGGGCGCGCCGCCTCCAAGGTGATGACGGCGGCCAGCCCGGTGGCCAAAAAACTGGCCAGCATCATGCGCCAATTGGTGTGCATCGGCAGATCGGCGACCGCCAGATGGCCGGCCAGGAAGGCGCCGTAGGTGGCCAGATAGACAAACGGCAGCGCCGCCGCGAATTGCGCAAACTGCCGCTCAAAGGCGGATTTGAGGGTACCGGGGCCAAACCTTCGCGCCGCCAAGCTGGCCGCCAGAACGGCGGACTGGCAGACGAAATATAACAACGGCGCCGCCAATATGCTGCCGAGAACGGCGTGCCCAATGGGCATGTTGAGCAAGCGCCCGGTCAAGGACGTGAACACATATCCCGGAACGAAAAAGAATATGGCGGCGAATATAGTGACCGAAATGAAGGCGCACAGTTTTTGCGCCCGGCGCATTTCGCCGAGGACCATGAGCAAGACATAGGCCAGGAATATGCCCAGGATCACCAGAAACAAAAACGCCGAGCCGCCGCGCAGCATATTGACCAGGGCGGCCAGCGGAATAACCACCAGCACCATGGCCATGAAGACGCTGCTGGCCAGCACATTGTCTTCTGATTGTCCGAACCAGTGTTCGACGAAAGCATCGGTGCGCTCGGCCAATCGCTTTGCAACCAGGTCCGGCAATTGCCGCCAGCCGGTTTCCGCCAGACCGGTCCAGCCCTGGCCGAGGGCGCCCCGGAGCCGGCCGTCGGCGGCCTCCAGCGGCGCCGCATGGCCGAGATCGAGAAAAACCAGAAATAACCCAATGGCGGCGAACGTGATGGCGGCAACGCCGAACAAGCCGTCAATGAATTCGATTCCAGGAATTTCCATGGCGCCTCAATTTTTCCGTTCAGCCGCGCGTAAATTCGATTTCGCCGTCCGGGAGAAGATAGAGAACGATTGCGCCGCCGCCGGTCACCGTGGGTTTGTGCGCCGTGCCGGGACCGTACACCACCCAGCCCTTGCCGTTGCCGTCAAACTTGGCGTCAACGCTGACCGGCATGACCAGATCCACCTCGCCCTTCGGGTGGCTATGGTGCGGGCCGACCACATCGGCCATCTGCACCACATCGACGCTGAAGCCGTCCAGATCCTTGATGACGCGGCCAAACTTGATGCCTCCATATTCCTGATCGCACATCCAGCCATCCTCGATGGCCGCATCGCAGGCGCTGCGGATGGCAGCGATGGTCTCGCCGTCGGCAGGAAACGCTGCTTCCAGATAGGCGCCCAAATCGGCATCCAGCGCCCTGCCCTTGATGGCCCCGGTCACTTCCGCGACCAACGCCTGAAACGCGTCCTTTTCCATCGATTACCCTCCTCGAAATTTCCATGCCGGCGCTGCCCGATACCCACGCTACTGGATACATTTACCCGGCCGCCAAAGCCACTGGTTTTTGTAATCGAAATGCAATTACAGGCACGATTTGCCTTGTCGCACGCAACGATACCGCCTATATTAATCGACATTGTTCGTATACCAAACAATATCGAATCGGCCCTATAATTGGACGGATACCCCGATGCATAATCCAGACAACAAAACCATGCTCCGCTGCACCGTCAACGGCAAGGAGCATGAGCAAAGCATTCCCGATAACTTGCTTTTGGTGGATTATTTACGGGAATCCTTAGGCCTGACCGGCACCAAGATCGGCTGCGACGGCGGCGAATGCGGTTGCTGCACGGTGCTGGTTGACGGTGCGCCCCGCCATTCCTGCCTGACCTTGGCCGCGGTCTGCCACGAAAAGGAAGTGGAAACCATCGAGTCCCTGGATACCCGCGGCCGGTTGTCGGCCATTCAGCGCGGCTTCCACGAAAAACTCGGCGCCCAGTGCGGATTTTGCACCCCCGGCATGGTGATGGCCGCCGAAGCGTTGCTGCGCGAAAATCCGGCGCCCAGCGAAGGCGAAATCCGCCGCGGCATGGCCGCCAATATCTGCCGCTGCACCGGCTACGTCAAAATTATCGAAGCCGTACAATTTGCCGCCGAAGAGATCGGCGCGGCACGGGAAATCCTTGGGGAGGCGGCGCAATGAACGTTCAAACCAAACCCGTCCAATCCATCGGCGTTGCCAAACCCCTTCTCGATGGTCCGGAGAAGGTATCGGGCAAGTCCCTGTATTCGGCGGACTTCATTCCCGAGGACTGCCTGGTCGGGCGCATCTTCAGGAGCCCGGTATCGCACGCCGAGATCATCGAAGTTGATATCTCCAAGGCCGCCGCCCTGCCCGGCGTCGTCGCCGTCATCACCGGCGATGATTGCGATGAAACCTACGGCATATTACCCATCGCCCGCTTTGAATATCCGCTCGCCCGGGACCGGGTCCGCTACCGGGGCGAGCCGGTCGCCTGCGTCGCCGCGGTGGACGTGGCGACGGCGCAAGCGGCCATCGATTTGATCCAGTTCAAATATAAAGAACTGGCCGCCTACTACACATCCGAGGACGCCATGGCCCACGGCGCCATCGACCTGCACGAACACCGGCCCGGCAATATCGAGCGGGATGTAAATTTTGAGTTGGGCGATGTGGATGCCGGCATGGGCGAAGCCGATCTGGTCATGGAACGGGACTATAACTGCGCCGAGGTCTGCCAGGTGCAGTCCGAACCGCACGCGGCGATCGCCGAATATGATCCCGAGCGGGACACTATGAAAGTGCACGCATCGACCCAGGTCCCCTACTACGTCCATCTGATGCTGGCCAAGACTTTGAAGATGGACAAGTCGCGCATCCACATGATCAAGCCCAAGATTGGCGGCGGCTTTGGCTGCCGCACCGAATGTTTGAACGTGGAGCTGATTTGCGCCCTGGCGGCGCGGGCGGCGGAAGGCACGGTGCGCCTGGTGGTCAGCCGCGAAGAAACCTTCATCACCCATCGCGGCCGCCAGGAAACCGACGTCTGGATGAAGATCGGCCTGAAAAAGGACGGCACCATTACCGCCGTCGATTTCAAGGCGGTGATGCGCGGCGGCGCCTATTCGGGCTACGGCATCGTCACCATCCTTTATGCCGGCTCGTTGATTTACGGCATGTATGATTTCGAAGCCTGCCGCTACCGGGGTCTCCGGGTTTTGACCAACACGCCGCCGCCGGGCGCCATGCGCGGCCACGGCACCGTCGATGTGCGGTATGGATTTGAGGCCCTGTTAGATGAAATGGCAGCCCAATTGGGCCTCGATCCGTTTGCCGTGCGGCGCAAAAACCTGTTGCAGGCGCCGACATTCACGGCCAACGAATTGATGATCAACTCCTACGGCCTCGGCGAATGCCTGGACTGGGTCGAGGAAAAAAGCGGCTGGCACGACCGCAAGGGCAAGATGGGTCCCTATCGCGGCCTCGGGCTCGGCTGCTCCCATTATCCCTGCGGCGCATCGAAGCCGGTGAACTGGACCGGCGAGCCGCACGCAACCGTGCATTTGAAACTGGATTGGGACGGTTCCATCACCATCCTCACCGGCGCGCCGGAGATCGGCCAGGGGTCCGACACGGTGATGACCCAATGCGTCGCCGAAGTGCTCGGCCTGGATATGTCGCGCCTCCGTATTCTGTCCTCGGACTCCAAGCTGACGCCGAAGGACAACGGCTCCTATTCGTCGCGGGTCACCTATATGGTCGGCAACGCCTCCATCGACGCGGCCACCAAGCTAAAGACCATACTAATCGAAGCGGCGGCCAGGAAGCTGGACGCCAAGCCCGAAGACATCGAATGCCTGGGCGAAACCTACCGCGCCGCCAGCCAGGACGAGGGTCTGAGTTGGGACGAGGTGGTCTATGCGGCGCTGGAAGGCGAAGGCACGATCACCGTCAAGGGCAACTTCGACACCATCCCGGAATCCTGGGGCACCAAAAAATACCGGGGCGGCGCCATCGGCGGTTCCATGGCCTACGCCTACGCCGCCGAGGTGGTGGAGGTCTGCATCGATCCCGATACCGCCCAGATCACCGTGGAAAAAGTGTGGGCGGCGCAGGATGTGGGCCGCGCCCTCAATCCGTTAGCCGTCGAAGGCCAGATCCAAGGCTCGGTGTGGATGGGCATGGGCCAGGCGATCTCCGAAGAAACCCTTTACCATGAAGGCCTGCCGATCTCCGCCAGCATGCTCGATTACCGGGTGCCGACCATCATCGAATCGCCGCCGATCGAGACCGGCATCATCGAAAGCATCGATCCCCATGGCCCGTTCGGCGCCAAGGAGGCCGGCGAAACGGCGCTGGCGGCTTTCATCCCGGCCCTGACCAACGCCATCGCCGACGCGCTCGGCGTCCGCCCCCTGGATTTGCCGGTGACGCCGGACCGTTTGCTGGCCCTGATGGAAAAGGGCATCGAGCCCAAGCAAGCGGCCGAATAAGCCGCGCTCTTAAGGAAAGTTCTAGCCATGGAATATATGCCAGATTTTCATCTGCACCGGCCCGGTGATATCGAGGAGGCGCTGCAGATAAAAGTACAAAATCCGGGCGCCAAGTTTGTTGCCGGCGGCACCGACATGCTGGTCAATGTGCGCCGCGGCATCGAACAGCCGGACGCGCTGATCGATCTCTCCGGCGTCCGCGGCCTCAACAGCTTCACCGACGACCATGAGGGGCTCTATCTCGGCGCCGGGCTGACCTTGAAAACCATCGCCGGACTGGAACCGGTGCAAAGCAAATACAAAGCCGTTGCTGATGCAGCCCGTGCGGTCGCCGGGCCGACCCATCAGGCCTATGGAACCCTCGGCGGTAATTTGTGCCTGGACACCAGATGCCTGTATTACAATCAGAGCGAATGGTGGCGCAAAAGCAACGCCTACTGCCTGAAAGAGCGGGGCGAAATCTGCCACGTGGCGCCCGGAGGGAAATTCTGCTTCGCCGCTTTTTCCGGCGACATGGCGCCGGCCATGCTGGTCTTTGGCGCCGAAGTGGCTATCGAATCGACCGCCGGGGCGCGGCGCATAAAGCTGGCCGATCTTTACCGCAATGACGGCATGGATCATTTGACATTGGCCGCCGACGAAATCGTCACCGGCATCTATCTCAGCCCCGAATTGGGCGGCGATGCATCGGCCTATGAAAAGGCGCGGGTGCGGGGCTCCATCGATTTTCCCCTGGCCGGCGCCGCCGTCCGCCTCAGAAAAAAACCGGATGGAACGATCGAAGAGCTGTCGATCGCGCTCACCGGCGTCAATCCCATACCCCAATTGATCAACGGCACCGAGGCGTTTCACGGCAAGACGCTGGGCGAAGCGGAATTGGACGCCATCCGGGATATGACGCGCAAACAGGCCAAGCCCATGCGCACCACCACGGTCGCGCCTTGGTACCGGCGCCGGGTGGTCGGCGCCCTGGCAAGGCGCCTGACGGCGGATTTGTATACGCAAAAAATTGGCGGCGATGCATAACCCGTTGCCTATGACCGGCCACTTCGTTAGCTTCGGAGTATGTTAGCGGTAAGCCCATCTTTGAACGCGACCCCCAAAATCAAGCTCGAAGGCGTCACCAAAAGCTTTGCCGATAATCACGTTTTGAAGGGCGTCGATCTTGAGATCGCCAACGGAGAATCGGTGGTCCTGATCGGCGCCTCGGCGAGCGGCAAGACGCTTTTGATGAAATGCATCATAGGATTGGTCGAGCCCGATGAAGGCAGCATCCAAATCGACGGCCAGGAAACCATCGGGCTTGCGCCCAAGGAACGCGAGATATTGATGCACCGGCTCGGCATGCTGTTTCAGCAATCGGCACTGTTCGACAGCCAGCTTGTCTGGCAGAACGTCGCCTTCCAGCTTTTACAGGATCACAAATTGACCCGCGCCGAGGCCAAAGAGATCGCCCTCGACACGCTAACCTCGGTTGGCCTGCCGCCCGACGTGGGCGAATTGCTGCCGGCCGAGATCTCCGGCGGCATGCAAAAGCGGGTCGGGTTTGTCCGCGCCATCGCCAACTCCCCGGAGATCGTTTTATTGGACGAGCCCACCGCCGGGCTCGATCCGATCATGACCAACGTCATCAATGATCTGATCCTGGATAACGTGCAGAAATTGGGCGCCACCGCGCTATCGATCACCTCGGACACCGGCGGCGCGCGCAAATTGGGCGACAAGATCGCCATGCTTTACGATGGCAAAATTATCTGGGACGGCAGCCGCCACGATGTGGACCAGTCCGGCAATCCCTTTGTCGACCAGTTTATCCATCACCGGGGCGAAGGACCGTTCGAACTTGCGGAGCGTGCTTTTTAGATGGATGCCAATCTGGAAAAAGATCTAAGCGCCAAAT
>JAYGEH010000291.1:0-4453 GCA_046582475.1 Rhodospirillales bacterium
GGGGCGTCGGGAAAATCGCTGGTCAGCTTGTCGAACATGGTACAGGCATCGGTTTTCTTATCCATGTGCGACAGGGACATGCCGAGACTGAGCAGATTGTCGGCCGCCTTGTTGCCCTTGGGATCGCCCCGGAAACTCTGCAAGAACGCCTCGGCGGCGTCGCGGTATTCCCGGCGTACATAATATGTCTTTCCCAGCCAATAGCGGGCGTTGCTGATTAACGTGTCGCCGGGGTGGGTGGCGATGAATTCCTGAAAGGCCAATGCCGCTTTTTCGTACTCCGCCCGGTGTACCAGATCCTTGGCAAATTTATACCGGTCCTCGGCCGAGCCCTTGGGAAGAATCGTGGGCGCCGGCGGCAGCGGCGGAAGCTGGGCTGGACGGCCCGGCGCCGCCGGCGGCGGGCTTTCGCCGCGCTTTAGGCCGGCCAGATCGTTCGGCGAAATCGATCCCAGGCTTTGCGCCGGCCGCGCGAAGGATGGTCCACCCGTTGCCGGACCGGCCTCACGCACCGCCGGCGGGCGCGCGACGCCGGTAATCTGCTGGCGCGGTTGCGGCTGATATCCCGGCCTCGCACCTGGCTGCGGAACGGCGGGCGCCCGGACCGAGGCCTGCAACAGGCGCTTTTCCATATCCGACAGGCGCAATTCCATATCGGCAACCAGCTTATCGAGGCGCGAAGAGACTTGGGTCAAGGAATGATTGAATTTTTCGATGTTGCCGGTGGCGCTGCGAATTTCGCTTTCAAGATCGGCCAAGCGGGCTTCGAGGCGCGCCGCATAGGCATTCTCCAACCGGACGCCGTCAGCCGGCCGGGGCGCGGCACGGGTTGCGGGAGCGGGCCGGGGTGCGGCGGCGCCTGGGGATCTTCCAGGCGGCCGGGCGCCGGCCGCCGGCCCCCGGCGGTGGAGCACCCGGTTGATGACGCGCATATCGCGCTCCAACCGTTCCAGTTTGTTGAGCACGTCTTCCAGCCTGCGGTCCTGGGCGTGCGCGGCCGGCGCAGCCAGGCCGGAACCCGCCAGGAGGACGACGGCGGCAAGCGCGGCGAGCGCGGCAAGACGATAATCTTTATAATGGTGTTTCAGCATCGATGGCATCCCGCTGACCTTGTGCCGAAATATCTTGTCAAAAACAAGGCGCCCGTTCCCCAATCAAGGGAAACGGGCGCCCAAATTCCGAGGACATTTCCGTTCAATTAGCTGCCGGCTTCGACCACAACGGAGACCGAGCGGCGATTTTGGCGCCACGAGGATTCCTCCTGGCCAAGGGCGACCGGGCGTTCCTTGCCGTAGGATACGGTTTTGATGCGTCCCGGATTGACGCCTAGCGCAACCAGGAAATCCCGGGCCGAATTGGCGCGCCGATCACCGAGCGCCAAGTTGTATTCGCGGGTGCCGCGTTCGTCGGCATGGCCTTCAAGGCTGATCCGTACGGCGGGGAATTTCTTCAACCACGCGGCCTGTTTTTCGAGCTGGGCACGCTGGTCGGCGCGGATATTGGACTTGTCCAAATCGTAATAAACGCGGTCACCAACATTGATGACAAAATCCTGGGGCGAGCCGTCGCGGATCGCCGAGGCCCTGGCCATGGAGCCGGCGCCGCTGCCCGACGCTGAAGCCGACGTGGTGGACGCGCCGCCCGACTGGGCGCCGGTGCCCGTCGATGCGCCCTCTTCAACGGACGTGGATTCGCACGCCGCCAACAGGAACATCGCCGCAATGACAAAGCCGAAATTCTTAAATCGCATTTTTCTGTCCCCCTGACGGAAACTGGAATGGGTGATGAATTACAAAATTACATATCGCAACGATAGACGCAAATTTCTAAATCAATGACAACACAAGCGCCGCCGAATACAGCCTACCATTATATCCGCGCGTTAAATCCTTGACTCTTATACAGATTATAGGGCGCGCCGGTCAGGGAAGCAAGGGGGACCACGCCGGGTCCGACGCATCCATCGGTGTCACAATCTGCCGCTCGTTTTGCCCGGTGAGGTCAATCGAAAAAAGCCGGGTCCGTTTTCCGCCTTTATTGGCAAGCGGCGTTTCCCGGAAAAACATCAAGACCCGGCCGTTCGGCGACCAGGTCGGGGCCTCCACCAGGAAGCCGTCGGCCAGAAGGCGCTCGCCGGAGCCGTCCGGCGCCATGACGCCAATGAAAAAACGGCCGCCCGATATCTTGGTAAAGGCGATCAGATCGCCGCGCGGCGACCAGACCGGCGTCGCGTACCGGCCCTTGCCAAAGCTGATACGGCGGACGGAAGAGCCGTCGGCGTTCATCACGTAGAGCTGCTGGCCGCCGGAGCGGTCCGAATTGAAGACGATCTTTTTTCCGTCCGGCGAGATATAGGGCGAGGTATCGATGGCCGAATGCCGGGTCAGCCTTTTGACCGCGCGGGTGCGCAAATCCATGGTATAAATTTCGGTGTTGCCGTCCTTGGCCATGCTCATGATGACGGTGTTGCCGTCCGGCGAAAAGCGCGGCGCGAAGGTCATGCCTGGAAAATCGCCGAGCATTTCCTGGCGTCCGGTTTCGATATTGAAAATATAGACCCGGGGCACGTTGCGGAAATAGGACATGTAGGTGATTTCCTGGCGGCTCGGCGAGAAGCGCGGGGTCAGCACCAGATCACTGCCGTCGGTCAGGAAGTGGTGATTGGCGCCGTCCCAATCCATGATCGCCAGGCGCTTGATGCGCCGGTCCTCGCGCCCGGTTTCGGCGATATAGACTATGCGCGTGTCGAAATAGCCGTCCTCGCCGGTGACCCGCTTGTAAATGGCATCGGAAATAATATGGGCGATGCGCCGCCAGTTGGAGGCGACGGTGGTGAATTTCTGTCCGAAACTTTGTTTCTGGGGCGCCACGTCCCATAGCCGGAACTTGATGCGGATGCGGTTTCCAGGCAGCAGCGTGACCTTGCCCTGGGCCAGGGCATCGGCGTTGAGGACGCTCCAATTCTGGAAATTGGGCACCGTATCCAGGGAATTCTCAACCGCGATAAAGGCCTTCGGATCGACCGGTTTGAAAAGGCCGGAGAGTTCCAGATCGGATTTTATGACGGCGGCGATGTCGCGCCCGATGTCGCGCTCGCCGGCCTCGGCGCCGATGAAATTGGTGACTGCGATGGGCATCGGCCGCACCGAGCCACGGGTGATATCGACACGGAGTTCGGCGGCTGCCGGCGGCAGCCAAAGCAGCAGGGCCAAGGCCGCCAAGCCGATGCGCCAAAAGGCGATGCCCAGTGCTTTCAATTTTCGGTGCCCGGTGTGCTCTATCATTGCCCGAACATTTCGCGGGGATTGAAGGTCAACGTCAAGTCTTTCCATATTTCATACTTGTCCCTCGGCAAATCATAGGGATTGCATTGCGGATTACGGACCGCGCGCCAGGCGCTTTCGGCGGCGGCCAATTTGAACGGGTCGGACAGGTAGGCGGCGCGGTTAAGGATTTCGCCGTCCATATAATGTCCGGTCGGCGACAACCTCAGCTTGATCGTGATGACGATATCGCGCGCCCCTTTGGCGCCCGGCTGGAAGTTCCAGCATTTGAGCATGGCCTTGCGCACCGTGTTGGCCATGGCATCGATCTCGCTCTGGGTGACGCGCTTGGCGGCATCGAATTCGCGCGGGCGCCGTGACAGGGTGCGCGCCAACTGATCCAATATTTCCGGCTTCGGCGCGGCCTTCTTCTTTTCCTTTTTCTTCTCCGGCTTGGCGCGCGGGCGCAGAATATCCTTCTCCAGGTTTTTCAAAACCGCTGCGAAGCGGTCCGGCATTTTCGGCTTTCTGGTCGGCCGCACCCGGGCAAAGACCGCCGGCGCTTTCGGCTTGGCCTTAACTTTCGGCTTCGGCTTCGGTTTGGGTATTGGTTTGGGTTTCGGTTTCGGTTTGGGTGTCGGCGGCGGCGGCACGGCGGCCACTTCCGGCGCCGGTTCCGGCTTCGGCGGCGCCGGCGGCGGCTTTTGCTTTTTCGGCGGTGCCTTCTTCACCTCCGGCTTTGGTTTTGCTTTCGGTTTTTTCTTCGGCTTGGGCGGCGGCGGCGGCACATTGGTTTCCGGGCCGATTTCCACCACTTCGACAATGATCGGAATATCGGCGGGCGGCGGCGGCTTGCGAAGATGCGGCAGGCCGATGATGCTGGCGGCGACAATGGCGATGTGAAATACAACCGAAAATAAGATGCCGGACCGCATGGCGCCTACTTCTTCGCTTTCGCCCTGGACGGGCGCTTTGCCCGGCTTGGCGCCGGGCCGCGCGGCGCCTGGGTGATCAGCGCCACCTTCTTGAAGCCGGCCCGGTTGATGGTGCTCATCACCTGCATGACCCGGCCATAGCCGATTGAGCGGTCGCCACGCAAAAAGATGCGGATGTCCGGGTTGGCGCCGGTGATGGCGATCAGCCGGGCGGCCAGCACCGGCAGTTCGATCGGCGTGTCTTGCAGGAAAATA
>JAYGEH010000322.1:0-12303 GCA_046582475.1 Rhodospirillales bacterium
CGCCAGCCCGGCCATGCCGGCGCCCAGAATATAGACCGGTTGCCGCCCGTCCATAGCCTCGTTCCTGGCTGCTCTGCCCAATTCCGTCATTCCGCCTTGCATCCCGAAGCGCCCGCAATCTATACCAGCCTATATGACACAGCCGACACCCAATCACCATCCGGCAGCGGCCATGTTTGCGCCGAAGGCGCTATGAGCGCGCCCCTCTCCGAGGTTGGCAGCCAGGCGCGCAGCCGTGATTGGGAACGCTTTATCTGCGCCCTGTTCGCGCCCGCCGAGCGGCGCCAGGCGGTCTTTGCAATTCTAGCATTCAATGCCGAGCTGGCCCGCACAAGGAGCGTGGTCACCGAGCCGATCCTTGGGCAAATGCGCCTGCAATGGTGGCGCGATGCGCTGGCCCGGGTGTTCGACGATGCCGGAAAGGTACCGGTTGGCAATCCGCTATTGGCCGAGTTTGCGGCCGCCATTCACCGCCATCATTTGCCGCGCCCGGTGATCGAGGCCATGATCGACGTCCGCTCCGCCGATCTGGAAGACGCGCCGCACGAAGATTTGGAAGCCTTGCTTGCTTACGCCGGCGCCACATCGGGAGGCGTCACCGAGCTGACCTTGCACGCCCTCGGCGCTTTCCAGAGCACCGGGCAGGGCACCGCGGAAACGCACGCCACGATCCGCCGCGCCGGCGCCCAGTTGGGCACCGCCTGGGCGCTGATCGGTCTTATCCGCGCTTCCGATGCGCTGGCCGGTGAAGGCCGCACGTTCCTTCCGCGCCAGCAATTGTCCCAGGCCGGGCTGAGCCCGGAAAGCGTGATCGCCGGCGAATTCAGCGATCCCCTGGCCGGGCTGCTGCAACTGATATCGGGGATCGCCAGTCAATATATTATGGATTGCAGGGCGCTGCGCGGCCAGCTGCCGAAGGCTTGCGCGCCCGCGTTCCTGCCGGCGGGCCTGGCGTGGCGCTATCTGCAACGGCTCCGGCGGGTCGGCTATAACCCGGCGGGCGGCGCGCTTGAGGGCAGCCGCTGGGTGGCCCAAACCGGCGTCTTGTGGGGCGCCGTTACCGGGCGTTATTAGCGGCCGATGGCGCCCCGGGCGCCGCTAGCGGCCGATTGCAAGGGTGTTGGCGGTTATCGGGGTGGCGCCATCCAGATGATCGGACCGGGCAGTCCATTCGATGGACATGATGTCGAGGGCGGTCACCACCGGAAAAACCTTGGGCGCGCCGGCGGTGTAAAGGCGCAAGGCGCCGTGCTCGGTATCGGGAAATACCGAGCGGGTATCATCGAAGCGCCGCAGTTCCAGAATGGTGACGATATCGGTGCGCGTATCGCGGCTGCGCCAGACCAGGGTCGGGTTCGGCTGGCGCGGCTTGTTGAAAGGCGCGATGGTGCGCGCCCAGCGGTCGGTCGGCGGGCCGAAGCGGCGCATCAGGTGGGCGCGGACATCCTGGTAATATTGGGAATCGAACAGGGTATGCAGATGCGATGTCTTTCCCGCATCGTAGCGGGCGATGGCGCGGGTGCCCTGATAGAGAAGCGTGTTGACCGAAAACGCCTCTTCCATGGCCTCCGGCCAATCCACCGGAACGATGCAGAATTTCACCTGACCCTGCTGCTTGGTGATGCAAGCCTGAGGCTCGGCGAGCCCGCGCGGCAATTGCGGCTGGCCGGTGGTCACCGATTCACCCAGGCTGAGCTGGATATCGGTCAACGGCCGGCGCAGGCGCTTGAGCGGCATGGTGCCATCGGGTTTTGGCGTATAGACGCGGGCCCGCTCCACCGACTGGGTCTCGGCGCTGATGCGCGCCAGTTGCTGCTCGACCGGAGGCGCCGGTACCGCCGCTTTGGTCTTGGTCTCCTCCAGGCGGGTGAGGGGTTCGGCCAGATCGGGCGGCGGCGCATCGCCATCCCCTTGGCCGTGCCGCGCCGCAACCTTAACTCTCAGGCCCGCCAGCTCCTTGCGGACGGAGGGAGCGCTGCCGATTGCATCGAATTTCACCAACTGCACCGGTCTTCGTTTGGGCGGCGGCGCCGCAAAGGCGTCGGCAAGGCGCGCGCCTTCGGGGATCGCCGCCGGATGGAACGGGTTGAGGTCTTCGACGGCGGGCGGCGGGGCTGTATCGGCCAGGGCGGCGGCGCTATCGCGGTCTCCTGGCAGGCTTGGCGCGGCGCTGGCATGGCCTTCGCCGGCGCCGGTTTTCCTGGTTTCCTCCTGTTTGCCCTTATCGGGGGAACCTGCGATGCCGAGCAGATCTCCGATCGAGTTGACGATCCGGTTCAAAAACAACGGTCGGGCCTTCTTGGCCGAGACGTCCTGCTTGGCCGTCTTCTTCTGGGATCGGGTTTTTTTGGTCTCCGTCTGTTTTTGCAATTCGTCGCGGGAAATGGTTTTCAGACGCCGGCGCAGGCGTTCGAGGGCCGGTGTCGCCGGGCGCCGGACTTCCGAAGGCGGCTGCGGCGCCACGCTTTGCGCCGGCGCCTGCCGGATCGTCCGCAAGGCTGCCACACCCGTAAGCGCATCCGCGTCCGCCAAGGCAAAGGCCGGTTTGCGGCTGGGCTGAGGCCAGAACGGCGGCGCCGTCACCGGCCCGGTCCCGGGCGGCGGAAATCTCTTCCGCTGATTTTTGCGCCAGCGCCGCCTCGGCCAGCATGGTCTTGAAGGCGTCCTCGCCGATGGCCTGCAACGATCCGTCACTGCCAATGCTCATCAGCTTGCCGGTATTGTCTTGCGGGCCCGGTTTCGCCGGCTTGGCGTTACCCACCCGCGCCAGCAGCGGCGGCGTGATCTTGGCGTTATCCCGGTTGCGCAGCGCGTCCGGAATTCTGGGGATTGATTTGACCGCCGGTAGCGGGCGTTGGCGGCGCTCGGTCGCGGCGGCGATTTGTTCGGCGGCCCTGGAGAGTTTGTTCGCCGCTTGCAGCAATTTCTCGATGGGCGCGGTTGCCAGCGTGGGCGCCCGGCACCAACGTGGGCAAGGACGCAGGCAGAATCGCTCGGTGGCGTTGGGCTTGCACTTGGGCGCGGACTTGCGCTGGGACCAGAACCCGAGCCACCGCCTGAACCTGGGGTATGACGACGTTGGCTACGATCGGCGCGGGCGCCCGGATTGGCGGCGCCGGTGCGGCTGCGGTCAGACTTTGTTGTTGCCGCTGGCGCGTCAAAATCAAATGTTGGGCGATTCCGAAATGGCCGTTTTGGACCGCCAGATCCACCGCCGTCCTGCCGCTGGCGTCGGGCCGCGCCACATCGATCCCGGCCTGAATGATCGAGCGCACCTGGTCCAGATTGTTCTGGCGCACCGCGTCGAACAGCATCAGTTGCCTTGTATCGGATTGCGATTGCGCCGATGCAATGCCCGCCGCGCCGGCGATCAGCCAGCCGGCGGCGGGGACAACCAAAAACATGCCGGACCGGGAAACCGGGCTCGGCCAACTAAACGTCAATGCGACACACTCCTATCAGCAGCTTAAGACTCCTGATGACGTGCCTGCCAGCCATGTCGTAATTAGGTCTCCCTGGAGTGAATTTGCCGCGAATTGGCGCGCCTGTCGATGCGGGGAACGCAATTGCCTGTGGACAACACGCAATTTCCTGTGGAAATCACGCCCTCGGCGGGTCCTCGCGCAGCCATTCCGCCAGCCCTTCGAGGGCCCGTTCAGCGATCGCCGCTTTTCGCATTTTGCCCCTTACCTTTTTGTTAACTTGGGGTTTTTCAGCTCCCTTAGGGGTGTCGATGGGGGGAAATAGGCCGAAGTTGACATTCATCGGCTGATAGCTTGCCGCATCGCCGCCGCCGGTGATGTGCCCCAACAGGGCGCCGAGGGCCGTAATCGGAGGCGGCGGCGCCATGGGAGCCCCAAAAACGTCAGATGCGGCGAATCGCCCGGCCAGCAATCCCACGGCGGCGCTTTCCACATAGCCCTCGCAACCGGTGATCTGGCCGGCGAACATGAGCCTGGGATCGGACTTGAGGTGCAGGCGTGGGCCGAGAAGCTTGGGACCGTTGATGAAGGTGTTGCGGTGCAATCCACCGAGGCGGGCGAACTCTGCCTGCTCTAATCCGGGGATCATGCGCAAGATGCGCACCTGTTCGCCGTGGCGCAATTTGGTCTGAAATCCGACCATATTGTAAAGGGTGCCGAGGGCGTTGTCCTGGCGCAACTGAACCACCGCCTTCGGTTTCCGGTCGGGCGCGTGGGGATTGGTCAGACCGACCGGCTTCATCGGACCGAAGGCCAGGGTCTGGGGGCCGCGCCCGGCCATCACCTCGATCGGCAGGCAGCCTTCGAAATAGGGTGTCGAAGCCTCCCATTCGTGGAACGAGACCTTGTCGGCGGCGATCAGGGCGTCGATAAACCCCGCATATTGATCCGCGTCCAGGGGGCAATTGATGTAGTCCTTGCCGTCGCCGCCGGAGGCGCTCTTATCATAGCGGGACTGGAACCAGGCCTTTTCGAAATCGATACTGTCCCGGTGGACGATGGGGGCGATGGCGTCGAAGAATGCGAGGGCGTCTTCGCCGGTCAGCTTTTGGATCCGGGCGGCCAGCCCGGACGAAGTCAGAGGCCCGGTGGCGACGATGGTTACGGCGGCGCCGGCAATGGGTATCCCGGTTATCTCGCCGCGCTGGATGGTGATCGATGGGTGCGCTTCGACGGCCGCCTGGACGGCGCCGGAGAAGCCGGTCCGGTCCACCGCCAGGGCGCCGCCGGCCGGCACCCGGTTGGCGTCGGCGCATTTCATGATCAGCGATTGGCAGCGGCGCATTTCCTCGTGCAGCAGTCCGACGGCGTTGGCGGTGTGATCGTCGGAGCGAAAGGAATTGGAGCAGACCAGTTCCGCCAATTGATCGGTCTGGTGCGCCTCGGTGCCCAATATGGGGCGCATTTCATGCAAAATAACCGGTGCGCCGGCCGTCGCCGCCTGCCAGGCCGCTTCGCACCCGGCCAGCCCGCCGCCGATGATGTGAATGGTTTGGTCCGCTGCCATTGCCATGATCGCCAACAGATAGAGCCGCCCGGCTAAGCTGGCAAGCTTCCGGGTCCGGGAATATTCTGTTATGAAACTGTGCTATAAACCTCCGCTGCCCCCAAAAACGATGCAAGCTGCCACCAATGAGGGATTCCGCGCTATCGGAGAGTACCCGTGAATTCAGAAATCAGCGAAGACCAAGATGCCCCGGTTGCGATCGGCGATGCCCTGCAGACCCTCGAACAGATCATGGCCGACGAGAATTCCTTGTGGACCAAAATCACCCAGCCGCGCCTGGATGAGCTTTTAGATGAACACGATAAATACCTGGACGGATTGCTGGGGGCGAAGCGCGCCAGCCTGAAATTTCTCGACATGTCCTATTTGGAACTGTCGGGGCGCAATTTGACCCAGGCCGATTGCACCGGCGCCCGCTGCGAACACGCCACCATGGAAGAGACGATCATGCGCGCCACCAATTTTTATGCGGCGGATCTGAGATTTGTGTCCTTCATCGGCGCCGATCTGTCGCGCGCCGATTTGCGCGGCGCCTGCCTGCGCGGCGTGGATTTCACCAACGCCAACCTTACCGAGGCCGATATGCGTGACGCCCTGCTGATGAAGTCGGTGGAGCGCGGCGAGATCATGCCGATCATGTCGGAATCCGAAAGCGCCACCATCGATCGCGCCATCTTGAAGGGCGCCGATATGTCCGGCGCCAAGATGTCCAACGCGTTCATCGTGCAAACCGATTTATCGGATGCGATTCTCCGCAATGCGCGCTTTGTGCGCGCCGATCTCTCGTTCGCCAACTTCACCGGCGCGATTCTGGATGGCGCCGATTTTACCGAGGCGAACCTCACCGGCGCCATTTTTCACAGTGCCGTTTTGTCCCACACCATCCTCGACAACGCCAATCTGACCGATGCCAACCTGACCGGCGCCATTATGGAATCGGTGGATTTCGAGAATGTGGATATCTCGACCGCGCACCTGCCCAAGCATGTCGCCAAGCTGGACCGGGAGTTGCAGGATATCCTCGGCGATCATGTCAAATGGATGAACAGCAACGGGGCGGAAGGCGAGCAGGCGAATTTCACCGAAGTGAACATGGCCGGCTATGATTTGAGGGACGTCAATCTGGCGGCGGCATATTTTTCCTACACGATTTTGAAGGACGCCAATTTGTCGTCGGGCAATTTCATGATGTGCGATTTTTGTTTCTCGGACATGCGCGGCGTCGACCTGACCGGTTCCGATTTCCGCGGCGCAAAATTGCAGCGCGCCAACTTGTCCGGCGCCAACCTGGCCGGCGCCCGGTTCGACAGCCTGCCGGTGGGCGCCGGCGGCGGCGGCATGTGGCCGGCCAATTTGCAATTTGCCAAGCTGCGCGGCGCGTCCCTGAGCGGCGTCGTTTTTTCCAACGCGAATTTGGAAGGCGCCGATCTTTCCAATTCCGATCTGCGGCTGGCCGATCTGCGCGGCGCCAAACTGGTGGACGCGGATTTCACCAATGCCGATCTGGCTGGCGCCAAGCTGAAAACCGCCGATTTGCGTGGCGCCAAAGGTTTCCCGCGCGACTAGAGCATTTTCCGGCCAAATGGAATCAATTTGATGGGAACAAATCGGTTTTCCTGGTAGGCGCGGTGCGCCGCGCGATGCGTGACCATCGGGCAAGTGCCGGGGCGCCGCCTTAGGAGCCGATTTGACCCACCGCAGGCCGGGTGCTTTCGATGCGTGGACGTCGTCGCACGCCTTTGCCGATGCCAAGGCATCGCCATGCGGCGCGCTCCTCGCACACTTGGGATAAAAATGTCGGCAAAATCATCCCGGTCAAATGGTTCCATTTGGTCGGAAAGTGCTCTAATTACCGCTCCGACCATTCCCCCACCACCGCCTTGACGGCATCGGTCAGGGCCGACAGATCGTCCGCATCGATGGTGAGGGCCGGCGTCAGATAGACGATATTTCCGAACGGCCGCAGCCAGACGCCGCGCTCGACAAAGCGCCGCCGGAACCAATTCACGTCGGATATTTCCTTGAGCTCGACGACGCCGATGGCGCCCCGGGCGCGTACATCGACGACGCCGGGCAATTGCCGGCAGGGCTCCAGAGACTGTGCCAGAGCCGCCTCGATAGAAAGCGCCTGGGCGAGGCGGTCTTCGCGCTCGAACAGATCGAGGGATGCATTGGCGGCGGCGGCGGCCAGCGGGTTGGCCATGAATGTGGGGCCGTGCATCAGCGCGTCGGCCGCATCATCGGAGAGGAAGCTGTCGTACACTTCGGGGCTCGCCACGGTGGCCGCCAAGGACATGGCGCCGCCGGTCAGTCCCTTGCCGAGGCACATTATGTCGGGTGCCAGTGCCGCCTGGTCGCAGGCGAACATGGTGCCGGTACGGCCGAAGCCGGTGAATATCTCGTCGCCGATTAACAGCAAGCCATGGGCCTTGGCGGCGGCGTGGATGGCGGCCAGGATATCGGGTCCGTGAAAACGCATGCCGCCGGCGCCTTGGACCAGGGGCTCGATGATGACGGCGGCGATGGTCGATTGGTTTTGCTTGAGGAATTCGCCGAACGCGGCCAGGCCGGCCGCATCTTTGGGAATGCCGGTGAAATACTGTTTCGGCAAAATCCCGGCGAACAGGGCGTGCATGCCATCGGTGGGGTCGGTCACCGACATGGCGCCGGTGGTGTCGCCGTGGTAGCCGCCGTTAAAGCAGAGAAAGCGCCGCTTATGCGGCTGGCCCTTGTTGATCCAATATTGCAGCGCAATTTTCATGGCGACTTCCACCGCTACCGAGCCCGAATCCGAAAAGAAAACATGATTGAGATCGCCGGGCAGCAGGGCCGCCAGCCTGCGCGCCAGATCGAAAGCCGGCCGATGGCCGAGGCCGCCGAACATCACATGGGTCATTTTGTCCAACTGATCATGGATGGCGCCGGTGATATGGGGATGGTTATAGCCGTGGCAGGCGGTCCACCAGGACGCGATTCCGTCGATCAGTTCGCGGCCGTCGGCCAGGGTGATGCGCGTGCCTTTGGTGGTCGCGGCGGGCAGCGGCGTATCGGCGCCCTGCATCTGGGTATAGGGCAGCCAGACGTGGGGCCAGCCGTCTTTGAGCCAAGAGGGAGCCGCGCTCATTCCCCGCTGTCGGGTGCCATGGTATCTCCCTGGGTTTCCAGGCGTAACCCCAAGCGTTCGAACAGATCCCGGTCCCGTTCGCCGTCCGGATTTCCCGCGGTCAGCAGTTTTTCGCCGATGAACATGGAATTGGCGCCGGCCAGGAAGCAAAGCGCGTGCAATTCGTCGCTCATGCTCTCGCGCCCGGCCGACAGGCGCACGTACGCGCGCGGCATCATGATGCGCGCCGCCGCGATGGTACGGACGATCTCGAAGACGTCCGGCGGCTGGGTATGTTCTAGGGGCGTGCCGGGGATGGGAATCAACAAATTAATGGGAACGCTTTCCGGCGGTTCCGGCAGGCTCGCCAAGGTGAGCAGCATGGCGACCCGGTCGGCGCGGGCCTCGCCCATGCCGATGATGCCGCCGGCGCAGACATGGATGCCGGCGTTCCGGACCCGGGCCAATGTGTCCAGCCGGTCGGCGAAGCTGCGCGTCGTAATAATCTTGCCGTAATAGTCCTCGGAGGTGTCGATATTGTGGTTATAGTAATCCAGCCCGGCCGCTTTCAACCGTTCCGCCTGACCACCGGACAGCAACCCCAAGGTCACGCAGGCCTCCATACCCTCGGCCTTGACGGCGCCGATCATGGCGGCGATCAAATCCATTTGCGAATCGTTGGGGCCGCGCCACGCCGCGCCCATGCAGAACCGGGTGGCGCCGTCGGCCTTTGCCTGGCGCGCGGCGGCCGTCACTTCGGCGACGCTGAGCAGACTTTCTTGCTCCAATTCGGTCTGATAATGGATGCTTTGGCTGCAATAGGCGCAATCCTCGGAACAGCCGCCGGTCTTGACGTTGAGAAGCCGGCTGGCCTGCACCTGGTTGGCGTCGAAATGGCGGCGATGCACAGTCTGCGCCTGAAACAACAGATCGTTGAGCGGGCTTTCGAACAAGGCCAAGGCGCTTTTCTGGGTCCAGGCGGGCGCCGCCGCCGGGGCGTCGCCACGGTCGGCCGATGGGGCCGCCGATTGCAGGGTTTCCAAATTCATTTGCGGTGCCTATCCAGCTATAGTTTTCAATCCACCTCTGTTGTTTTAGGGTTGCCGGAGGCCGGGCACAAGGTCCGGCGTTGGGAGCAGACATGGATCAGAGCCCGCCCCACACTTCGCCGATCAGAGCGACGCCGTCGCTGGATGCCCACGCGGCGGCAAAACTTGGCGATTTGGACGAATTCCGGCTGCGCCGCGCCCTCGCCGAAACGGCGCGCACCGGCGCCGTAGAGGTAACGCGCGGCGGGCGCCAATTGATCTCCTTCAGCTGCAACGATTATCTGAATTTGAGCCAGCATCCGGATGTCGCGCGGGCGGCCAAGGACGCCATCGACAAATATGGAGCCGGTTCCGGCGCATCGCGGCTGGTGACCGGCAATCACCCGCTATTCGCCGCCCTCGAAGCCAAGCTCGCCGAAATCAAGGGCACCCGGGCGGCGCTCATATTCGGCAGCGGCTACCTGGCCAATATCGGCATCATTCCGGCCCTCGCCGGGGCCGGCGATCTGATCGTGCTAGATGAACTGGTACATTCCTGCATGCATGTGGGCGCCGCCCTATCGGGGGCCGAGGTCCTAAGTTTCGCCCACAACGATGCGGATGCCCTGGGCGCGGTGTTGGCGGCGCGGCGGGCCGGCGCCAAAAACTGCCTGATCCTGACCGAAAGCGTTTTTTCCATGGACGGCGACAGGGCGCCCCTGGGGTTGCTGGCCGATTTGGCCGAGGCCCACGACGTCTGGCTGATGACCGACGATGCGCACGGCTTCGGCGTGGTCACGCCCGATCCGGCCGCGGCGCGGGCGCCTTTGCAAATGGGCACCTTGTCGAAAGCCGCCGGCGCCTATGGGGGGTATCTGTGTGCCTCCCGCCCGGTGATCGATCTTTTGATCAACCGGGCGCGCAGCCTGATCTATTCCACCGGGCTTTCGCCCGCCGATGCCGGCGCCTCGCTGGCGGCCTTGAATATTATCGCCAAGGGCGGCGATTTGACGGCCCGGCCCCTGGCCAATGCGCGCCTGTTCACCAGTTTGATGGAGCTGCGCCAAGCGGCGAGCCCGATCGTGCCCCTGGTGCTCGGCGATGCGGAGCGGGCGCTGGCGCTGTCGGACAGGCTGGAGGCGGCGGGTTTCCTGGTCACTGCCATCCGCCCGCCGACGGTGCCGGACGGCACCGCGCGCCTGCGTTTCACTTTCAGCGCCGGCCACAGCGAAGACCATGTGCGGGCGCTGGCGGCGGCGGTGCAAGCGGGGATCGCCGGGGTGGCCGAGAATGCGCCATGACGGCGCTGTTCGTCACCGGCACCGGCACCGATATCGGCAAGACCTTCGTGACCGCCCGCCTGATCCAACAGGCGCGCAGCCGGGGCCACGCGGTGCGCGCCCTAAAGCCCCTGCTCTCGGGCTTCGACGGTTCCGCGCCCGAAGGCTGCGACAGCGCCGTCCTGTTGGCGGCCTTAGGCGTGCAGCCGAGCCTTGAAAATATCAACGCCATCACGCCTTGGCGCTACGCCCAGCCCCTGGCCCCCAACATGGCGGCGCGGGCAGAAGGCACCTCGGTGGATATGGATGGGGTTTTGGATTTTTGCCGCGCCGGGATAGCGCGCGCCGAGGCCAACCGCGAAACCCTTTATATCGAGGGCGTCGGCGGCATCATGTCGCCGGTCGCCGACACCGCCACCAACCTGGATTGGATCGCCGCCTTGGGTATTCCGGCGCTGCTGGTCGCCGGCACCTATCTCGGCGCCATCAGCCACACGCTGACCGCCGTGGCCGCCATGCAGACCGGCGGCGTCGTCCTCGACGAGATCGTGCTCAGCGAAAGCCAAGGCGAACAAGTGGGCTTGGCGGAAACCAAGGGGGAGTTGGAGCGGTTCCTGCCGAATGTCAAAGTAGGAGAGGTGGAACGCGCCACCATCCGTTGAGGCAATATAAAAAAGTAGATTAGAAATCAGTTCTCGGCTCTGTCTGCGCGGCGTCTTATTGACGGGGAACGGCAACCCGTGACATGATTTTTTAGGATCGACCGTGAGGAGGCTCCGATGGCTCTAGCCCGTACAAATTTTGTATCCCTCGTTGGCGTCGTTGCAATCTTGTTTGCCCACGGCGCCCAGGCGGCACCGCCGCAAATTCTCGGCCTGGTGGCGACCGCCACGCCGACCCCTCTCACTTGCGAAAACGGCAAATGCTGGGCCGAGTTCTCGGCCTTTTGCCTGCAACAGCACCGCAAATCGCCCGATGAAAAAACCGTCTACGTGCCGGCCGCCGATACCAAACTGACCCTGCAGGTGACGGCCGCCGACGGCAGCGTCCGCACCGTGGACGCGGCATCCCTGGTGACCATCGAGAGCGAGCGGGTTTTCCTCAGCGTGCGCATCGGATTGCCTGAATCGGTGATCCGGGAAATGAACGGCGCCCATGCGGCGATCAGCGTCGGCAAGCTGGCCTCCCTGGTGCCGGCGGTAACGGGTGGGGCCGGCAATCCCATGACCGCCGCCGAGATCGCCCATTTCACCGGCCCGATGCGCGCCCAGGCGGAACATTACGTCCAGTCCAGCAGCGCCCGCGACCGGCAACGGCTGGTGGTCGCCGCAACCGCGCTCAAGCTGCTCAACGCCGTCGGCAATGCGCCGTTTGGCACGGACCTGGATGCCGAGGTGTTGTGGCGCCAAGCAGTGGGCACGCCGGCGGGTGGCAAGCTAAGCATTGGTCTCAGGCAAACCAAGCGTGCGTTACTCCAATGCCACCGGAACAACGACGGCGACGGTTACCTGGTCGGCGCCTGCCTTGGAAGCGTCCATGACATCAACGCATTGCCGGTGACCAAGCGCGTGTGGAAAGGCCTGGGCGCGGGCGGGTAGGGCGCAGGGGCCTGCTAAGCCCGCTTTCGCTTCTTCCTTTTCCGCCCCAGATACCGGGCCAGATATTCGCCGGTAAAACTGCCCGCCGTATCGGCCACGTCTTCGGGGGTGCCGGTGGCGATGATGCGGCCGCCCTTGTCGCCGCCCTCGGGACCGAGATCGAGGATCCAGTCCGCCGTCTTGATGACTTCCAGATTGTGCTCGATGACAATAATGGTATTCCCCTGATCGACCAGCGCCTGCAACACCTCGATCAGCTTTTTCACGTCCTCGAAATGCAGCCCGGTGGTGGGCTCGTCGAGGAT
>JAYGEH010000326.1:0-2941 GCA_046582475.1 Rhodospirillales bacterium
GTTGTTGAAACATGCCATACCGGTAATGGCGGCGGCGGGCGGCGGCTCGATCATCCTGGTGGCTTCGCAGTTGGCGCGGGCGCCGAAGCCGGGGCGCGCCTGGTATGCCAGCCAAAAGGGCGCGCTCCTGAGCCTCGCCAAGGCCTTGGCCGTGGATCATGCGGCCCAAGGCATCCGCGCCAACACCCTGTCGCCGGGGCCGACCGCGGACAGCCGCTTCTTTTCGCAATGGCCGAGCGAGGCCGAAGCCCACGCCCACGCCGCGACATTATTTCAGCGCCTCGGCGAACCGCAAGAAATGGCCGCCGGCGCGGTGTTCCTGGCCAGCGACGAATCGTCATTCATGACCGCAACCGATCTCCTGATCGATGGCGGCTATACGGCGGTTTGAGGGGGTTACCGGTCGGTCTCTAAGAGGGGAATCGGGCCGCGTTGACAGGCGCCGAACCGCCACCTATGGTGCGCGCCGCTTCACATCTAGAGCGGATCATGATCTGCCCTTGGCCCCGTATTCGAATAATTTATTTCAGCGTATCAGGTCCATGGCCACCCTCTATTGCAGCGTGGCCAACCGGGCAGACCCCGAGGAGGAAGTTAAATGAGCGACACACCCTGGCTAAATGAAAATTGGCATACCAGCCTCTGGAACTTCGCCCCCGAAGTGACCAAGGATTGGAAGTTCCCCGAAAAAATTCAAATTCATGACGTGACATTGCGCGACGGCGAGCAGCAGGCCGGCGTGGCTTTTGACTATGACGACAAGATCCGCATCGCCGAGGGATTGGCGGAAATCGGTGTCCACCGCATCGAGGCGGGCATGCCCGTGGTCTCCCGCGATGACGCCCGCGTCGTCCAGGATCTGGCCAAGCGAAATTTCGGCCCGAAAATTTATTCCTTCTCCCGCTGCATGGTCGACGACGTCAAACGCGCCGTCGATGCCGGCGTCCAGGGCGTCATCATGGAAGTGCCGGCGAGCCAGCATTTGATCGAAAAAGGCTACCGCTGGGAGCTGGAGCGGGCCATCGATCTTTCCATCGAAGCCACCAAATACGCCCACGACCAGGGTATGGAAGTGGTTTTCTTCCCCATCGATTTCACCCGATCGGAATTGAAATGGGTGATCGATTTGATCGAGAGGGTCGGCAATGAAGGCCATATGGACGGCCTCGCCCTGGTCGATACCATGGGCGTCACCTCGATCCACGCGATGACCTATTTCGTCCGCGCGGTAAAATCGCGCCTGCCCAACGTGCCGCTGGAAGCCCACTTCCACATGGATTTCGGCCTCGGCATCGCCAACACCATCGTCGCCGTTTCCGAAGGCGTCGAGGTGATCCAGTCCACCGTTTTGGGCCTTGGCGAGCGCGCCGGCAACGTGCCCATGGAAGAAACCGTGATGGCGCTGCTGACCCTGTATGACATCGATATCGGCATCAAGACCGAGAAGCTGAAGCCGCTGGCCGACATGGTCGCCAAAATCGCCAAGATCGATATCCCCACCAACCGGCCCATCGTCGGCGATGATCTGTTCAAGATCGAAAGCGGTATCATCGCCACCTGGCTTTTGAACTGCGGCCTCGGCGAGGATTTGACCACCGTGGTGCCGTTCCGCCCGAACCTGGTCGGCCAGGAAAACCCGGTCGCCGTGATCGGCAAGGGCAGCGGCGTCGACAACGTCAAACATCATCTCGACAATCACCAGATCAAATACACCGACGAACAGGCCATGGAAATTCTGATGGCGGTGAAGGATTGGGGCCTGGTGCACAAGCGCCTGATGAAGGACGACGAGTTCAAGAAACTGGCCGAGGAGACCTTGGCCGACTGATTGCGGTAATATTTGGGAAAACTCGGCTCCCCGAAAGGTGGCCGGGTTTCGCCGCCCCAGGCCGCCTCAAGCCCGACTGGGCCGCGCGGCGACGATGAGGGCGCCGACGACGACCGCGGCGCCGGCCAGTTGCAAGGGCGCCAAGGTCTGGCCAAACAGCAGAAATGCCGCCGTGATGGCGACCAGCGGTTCCAGGTTGGAAAGGGTTGCGGTCATCGGCGCGCCAACGCGGCCGATGGCGACGAAATATCCGATCATGGCGGCAGCGTAGAAGATATTGTTGAAGATCAATCCCGACCAGCCGGTGTCTGATTCGGGCCAACTGAAGCCGCCGGCCCAGGCGACCACGCCGAGCAGAGGGATCATCGCACCCACCGAAATGTAAATGGTGACGCGCACCGGATCCGAATTGGCGATCACCCGGCCCGAAACCGCCGATACGATGGCCAGGCCGAGCGCCGCCAGCGCCGCCAAGCCAATTCCCCAGAGATCGTACTCATCGATGCGCACGCCGAGCGCGAAGACGAGACCGGCCAGCGCCACCATCGCGGCGCCCGCGGTCCGGGGCGAAAGCCTGGTCCAGCCCATGGCGGCGCTGATGGCAACGGTCAGAATCGGAAACAAATAGAACACCAAGATGGCGATTCCCACCGGCAACCGATTTAGGGCGGTCATCAGGGCGAGGGTATAAAGCGCGGTCACGACGCCGATAAACAGGGCCCATGTGCCCTCGCGGCCGGGCAGGACGATGGGATTTTTGCGCAACAGCGCGTATCCCACCAGGATCAGGAGCGGCAAAAAGAAACGGGTACCGGAAACCGAAATGGGATCGCTGCCGCCTTGGTAGGCGGCGGTGACAACCGTGTTGGCGAGGGCAAAACCAACGGCAGCGCCAAGCGCCACGGCCATGCCGGAACCGCGCGTTGCCAAGAAACCCGATGCTGCCATGAACGCGTCCCCACTAGTCAAATTCATGTGACCAGCCCATGGCTGGAAATACAAGGATCGATGTGCCATGACTAAGAACGTAAATAAAAAAACGGATTTAAAAAGGATCGACCGATGCCGAACATATCAATGCTGGACCTGGACAAACTGCAAGAAGGCCCGCTC
>JAYGEH010000521.1:0-16537 GCA_046582475.1 Rhodospirillales bacterium
TTTAAGCTCCCGGCGCGATCAAAGCCAACCTAGAGCGATTTCGGATAAATATGAATCAATTTGATGGCAACAAATCGGTTTTCCGGGTAGGCGCGGTGCGTCGCGCGATGCCTTTGCATCGGGCAAGCGTCGGGGCGCCCCCTAAGGAGCCAATTTGACCCACCGCAGGCCGGGTACTTTCGATTCGCGGACGTCGTCGCACGCCTTTGCCGATGCCAAGGCATCGCCAGGCGGCGCGCCTCGCACACTTGGGATAGAAATGATGGCAAAATCATCCCGGTCAAATGGTTCATATTTATCCGCAACCGCTCTAACAAGGGGAGACCGGTAATTGTTTGGCAGCGGCAGGGTCATCTCGGGCGCGCGCATCATCGACAAGATCGATCTTGAGGTGCGCGCCCGGCGCGCGGCGACGGCGCTCAAAAGCCTCGGCATCGATGCTGGCGATGTGTTCGCGGTATTCCTACGCAACGATTTCGCCTATCTGGAAGCGCGCATGGCGGCCGATTTCCTGGGCGCCTATATCGTCGCCATCAACTGGCACCAGAAGAACGATGAGGTCGGCTACATCCTCGGCGATTGCGAGGCGCGGGCGCTGATCGTCCATGCCGATCTGTTGCCGCAGATCGAAGCCGGAATACCGGATGGACTGCCTGTCTTCGTGGCGCCAACGCCGGTGGATATCGGCGATGCTTACGGCGCCGATGTATCCATCCGCGGCGTGCCCGGCGGCCGCACTGATTGGGGCCAATGGATCGGGGAATTCGAACCGTGGGACGCGGCGCCGAGGCTGGCGCGCCCGCCGATCCTTTATACTTCGGGCACCACCGGGCGGCCCAAGGGCGTCATCAAACAGCCGGCGGGTCCGGAGCAATTGAAAACCCTCGACAAAATCGCCGCCATGTCGTCCGGCCCCCGCGACGGCATGGTCTCGCTGCTTTGCGGGCCGTGCTACCATGCGCCGCTCGATGTGCAGGCCCGCCAGGCGATGAACTATGACGCGGACCTGATCATCCAGCCGCGCTTCGATCCCGAGGAATTTTTGGCGCTGACCCAGAAATACCGTGCCACCAACGCCCATATGGTGCCGGTCATGTTCGTGCGCCTGCTGAATTTGCCTGAACAGGTGCGCGCCAAATACGATGTGTCATCGATCGAGCGCATCCTGCACGGCGCCGCGCCCTGCCCCATCGAGGTCAAGCGCGCCATGATCGACTGGTGGGGGCCGGTATTCGCCGAATATTACGGATCAACCGAGCTTGGCGTGCCGGTCCTCGGCTCGTCGGAGGATTGGCTGGCGCGGCCCGGATGCGCCGGCCGCTTGGTGCCCGGCGCTTCCATCAGGATCATCGGCGAAAACGGCGAGGACCTGCCGGCCGGCCAGGTTGGTGAAATATTCACCGGCTCCGAATCCCGGTCCGCGTTTACCTATAAGGGCCGCGACGGCGACCGCGCCGAGGCCGAGCTGGACGGCATGTATTCCATGGGCGATATGGGCTATTTCGACGCAGGCGGCTATATATTTATATCCGACCGCAAGCGCGACATGGTCATTTCCGGCGGCGTCAATATCTACCCCGCCGAGATCGAGGCGGCGTTGACCCAATTGGCCGGGGTCGACGATTGCGCCGTGTTCGGCATACCCGACGACGAGTTCGGCGAAAAGCTGATCGCCTATGTGCAGCCGGCCGATGGCGCGGATTTAGATGCCGCCGGCGTGCAGGAGCATTTGCGCGGCTGCCTTGCCAACTACAAGGTTCCGCGCATCATCGAGTTCCAGGCAAGCCTGCCGCGCCTGCCGACCGGAAAAATTTTAAAACGCGAGCTGCGCGATCCCTATTGGAAGGACGCCGGCCGCACGATATGAGCAAACAAAGACAAACGGAGGATACCAAGTGGCAAAAAAAGATATCGCCATAGTCGGCTACCACGAAACCAAGATCGATGTGAACACCGGGCGCAGCCCGCTCGATTTCGCCGGCGAGGTTCTGGACGGTTTGCTTGGCCAGACCGGCCTTGAAAAAGACGCCATCGACGGGTTCGCGGTGTGCAGCGCCATGTCGGGCATGTCGACGCCGTTCTGGTCGGTGGTGGTTTCCGACTATCTGGGCATGGAATTGAACTGGTGCCAGCAGGTGGATATCGGCGGCTCGTCGCCCTTGGGCGCGGTGGCGCGGGCCGGCTCGGCGATCCGAGACAGCCAATGCGAGATCGTATTCGTGCTCGGTGCCGATTCCCAATCGTCGCAAAACCTTTCCAACCCGCGCGGCTGGCAGCCGGAATTTCAGATCCCGGTCGGGCTGATGGGGCCTCCCGGCGCCTTCGGCTTTATCACCAACCGCTATGACGGGGTCTATGGGCTCGATTTGAAGGCGCTGGCCAAGATCGCCATCGCCCAACGCGGCCACGCGGTGATGAACGAAAACGCCTACGAAAAATTCCGGAAACCGATCACCGAGGATGATTACCTGAATTCCAGGATGATTTCCGACCCGGTGCGCTTGCTCGATTGCGTCATGCCTTGCGACGGCGGCAACGGCGTCATCGTCATGAGCACCGAGCGCGCAAAATCCTTAGGGTATTCCAAGCTGGTGCATCCCATCGGCTTCGGCGAGCGCGACAATCACGGGGTCAACAACCCCGATACCGATATATTGGAAACCGGCCATTGCGTGGCTGGGCCGAAGGCCCTGGCCCAGGCCGGCATGACGGTGGATGGTGTGGACATGTTCCAGCCTTACGATGATTTTATCATTGCGGTCATGCTGCAGATGGAAAATATCGGCTTTTGCGAACGCGGCCAGGGCTGCGCCTATGTGATGGATACGGACCTCACCCATACCGGCAATCTGCCCTTGAATACTTCGGGGGGGCAAATCTCCGCGGGTCAGGCGGGCCTTGCCGGCGGCGGCACCAATCTGGTGGAAGCCGTGCGCCAGTTGATGGGCGAGGCCGGCGAGCGCCAGGTGGCCGGCGCCTCCAACGCCATGGTCACCGGCATCGGCGCCATTCCTTACTTGAGGAATTGGAGCTGTTCCACGGTGATGATCCTGGAAGCCGGCTAGAAACAAAGGAGCAAGCGAAATGAGCGATCAAGAAATTCCGCCGCGCCCGGCGCCGGTGCCCACCAACTTCTCGCAGCCATTCTGGGATGGCGCCAAGGAGAAGAAATTCATGCTGCAATATTGCCTGGATACAGGCAAATTCCAGTTCTTCCCACGCCCCAACAGCCTCTATACGGGGCGCCGCAACCTGGAATGGCGCGAAGCCTCGGGCGACGGCACGGTTTACTCCTTCACCGTCACCCGCCGGGCGCCGCCGGCATTCCGGGGGCGCGAGCCTTATGTGATCGGCTCTATCCAGTTGGCCGAGGGCCCGCGCATGATGGCCGAAATCATCGGCGCCCAATACGAAGACATCAAGATCGGCGCCAAGGTCCGCATCGCCTGGGAAGAAATTAACGAGGATTTGAACTATCCTGTATTCGAGCTGGTGGAATAGGGGAGGGCGGTCATGGTCACGCTTGCAGCGCGCCCGGCTTCTATCGAAATCGATCCGGCCCGCACCGCGCTGGTCGTCGTCGATATGCAAAACGCCTTCGCTTCCAAGGGCGGCATGTTCGATCTGGCCGGGTTCGATATCTCCGGCGCGCCCGCCGTTATCGAAGTCCACCGACGCCTGATCAGTGGCTGCCGCGCAGCCGGCGTCCAGATCGTCTATCTGCAAATCGTCTATGATGCCGATTTACGCGACGGCGGCGGACCGGCCTCGCCCAACTACCACAAGGAGCTGGGTATGGTCATGATGCGCGAAAGGCCGGAACTGGCCGGCAAGCTGCTGGTGGAAGGCACCTGGGACGCGGCGATTGTCGATGAATTGACGCCGCGGCCGGGCGACAAGGTCATCACCAAAACCCGCTATAGCGGGTTTTGCCGGACCGAGACCGAGGCGTACCTGCGGTCCAAGCATATCACGCATCTGGTGTTCACCGGAATCGCCACCAATGTCTGCGTCGAAAGCACCGCCCGCGATGCCTATTTTGCCGAGTTTTTTCCGGTCGTGATCGACGACGCCATGAACCATTCCGGTCCCGATTTCAACCGCCAGGCCATGCTCTGGAATTTCGAGCATGTTTTCGGCTGGGTCACCGATTCTGCCGAGGTTCTTGCGGCGCTGGATGCCAAAGCGTCGGCTGTTTAGCTGTCAGTCGATGACCGCGATGGCGTTGATTTCCAGCATGCAGCGGGGATCGGTGGCCAGCCGGACGATTTGCACGGTGGTCGTCGCCGGCTTGGCATCGCCGAAATATTCGGCCCAGACCTTGTTCAAGACATCCTGCTGTTCCATGTCGGTCAGAAACCGGTCGGCGGTAACGATATCGTCGAAAGTGGCGCCGACCGCAGACAGGCCTTTTTTGAGGTTTTCCAGCGTGGCCCGGGCTTGGCCGTCCATATCGGTGGGCATGTCGGCGAATTCTTCCGGGCGGTGCGGATGGTGGTGATAGACCGGCGCCGCCGTGACCCCGGCACAATAGACGGTGGTGCCGCCGGTCACCTTGATGGCGGGGGCATAGGGCATCCACATGTCGGGAGCGTCGGGCCAGTGAATATGTTCGATCTTTTTAGGCATGGGTTTCCTCCGTTCGAGATCAAGTGAGCAGTATGGCACGAAAATCGTTGACGTTGGTATAGGTGGGGCCGGTGACGATCAAATCGCCGAGGGCCGAAAAAAAGCCATGGGCGTCGTTGCCGGCAAGCGCGGCTTTGGCATCAAGGCCCAGCGCCCTCGCTCTCTCGAGGGTATCGGGTGCCAGGAAGGCGCCGGCATTGTCCTCGCTGCCGTCGATGCCGTCGGTATCGCAGGCGATGGCGTAGGTTCCGGCGCGCCCCTCCAGCGCCAATGCCAGGGCCAGAAGAAATTCCGTATTGGGACCGCCCTTGCCATCGCCGGTGACCGTGACCGTGGCTTCGCCGCCGGACAAAAGCACCAGCGGCCGCCCGGAATGGGCATCCAGCTTGGCCGCCATATCCTTGGCCATTTGCCGCGCTTCGCCTTCCAGATCGGCGCCCAGATTGACCGGCTCCAATCCCAGTTCGCGCGCCCGCACCGAGGCGGCGGCCAGGGCCCGCCCGGCATCGGCGATAATGACCGCCCGATCATCGGCAAACGCCGGATCGCCCGGCTTCGGTGTTTCGTGGGCGCCGTTTGCCAGGGCTGCCAGAATTTCCGCCGGCGCGGTGATGCCGTAACGCACGATCAGGTCGTTGGCATCGGCGCATGTGGTGGGATCGGGCACCGTCGGCCCCGACGCGATCACCGATAGCTCGTCGCCGGCCACATCGGATATGGCCAGGGTAAGCACCCGGGCCGGACGGCAGGCGGCGGCGAGCCGGCCACCCTTAACCGCCGAGATATGCTTGCGCACCGTGTTGATATCGCCGATCGGGGCGCCCGATACCAGCAGGGCGCGCGTCAAATCCTGCTTGGCGGCGAGCGATATGCCGTCCGCCGGCAGGCTCAGCAGCGCCGAGCCGCCCCCCGACAGCAGGCAGATAACCAGATCATCGGGCCCAAGGCCGCCGACCAGATCCAGCATGCGCCGCGCCGCCGATTCGCCGGCGACCCCCGGCACCGGATGATCGGCCAGGGCAATCTCGATAGACCTCGTCGGCCGGGTGTAGCCGTGGCGGGTGATGACCAGACCTTCGATGGTTCCCGGCCAATGGGCCTCGACGGCCTCGGCCATGGCCGCCGACGCCTTGCCGGCGCCGATCACCATGCAGCGGCCCGCGTGGCCTTCATAGGGCTGCAAATAGGGTGGCAGGCAAAGGGACGGCTGCGCCGCCGCAACGGCGCACCCGAACAAATCGCTTAAAATTGTCAGCGGGGTCAACAGGACGGTTCGGGAAGCTTGCGGATGGCGCGCAGTTTGAGCTCGACCACGGCCATCCCGATATCGAATGTTATGGCGCTGCCGACGCCGTTGTCGTGAATGTTCTGGGTGATGGTGGTGACCGGCGTGGCGGCGTTGCCGGAATAGCGGTGGAACGATCCGACGGTGCGCCAGGACGGCCCTTGCAATAGCTCGGTATCGCCCGTGGGCGGAGGCTTCAGGGCATCGGGCGTGCCGGTCAACAGCTCGAACACGCGCATGGGTTCCGGGCTCGAACCATCGAAGAGGACATAGTTCATGGTGCGCGCGCCTTGTTCGATCTGGGCCGCGGTCCACAGGAACG
Source organism: Rhodospirillales bacterium (assembly GCA_046582475.1). Taxonomy (GTDB): domain Bacteria; phylum Pseudomonadota; class Alphaproteobacteria; order Rhodospirillales; family UBA2165. The sequence goes on from JAYGEH010000521.1 coordinate 6,237, forward strand.
ACGCCACCGGAAAGCGGGCTTCTTTTGGCAGGGCCACGGTGCGGTCCTTGGGCAGGCTGAGGCGGATGCGTCCCTCGACGCCCGGGCCGCTTCGCGAGGCGACGCCGCGAATCGGCGCGACCTCTTTGCCGTTCAGGCGCGTCTTGTGATCGAATGTCAGCCGCGAGCCGTCCTTGGCCTCGGAATTGCTGATATCGGATTCGAACTGAAAGCTGCGGCCGTTTTGCAATTGCGCCGTGATGCCGAAGTGTCCGGTAATGCGCCAGGCCTTGCAGGTGCTATCCAGGCGCAGGATTTGCGTGCCGGTATAGCTGGTAACCGTGCCCGGCAGGCGCCATTCGCGGACGGTGATATCGTAAATCGCCTCGTGCGGCTGCACGGAGGCGGCTTGGACATTGTCGGCAAGGGCCAGAACGGCGGCCAGCGCCCAGAGTGCGAATTTGACTTTCATCTGAGCGCCTCATCCACCCAGGCCGCCCATCGAAGCGTGGCGGCATCGTCGCCTTGGGGTCCGACCAGCTGCAAGCCCACGGGCATGCCGTTGGGCCCGGTGAAAGCCGGCAGGGTGACGCACGGCACATACATCAAAGTCCAAAGAGCGTTGAAAACGCCGCCTTCGATAGCGGTCAGGTCTTTGGGCGCCTCGCCGGTGGCGGCTGGCGTGATCAGGAAATCGTAATCGCCGAATAGGGCGGTCAGCAGCCCGCGCACCCGATCCGCTTCCGCCTTGGCGCCTTCGTAGTCTTCGTCGCTGACGGTTTTGCCGAATTCGTAGCCCTTGCGCGACCAGGCATTGATCTCGTCCAGATGATCGGCGATGAAATCGTCGGACGCGCGCACCCCTTCATAGGAGGTAATGTAGCTGAAGCGGTCCATGACGGCCGTAAAATCGCCGGCCATTTCCACGTCTTCGACAGACGCGCCGGCGGCGGCCAGGCGAGAGGAGGCTTGCTCGATCATGGCCACCGATTCGGGCGCCGCTTGCGGCCAGACATGGGTGCGGGCGATGCCGATGCGGGGCGGGTTGGCGTGGGCGGCGGTGCCGCTATCGCCGGTAAGCGCCCGGCGCATGAGTTGGATATCTTCCAGATGGCGGGCGAACAGGCCGAGGGTATCGATGGACGGTTTCAAGTGGCGGATGCCGGTGCGGTCGAGCCCGTCGAGGCTGCCCTTGAATCCATACAGCCCGCACAGGGACGCCGGCCGGATCACCGAGCCGCCAGTCTGCGTGCCGTTGGCGAGCGGCACCATGAAATCGGCGACCGCGGCGGCCGAGCCCGAGGACGATACGCCCGGGGTGCGCTCAAGATCATGGGGATTGCGGGTGACGGAAGGAAACGGGCAGGCGAACTCGGTGGTGACTGTCTTGCCGAGGATCACCGCGCCGGCGGCCCTGAGGGCGGCGACCGTCGCCGTATCCTTATCGGGCCGGTTGCCCTTGTACAGCGGCGAGCCGTATTCGGTGGGCATATCCTTGGTGTCGAGCACATCCTTGATACCCACCGGAACGCCGTGCAAGGGCCCCATGGGCTCGGCCGCATCCAGGGCGCGGGCCTGGCGCAATGCCAGATCCGCATCGATGAAGGCCCAGGCGTGGATATCGCCGTCGCGGGATTCGATTCGCGCCAAACAGTCCGATACCAGCGCTTCCGAGCTGAATTCGCCCGATGCAATCCCCGCCGCCATTGCCGCCGCGCCAAGCACATTCAGGCCCTCGGGCCCTTTCGAGCGAAGCGCATCCGTGGCCGATTGCGTCATTGGCTTTACCTTTCCTGTATGCCTTGGCCGCCCCTGCATGGTGATGGCATCTTGCGCTGAAAGCAACCGGCGATCACCGGGCGTTCAGCCAAATTGAGCATTGCCAGGCTGCGGCGAAATCGGGATAAGTTGCAGCAATATTTGGGGAGGGTTGGAATGGCATTTGAACTGTTCGTTAACGGCACGCTGATGCGCGGTCTGGCGCTGCACGAAAACCTGCACGACGCTGAATTCATGGGCGAATTCGTAACGGCGCCGAACTACCGGCTGTATTCCATCGACGATGAGCATCCCGCCATGTTTGCCGTCGACGATGGCGGCGTGGCGGTCAAGGGGGAAATGTACCGCATGAGCGAGGCGGTCTGGAAACGGGTCGAGGAGAGCGAGCCGCCGAACCTGTATTGCGGCCCGGTGACCCTGGCCGACGGCAGCACCGTCAACGGCATTCTGTTTCCCAAGGAAATTGCGAAACAAAGCCATTTGGATATATCCGAGTTTGGCGATTGGCGCGCCTATATGGCGTCCAAGGCATAAACGGCCCGATTACGGGGCGAACAATTCTTAGTTTGGCTGTTGCGAGCCGTTTGTGATAACGTTTTGACCTCCTGGGGAGGAGGGGAACGGTCATGGCCGCCGCGGCAGGTCAAAAATTTATCATTGAAGCCGAACCATACGCGTTGGAATTCGATCCGGCGGCGACGGCGCTGATGGTCATCGATATGCAGCGGGATTTCCTGGAGCCGGGCGGCTTCGGCGAACTCCTCGGCAACGATGTCAGCCTATTGCGCGGCGCCATCGAGCCGACCATAAAAGTCCTGCAGGCGGCCCGCGAGACCGGCCTCTTCGTCCTCCATACCCGCGAAGGCCATCTGCCCGATTTGTCGGACGCACCGGCGGCCAAGCTGGCGCGCGGGCGTTTGCAGACCGGTATCGGCGATGCGGGCCCCATGGGCCGCATTCTGGTGCGCGGCGAGCCCGGCCACGATATCATTCCCGAACTGGCGCCCATCGACGGCGAGCCGGTTATCGACAAGCCCGGCAAGGGCGCATTTTACGCCACCGACCTCGGCGATATTTTGCAAGCCAAGGGCATCCGCACCCTGATCGTTTGCGGCGTGACCACCGAGGTTTGCGTCCACACCACCGTGCGCGAAGCCAACGACCGGGGCTACGAATGCCTGGTATTGGCCGATTGCGTCGGCTCGTACTTTCCCGAATTTCAGCGCGTGGCGCTGGAAATGATCAAGGCACAAGGAGGAATTTTCGGCTGGGTCGGCTCGTCGGCCGCGGCAATATCCGCATTGCGGTCGGCGGCGTCGGTTCCAGCCTGAAATCAAGCGGGCAAAAAAGCCCGCGACAAAAAACGAATTTCATTATGGTTTGAAACTGCGTTTAACAAGGAAACATTTCGCTATGGATAAACAGGTATCTTGGTGGGAGCCGGGCGATTGGAACGGCTTCTTCGGTCTTGGCACCAACGTTCTGGTCAACCTATTGGTTCTGACCGGGCTTTTGAAATTTGTCATCGGCATTCCCGATGAAACCCTGTTTGGAACCATCCTGCCCGCTATCGGGCTGATGCTGTTTCTGGGCAATATGTATTACGCGTTCATGGCCAGGCGCCTGGGCGAAAAGGAAGGGCGCAACGATGTTACGGCGCTCCCCTCCGGACCCAGCGTGCCGCACATGTTCTTCGTCGTCTTCGCCATCATGCTGCCGATCAAGGCCAGCACCGGGGCCTGGCAAACCGCATGGCAGGCCGGCATGATCTGGGTTTTCGTCGAAGGCATCATGCTGTTCGTGTGCGCCTTTATCGCGCCAACCATCCGCCGCCTGACGCCGCGGGCGGCCCTACTGGGCACCCTGGCGGGCATATCGATCACCTTCATTTCCATGCGCCCGGCGTTCGAGATTGCGGAAACGCCGATCATCGGCATGGTTTCGTTGGCGATCATTTTCGCGGCTTGGTATGGCGGCGTCCGCTTTCCCGGTAATCTACCTGGCGGCCTCGTGGCCATCGCCGTCGGCACCGCGCTCGCCTGGCTCGCCTATGCCTTCGATTGGGGCTTCGGCGGCGTCAATCCGGACGGCGTATCTGGCTCGGTTGCCAGCCTCGGCTTCTCCTACGCCTGGTTCGAGTTTGGCAATCTTTGGGCGGGGCGCGAATTCCTGGCGCTGGTGCTGGTGACCGCCATCCCGTTCGGCATCTATGACTTCATCGAAGCCATGGACAATGTGGAAAGCGCCTCGGCGGCGGGCGACGAGTACAGCGTCCGCGAAGCGGTCAGCGCCGAGGGTATCATCAGCCTGATCGGCACGTTGCTCGGCAGCCCGTTCGCCAACGCCGTCTATATCGGCCACCCCGGCTGGAAGTCGATCGGTGGCCGTGTCGGCTATTCGGTGGCCACCGGCGTCATGGTGCTGGTACTGACCTGGCTCTCCATCGTGCCGTTGCTGCTCTCCATCATCCCGGTGGTGGCGATCATCCCGATCCTTCTCTATATCGGGGCCTTGATCGGTGCCCAGGCCTTCCAGGCGACACCCAAGAGCCACGCGCCGGCCATTATCCTGGCGCTGGTTCCGAACCTCGCCGCCTGGGCCAAGGTGCAGATCGACGGCGCCCTCGGCGCGGCGGGCACCAACGCCGCCAAGGTGGGCTTCGACAAGATGGCTCAAAACGGTGTGCTTTACGACGGTTTGGCAGTGTTGGCTGGCGGCGCTGTCGTCACCGGCCTTCTTTGGGGCGCCATGGTGGTGTTCCTGATCGACCGCAAACCAAGTGCCGCCGGCGTCGCCGCCATCCTCGCCGCTGTCCTCGCCTTCTTTGGCTTCATCCACGGCTCGGCGGTCGGCTGGGCGGTGTCGCCGTCGATGTCGCTCAGCTATGTGCTGATGGCGGTCCTGTTTTACGCATTTTCCAAAATGGATGCGGAACCGCAGGAAGCGGAGCAGTCGGCGGCTGAATAAATTGCCGGCGATTACGCTCATAACTGAGATGTGCGAATACGGACCCGCCCGGTGGGACAACCCCCGCCGGGCGGGTTCGCCCGTACCGGGGGCTCAGGCCCGATACCCGGCGCTGTCCGTGGGACCCGGCTTCGACGCCACGCGATTCGAAGGAACCGTTCACAGCGTTTTTGCGCGGGCGCTCAATATTCAGCTCGATGGCTCCAGACTGGCCGCGCTGGTGGCGCCCGATCTACCCAACGCGCCGGCCACCATCCGCGTCGATCTTGGCGGCGCGCCGTTTCATGCCATCGCCGCGCCGGGCCAGACCGCCGCCTGCCGGGCGGGCATCTTGCGTCTTGGCCATGCCGGGAACATCATTGATTTGCGGCAGGCGGAGGCCTGGCATCCCAAACCGCCACCCAGCTCCGTCCCCGGCAAAGAGGCTTGGCAAAGCCTTTACGCCATTGCCCTGTCATCGCCCCGGCTTGGCGTGCTCACCGAATGGCCCGGGCTGAAAATTTGCGCCAAGGCGGGCGCCTTCGCCGGCCTTTCGGCGGCGGAACTCATACCCGTTCTCGCGTCCCTGGTTGGGCGCGGGCCCGGCCTGACCCCGGCGGGGGATGATTTTATCGCCGGGTTGGCGGCGGCCCTCCATTGGTCGGCGCAGGCATCTTGGTTGGCGCGGCACATTTCGGGCTGGGCGTTGCGGACCACCGATGTCAGCCGCTGGTTGTTGCTGGACAGTATCTCCGGCCAAATCGCCGAGCCGGTTTGCGATCTGGGCGCGGCCCTTTATGGGCCTGTGGACCAGCTCCGGTTGGCGGCGGACGCGGTCATGAAATTGGGGCACCTATCGGGCCTCGCCATGATCCTCGGCATGTTGGCGGGATATGCATTCGCCTGGACTGGTTTGGCCGCGCCAAACGACATCGGGTTGGCGGCCTGAGCGATGACCGACCTGCACAAGATATTCCCCAACATGTACCGGGATTCGGTCGCCCTGATGCGGCTGTCGGCGGAAGCCACGGAATTGCCCGGCATCGAAATGGTATCGGCGATCATGGCCACCGAGGCCAATATGGCGCTGCTGGCCGAAACCGGGTTGCTGAATGGGGCGCCGGAGGCGGGCCCCAACGATCTTCTGCTGGTTATTCAGGGCGCCGATGAGGCGGCGATCTCCGCCGCCGCCGATTATATCGAAAACGCCCTCAACGACGCTCCGAAAACCGCCGGCGACGGCGGCGGGCCGGCCCTGCCGCACAGTATCGAAACCGCCCTGGGATTGGTGCCGGCGGCGAACCTCGCCTTGATTTCCTGTCCCGGCGCGTATGCCGGGGCCGAAGCCATGAAGGCGCTGCGCCTGGGCCTCGACGTGATGCTGTTCTCGGACAACGTCTCCCTCGAAGACGAGGTGGCGCTCAAGACCCTCGGCGACGAAGTGGGGCGGCTGGTGATGGGCTCCGATTGCGGCACCGCCATCATCAACGGCGTGCCGCTGGGCTTCGCCAATGTGGTGCGGCGGGGCACCATCGGGCTGGTGGCGGCGTCGGGCACCGGATTGCAGCAGGTGTCCTGCCTGATCGATGCCTTGGGCGGCGGCATCAGCCAGGCCATCGGCACCGGCGGCCGCGATCTCAAATCCGAAGTCGGCGGCCGCGCCATGATCCAGGGGCTGCGAGCGCTGGCGGAGGATCCCGGTACCGAGGTAATCGTGCTCATATCGAAGCCGCCGGACGTCGATGTGGCCAAGCGGGTGATGGAATTGGCGGCGGCTTGCGGCAAACCGGTGATCGTCAATTTCTTGGGCGGCACTGGCGACGCCGCCAATTTGGAAGAGGCTGCGCATCTGGCGGTGGCCGCCGCCAAGAGCGAAACGGCGGATTTGGAAAATCTGCCGCGCCACTCCCTGGACCCGGACGCCGTGGCCAAGGCGCGTGCCGTACTCGGCGCCGGCCAGGGCTGCATCCGCGCCCTTTATAGCGGCGGCACCTTCGCCTATGAGTGCATGCTGATTTTGGAACCGTTGCTGGGTACGGTCTGGTCCACGTCGCCAATTAACCCCGATGGTCTTTTGGACAATCCCTGGCAGAGCCGGGGCCACACGGTCATCGATTTGGGTGATGACATATTTACCCGCGGGCGCCCGCATCCGATGATCGATCATCGGATGCGCGGCGAGCGTATCCTCCAGGAAGCGGCGGACGCGGAGACGGCGGTGATCTTGTTGGATTTGGTTCTGGGCTATGGCTCCCACGAAGACCCGGCCAGCGAAATGGCGGCGGCCATCGGCGAAGCCCGGGACATCGCCGAGGCGGCGGGCCGCTGGGTCCATTTCGTCGGCTTCGTCTGCGGCACCGACAATGATCCGCAAAACGCCAGCCGCCAGGCCGAAATGCTTAGCGATGCGGGCGTGCTGCTTACCGCCTCGAACGCCCAGGCGGCGCGACTGGCCGCCGATATTGTTGGGGATGGCCCATGAGCAGCGATTTGTTCCGCGCCGATCTGACGGTGGTCAATGTCGGCCTGGGCAACTTTGCCGATGCCATCGACGGCAGTGGCGGCACCGTTGTCCGCACCGATTGGCGCCCGCCGGCCGGCGGCGACGCCGATGCGGCCATCGCCGTCGCCGCGCTGATCAACGATGCCGGTATCGATGCCGCCAACGAGATCGCCTTCGCCAAGTACCTGGCGGCGCAACCGGTGCTGCAAGGGGTCGGGCGCGCCGGCGATAGCTTGCCCGGCATGGGCGAGCGGACCATAACCCATTCCGGCCCGCCGGTGGCGTGGGACGAGATGTGCGGGCCGGTCAAGGGCGCCATCATCGGCGCCATCCTCTATGAAGGCTGGGCGGCGGACGAAGCGGCCGCCGGTTCCTTGGCGGACAGCGGCGAGGTGGATTTCGCCCCGTGCCACCACCTGAATGCGGTCGGCCCGATGGCCGGCATCGTCAGCCCGTCCATGCCGGTCTGGATCGTAAAGAACAGCGACGCCGGTAATATGAGTTATTGCACCCTCAACGAAGGCCTCGGCCGGGTGCTGCGCTTCGGCGCCTATGATGGCGAGGTGATCGAACGGCTGAAATGGATTGAGGAGGTGCTGGCCAAGGTCATGGGGGCGGCGCTGGACGGCCTCGGCGGCATCGACATCAAGACCATCATGGCCCAGGCCCTGCATATGGGCGACGAGGTTCACAACCGCAACGCCGCCGCCACCTCGCTTTTGATCAAGGCCCTGATCCCGCCGGCCTTGCGCTCCGGCCTCGATCAATCGGACATCGCCGCCGCCATCGAGTTCATCGCCGGTAACGATCATTTCTTCCTCAATATCTCCATGGCCGGCTGCAAATCCATGCTCGACGCGGCGCACGGGGTTACAAGCTCGACCATGGTGACCGCCATGTCGCGCAACGGCGTCGAATTCGGCATCCGCGTCTCGGGCGCCGGCGATCGATGGTTCACGGCGGAAGCGCCGGTGGTCGATGGGCTCTATTTCCCCGGCTATTCGATGGCCGACGCGGCGCCCGACCTCGGCGACAGCGCCATCACCGAGACCGCCGGCCTCGGCGGCTTCGCCATGGCCGCCTCGCCGGCCATCGTCCAGTTCGTCGGCGGCACTCCGGCGGACGCCATCCTCAGAAGCCGCGAAATGCAGCAAATCACCCTGGGCCGAAATTCCGCCCTGACCCTGCCGGCGCTCAACTTCGCCGGCACCGCCGCTGGTATCGATGTGCGCCAGGTGGCCGATCAATCGGTGCTGCCGATCATCAATACCGGCATCGCCCACAAGAACGCCGGCGTTGGCCAGATCGGCGCTGGCATCACGCACGCGCCGATGCAATGCTTTGCCAAAGCGGTGCGCTGGCTGGCGAATAATAGGGCGGCAAGCTGATGGCCGATACCAAAGGCACCGTGGTTATCGCCGTCGGCGGCAATTCGCTGATCGTCTCCGAAGACCGCCAAGCGATACCCGATCAGTACGAAGCCGCGGTGGCCACGGTCAAACATATTGTCAATATCATCGAAACCGGCTGGAACCTGGTCATCACCCATGGCAGCGGCCCGCAAGTGGGCTACATCCTGCGCCGCTCGGAATTGGCCATCAGCGAGATTGCGCCGGTGCCCATGGATTACGCCGACGCCGATATCCAGGGCGCCGTCGGCTATATGTTTCAGCGCGCCCTGCACAACGAATTCGTCAAGCGCCATATCGACAAACGCGCCATCGCCATCGTCACCCAGGTTTTGGTGGATGGCGATGATCCGGCCTTCGCCAACCCGACCAAGCCGATCGGCCCGCATCTGGACGAGGCCACCGCCAAAACGCGCGCCGCCGATCTGGGCTGGGACGTGAAGGAGGACGCCGGGCGCGGCTGGCGGCGGGTGGTTGCCTCGCCAAGGCCAGTGCAGATCATTGAATTGGAGCAGATCAAGCTGCTGTCCGCCAACGGCTATGTGGTGATCGCCTGCGGCGGTGGCGGTATCCCGGTGCTGACCAACGAAAAGAACTATCTGGTGGGCGTCGAGGCGGTGATCGACAAGGATCTGGCCTCGGCTTTGCTGGCCTCCAAGCTGGGTGCCGAGCGCTTTGTCATCTCCACCGACGTGGAACAGGTGGCGCTCAACTACAACACGCCCGAGCAGAGCTGGCTGGACGAGGTCAGCCTGGCCGAGGCCGAGCGCTTGCTGGCCGAAGAGCAGTTCGACGCCGGCAGCATGGGCCCCAAGGTGGAAGCAATGACCCAGTACCTCAAGCAGGGCGGCGGCGTCGGCGTCATCACCAACCCGGAAAATCTCGGCCGCGCCCTGGAGGGCGAAGCGGGCACTCGGTTTTTGGCGTAGAGACTCATGAGATATTCTCGGAAGTATACCTGGGCCTGACCATTCATTTCGGCGTCGGATAGAGTTCTAATTCACATTCATTGGTGTTAGATGACTCCAGGATCACGTCGTAGTTTCCGCTCGAAGTAGGCACGGTTGAAAATTTTCCCACATCTAATCGAATAAACAAAGGTTCGATGAACTTGTGGGACATGATCCTAAGATCGCAAAAAATCGTGTCTGCGAATTCTACTTTTATCTGAATTTTCCTACCAACGAAATTTGAATATCCTCCCTCTTCGATTGTTTTTTTAACGACGCCGGGTACATTTGGACCATTAGAATTATTAGAGGATAATATGGAAATCGTTTTATTTAGATCCTTAACCTTCGACGACAGGTCAACAATTGTCTTTTCTCTGGCATCCTTGTCGATACTTAAACTCAAAATTTGATTTTCCGACTTTTCGTATTCCTTTTTAAGTTTTTCATTGGTCTTTTTGTCGTTTTTCTGGCGAGCAGCGTTGTCGCGGGCTAATATTATCATATCGCGTTCTAAATTTTTGTTTTCCAGTTTAAGGATTTCATTTGTTACTCGGTCACGTTTTTGTCGAACCGAGAAATCGCTGGTTAATTCTTTAATTCGTATGTTCGACGAGCTGTTTTCCGCTATTAGGTTATCGATGGTTTCTTGACCTCTAGAATGTCTAGTGATTAATTCCGCGTTCTTTTTTCTAATACCCTCAAGGTCTTTACCCGGATTTAATCCTCGTTCGA
>JAYGEH010000531.1:0-9315 GCA_046582475.1 Rhodospirillales bacterium
GGGCGCCCTATTTTGCGCAAGGTCATGGACTCATAAATGGCGACGACTGTGAGTTTAGTTATTTTGTTTCCTGGCAAGCAGCTAGGAGGGAGTGATGCCAAAGCATCATGACCGACGACGCAACGTAGTCCAGGGGACAAAAGAAACACGCCCCAAGAGGGGTATCGGCAAATAGCCCGTTTCGGTGCGTCCGGCGCCCGCACTGGGGCGAAGGCCCCGCTATCGGGCACCCTCCTACCGAAACAGGCTATTTGCCGATCACAGCTCGCCGCCATTTATGAGTTCGTGACCTAAAGCACTTTCCAGCCAAATCCGGTCCATTTCCTCGGATTTGGCTGGAAAATGCTCTAAAAGTCTAAATCCGAATAATGCTTGGCCGCCGGTAGCCTGGGGATACGTTCAGCCAGGATCGGGCGCATGCTGGGCCTTGATTTGATGCGCGTGTACCAGTTTTTCGCCGGCTTGTGATCGGCCCAGGGCACGTCGCCCAAATAATCGACGGTGGACAGATGCGCCGCCGCGGTGATATCGGCGAGGGTCATTTCCTCGCCGCCCAGCCAATGGCGGCGCTCGACCAGGAAAGCGATATATTCCAGATGGGTGTGGATATTCTTTTGCGCGGCGCGGATGGCGCCGGAATCGGGTTTGCCCAGCCCTAGGAACCGCTTCATCACCTTCTCGTTGATCAACTTGTCGCCCACCTCGAAATCGAACTTCCGGTCGAACCAGGTGACCAGACGGCGCACCTCGGCGCGCTCATGCAGGCCCCGGCCCATCAGGCTCGGTTCCGGCTGCAATTCATCCAGAAACTCGCAAATGGCCTGGGAATCGGAAAGCACGGTATCGTCCGGTTCCACCAGCACCGGAACCTCGCCGGCCGGATTGAGAGCCAGAAACGCCTGGCGGCGCTCCCAGACCTGCTCCACAACCATTTCGAATTCCAGGCCCTTTTCCGCCAGGACAATACGTACCTTGCGCGAAAACGGGTTCAGCCACAGATGATAAAGCGTACGCATCGGCCTCCTTATATCCGATTCGTTTCCCGGGGCAATTAACCATTCATTAGAACACCAACCTTATTGGGTGATGGCAATCCCGGTGCTATAAGTCCGGGCATGTCCAATTGGGCAAAACACCAGGGCCAATCGTTCGGGCCAATTATCAGCGAAGAACCTCCGTGCCGTTTATTCAATCCATCGTCCTCGCCGCCGTTCAAGGCATAACCGAATTTCTGCCGGTTTCCTCGTCGGGGCATTTGATCCTGGTGCCCAAACTTACCGGCTGGCCCGACCAGGGGCTGGCCATCGATGTGGCCGTGCATATGGGCACGCTGGCAGCGGTGATGCTGTATTTTTGGCGCGATATCGGCGGTATCGCCGGGGCGGTGTTGCGCGCCGGCGGGCAGATGGCCAATCAGCGGCCGCTGGATCAGGAGATCTCGCTGCTGATCAAGCTGATCATCGCCACCTTGCCGGTGGTGGTGGCCGGATACTGGGTCAACGAAACCATCAACGAAGATCTATTGCGCAGCGTCAAAATCATCGGCTGGACGACGCTGGGATTTGGATTGTTTTTGTGGCTTGCCGATAAATCCAACATGACCATCCGGCGGCTGGAACATATCACCTATGGCGGCGCGCTGGTGATCGGCTTGTTTCAGATCTTGGCGCTGTTACCCGGCACCAGCCGCGCCGGAATAACCATGACAGCGGCCAGGTTTCTGGGCGTCGAATGCCAGGATGCGGCGCGCTTTTCGCTGTTGCTGTCGATCCCGGTGATCATCGCCGCCGGCAGCCTCAAGGGATGGGAATTGTTCCGGTCCGGAAACCAGGTGCTGATCGACGATGCGCTCACCGTCGGCGGCCTTGCCTTCCTGTTCGCGCTGGTGGCCATCGCCTTCCTGATGTTCTGGCTGAAGCGGGCCAGTTTCACCCCATTCGTCGTCTACCGGGTGATCCTGGGCGCCGCGCTGCTCTATTACGCCTACGGCGCGCCAGCGCTTGATATTCAATAGCATGTTGATTTTAAAAAATTAAAATAGAAACTGTTGATTTCCAGCCGATTAAATTCTATATTCTAGAACTAATTATAGATTATAGAATATCGGCGAAACCATGGCTCTTAGCATCAAAGATCCGGAAGCCGACAGACTGGCTCGGGAATTGGCCGGTCTAACCGGCGAAAGCATGACCCAGGCGATAAAAATAGCCCTTGAAGAACGGCTTCGGCGGATCAGGCGTACCAAAGTGGATCAAACCTTGCTCGACGATCTAATGGAAATAGGCCGCCATTGCGCGTCTTTGCCGGACTATGACGACCGCTCCGCCGATGAAATTTTGGGCTACGACGAGAACGGGCTGCCAAGCTGATGGTGGTTGATTCATCTGCGATTTTATCGATCCTGTTACACGAATCCGATGCACGGTTTTTTGCCAAAATGCTGTCGGTCAGCCCGGTCAATATCATGTCGGCCGGGAACTTTCTGGAGGTCTCTATCGTTATCGACAATCGACGCCGGGAAATTGGCCTGATCGACCTGGACCGGCTGATTTCTGCTGCAGGGATCGACATCGTTGCCGTCGATCGGACCCAGGCGGTGGCAGCGCGCAACGCCTACCGGCGCTATGGCAGGGGCCGCCATTCGGCGGGACTTAATTTCGGCGACTGCTTCGCCTATGCCCTGGCCAAATCCACCGGCGAGCCCTTGTTGTTCAAGGGCGCCGATTTCGCCGCGACCGATATCGAGGTGGTGGACCGGCCGCCGATCTCTTGAATAAACTTGGGGCTAAACCGCGACGGCGCCGCTTTCGTCGGCTTCCATATCGAACGCCGCCTTCATCAATGCCTTGGTGTAATCTTCCTTCGGATTATCGAAGACGGCGTCGGCGGGGCCCTGCTCGACGACCCGGCCCGCCCTTATGACGATCAGGTCGTGGGCCAGGGCGCGCACCACCTTCAGATCATGGCTGATGAACAGGTAGGCGAGATTGTGGCGGATCTGGAGATCGCGCAGCAAATCGACGATCTGCGCCTGCACCGACATATCGAGGGCCGAGGTGGGCTCGTCCAGCACGATCAATTTGGGCCGCAGCACAAGCGCCCGGGCAACGCATATGCGCTGGCGCTGGCCGCCGGAAAATTCGTGCGGGTAGCGGTCCATGGTGTCCGGGTCGAGCCCGACCTCGCCCAATACCTCGGCCACCAGGGCGCGCCTGGCATCGTAGCTATCGCCAAGCCCGTGCACCAAAAGCCCTTCCTCGATGACCTGGAACACGGACATGCGCGGGCTCATGGAGCCGAACGGGTCTTGGAACACGATCTGCATTTCGCGGCGCAAGGGACGCATCTCCTTCCAGCCGAACTCCTGGATATCCCGGCCATGAAACCGGAGGCCGCCGGTAGAGGTTTCGAGCCGCAAGAGCGCCCGCCCAAGGGTCGACTTGCCGGAGCCCGATTCGCCGACGATGCCCAGCGTGTGGCCTTCGCGCAGGATTAGCGTAATGCCGTCGACGGCCTTGATATGGCCGACGGTGCGCCGGATGACGCCGCGCTTGATCGGGAACCAGACGCGCACATCATCGGCGCGCATCACCTCTTTGGCATCATCGGTGATTGCGTCCGGTTTGCCCTTGGGCTCGGCCGCCAGCAGGTGGCGGGTATAGTCGTGCTGGGGATTTTCAAAAATATCCTTGGTGGCGCCGGCCTCGACGATGCGGCCCCCGGTCATCACGTTGACCCGGTCGGCCATGCGCCGGACGATGCCGAGATCGTGGGTGATCAGCAGCAATCCCATGTTCAGCTTTTGCGTCAGCTGGTTCAATAATTTCAGCACCTGCGCCTGTACCGTGACATCCAGCGCCGTGGTCGGCTCATCGGCGATCAACAGCTCGGGCTCGTTGGCCAGCGCCATGGCGATCATGATGCGCTGCTGCTGGCCGCCGGAAAATTCGTGGGGTAAGGCGTGCAGCCGGGATATGGCCTCTTCCATGCCCACCAGGTCGAGCAATTCCTCGACCCTTGCCTTGGCCGCCCTTGGGCTCAGGCGCTTGTGCAATTCCAACACTTCGCGAATTTGCTTTTCGATGGAGTGCAACGGGTTTAGGCTGTTGATGGGTTCTTGAAAGATCATAGAGATACGGTTGCCGCGCATGGCGCGCATGTCCCGGTCCGCCTTATGGATCAATTCCTCGCCGTCGAAATGGATCGAGCCGCCCGGGTGCCAGGCCACCGGATAGGGCAGCAGCTTCATCACCGAAAGCGCGGTCACCGATTTGCCGGAACCGGATTCGCCCACCAGGCCCACCGTCTCGCCGGCCGCCACCGACATGGAGATGCCGGTCACCGCCCTGACTTCGCCGCCGCGCGCCCGAAGCTGACCGATAGGTTGTCGATTTCCAAGAGATGCGCCACGGCTAGTTCCTAAACGTCTTTCTGGGATCGAAGGCATCGCGGACGCCTTCGCCGATGAAAATTAAAAGGCTCAGCATGAGGGCGATAACCAGGAAGGCTGAAATCCCCAGCCACGGCGCCTGCAGATTGGATTTGCCCTGGTTCAACAATTCGCCCAGGGACGCCGAGCCCGGCGGCAGGCCGAAGCCGAGGAAATCCAGCGCCGTCAGGCTGGTGATGGCGCCGTTGAGGATGAACGGCATGAAGGTGACGGTGGCGACCATGGCGTTGGGCAGGATGTGCTTGAACATGATCGTGGTGTTGGAAACGCCGAGGGCGCGCGCCGCCAGCACATAGGTGTAGTTGCGCCCACGCAGGAACTCGGCGCGCACCACGCCGACCAGCGCCATCCAACTGAACAAAAGCATGAAGCCGAGCAGGAATAGGAATGACGGCTCAACCAGGCTGGCCAGGATGATCAATATAAACAGCTGCGGCAGGCCGCCCCAGATTTCCATGAAGCGCTGAAAGAACAAATCGGTGAGGCCGCCGAAATATCCCTGCCAGGCGCCGGCGGCGACACCGACGATGGAGGAGAAGACGGTCAGGATCAGGCCGAACAGAACCGAGACCCGGAAGCCGTAGATCAGCCGCGCCACTACGTCGCGGCCCTGATCATCGGTGCCCAGCCAGTTTTGGCTGCTGGGCGGTGACGGTGACGGCTTCGCCAATCCGAGCACCACGGTATCGAAGCTGTAGGGGATCATCGGCCAGACGATCCAACCCTTTTCCTCGATCAGCTCGGCGACCTCGGGATCGGAATATTCGGCCTCGGTTTCGAAATCGCCGCCGAATGTGGTTTCCGGATAATTGACCAATACAGGCACAAAGAAATCGCCGTCATAGCGGACCAGAAGCGGTTTATCGTTGGCGATGAATTCGGCGAATATGGTGACCAGGAAGATGAACAGAAATATCCATAAAGACCAAAAACCGCGCCGGTTGGCGGTAAAATTATCCAGCCGCCGCCGGTTGATGGGCGTGATCCGAAGGCCAAGGAATATTGGGCGCTGGTCCAAGCTCTAGACCTCCCGCGATTCGAAATCGATGCGCGGATCAACCACGTGGTAGGTCAGATCGCTGATCAGCCCGAGCATCAGACCAAGCAGCGAAAACACATAGAGGGTGCCGAAGACGATGGGATAGTCCCGGTTAATCAACGCTTCAAAACCTAACAGGCCGAGCCCGTCGAGGGAGAATATGATCTCGGTCAGCATCGATCCTGTAAAAAAGATGCCGATAAAGGCGGCCGGGAAGCCGGCGATGACGATCAGCATGGCGTTGCGGAACACATGGCCATAGAGGATGCGCTTTTCCTCCAGCCCCTTGGCGCGCGCGGTGATCACATATTGCTTGTTGATCTCTTCCAGGAACGAATTTTTGGTCAGCATGGTCAGGCTGGCAAACCCGCCGATCACCATGGAGGTGATCGGCAAAACCATGTGCCAGAGATAATCGGTGATTTTGAAATACCAGGGCAGATCGTCCCAGTCCGGCGAGACCAGCCCGCGCAAGGGGAAAATATCCCAAAAGCTGCCGCCCGCGAACAGGACGATCAACAGGATGGCGAACAGAAATCCGGGGATGGCGTTGCCGAAGATGATGACCGCGCTGGTCCAGATATCGAAGCGGTCGCCGTCGCGGACGCTTTTGGCGATGCCGAGGGGGATGGAGATGAGATAGACAAGCAGCGTCGTCCAAATGCCGAGCGATATGGATACCGGCAATTTGTCGATTACCAGATCGACGACCTTGCGGTCCTGGAAGAAACTGTCGCCGAGATCGAACACCAGATAATTCTTCATCATGATGAACAACCGCTCGTAAGCCGGCTTGTCGAAGCCATAGAGCTTTTCAATTTCCTTGATGAATTCGGGATCGAGCCCCCTTGCGCCCCGGTATTTGCTATTCGTTGCCTGGTTGCCGCCGGTCCCCGGTTGGGCCAGGCCCGGTACCGTTTCGCCCTGGCTCGAGCCCGATACCCGGGCCGTGGCTTCGACATCGGTTCCCTGGATTTTGGCCAGGGTCTGTTCCACCGGACCGCCCGGCGCCCCCTGGATGATGAGAAAATTAATGATGACGATGCCGATCAGGGTCGGAATAATCAGGAACAATCGGCGGATGATATAGTTGAGCATGCTGGATCAGGCCGCTAGTTTTACTTTGCCGAGGCCAATTTACCGGCCAGCGCCCGCGCCTTGGCGGCGTCCACCCACCAGCCGTCGAGCCCGAGCCCGTATTTGGGGGTAATCTTGGCGCGCCCGAATTTGTCCCAGAAGGCGACGCGGAATATTCGCGTATGCCAATGGGGAATGACGTAGTGGCCCCACAAGAGGACCCGATCCAGCGCCCGCGTGGCGGTGACCAGGCTGTCCCGGTCGGGAGCCGAAATGATGCCTTCGATCATCGCGTCGACGACCGGATTATCGATCCCCATCAGGTTGCGGCTGCCGGGCCGCCTGCCGGCGGCCGATCCCCAATAGCTTTGTTGCTCGTTGCCCGGCGACAGCGATTGGCCCCAACCGGACACCACCATGTCGAAATCATAATCATCGGTGCGTTTGCGGTATTGGGCGGTATCGACGGTGCGCACGGAAACCTCTATTCCGAGGCGCTTCAAGTTGCGTTTGAAAGGCAGGACAACGCGCTCGAACGCCGGCGAGATCAGCAGGATTTCAAAGGCCAACACCTTCCCCGTCTTGGCGTTGACCAGCTTGCCGTCCTTGATAATCCAGCCGGCTTTTATAAGGAGGTTCCGGCCGCGGCGCAAATTAGAGCGGATGCGCCCGGAGCCGTCGGTGACCGGAGGCTGGTAGGAATTGGTGAAAACTTTGGCCGGAATGCGGCCTTTGTACCTGTTCAGGATCGCCAATTCGGCGCCCGACGGCAGGCCGCTCGATGCCAGTTCGGAATTGGAAAAGAAGCTCGCTGTCCTGGTATATTGGCCGTAGAACAGGTTCTTGTTGGTCCATTCGAAATCGAAGGCGAAGGCCAAGGCTTGGCGTACCAACGGGTCCTTGAAAATCTGCTTGCGGGTATTGAAAGCAAATCCCTGCATACCAGTGGAATTCTCGTGGCGAATCTCTTCGGTTTTGTAGAAGCCCCGGCGGAACGACGGCGAATCGTAGCCGGTCGCCCAGACCTTGGATGTGTTCTCGAGGCGGAAATCGTAATCGCCCGATTTGAAGGCCTCAAGCGCCACCGTGGCATCCCGGTAATAATCGTAGCGGATGATGTCGGCGTTATGCTTGCCCTTGTTGACCGGCAGATTGGCGCCCCAATAATCCTTGACCCGCTCATAGGTGACGGAGCGTCCCGCCTCGAAGGACTTGATGCGGTAAGGACCGCTGCCAAGGGGCGGCTCCAGGATGGTTTTTTCGAAATCGCGGTTCGCCCAGAAATGTTTGGGCAAGACCGGCAGTTGCCCGAGGATCAGCGGCAGTTCCCGGTTGGTGGTTTCCTTGAAGGTGAATTTTACGCTGCGCGGTCCGGTTTGTTCCGCCTTCGCCACGTCCCGGTAATAAAAGCGGTAAAAGGGCTGGCCCTTGCTGCGCAGTGTGGTCAACGACCAGATCACATCCGCCACGGTTACCGGCTTGCCGTCGTGCCAGCGCGCCTCGGGGCGCAGGGTGAAGGCGACCCAGGAGCGGTCCTCCGGCACCTCGATTGACTCGGCCAAGAGGCCGTATACGGTAAACGCCTCATCCTCGGAGCCGATCATCAGGGACTCGAACAGGCGCGTGACGCCGGCAACGGGATCGCCTTTCAAGACGTAGGGATTGAAGGTATTGAAGGTGCGCAAGGCGCTGAAGCGCATTTCGCCGCCTTTGGGCGCGTTCGGATTGACGTAATCGAAATGTTTGAAATCGGACCCGTATTTGGGCGCTCCGTGCATGGCGATGCCGTGCACCGGTTTGATCTCTTGGGCGGTGGCCGGCGGCGATCCCAGGACCAGCGGCAAGACGGCGATAACGGCGGCCAGCAATCGCATGAACACTATCCTTCCGGAAACGCAAATCCTTGACGGGAATAGATATAATCCGGGCGCAAGACGCGCGCAATCAAAGCGCAATCAACTGGACGTTACGATCCTTGCAGAACTTCCAGGGCGGCGGCGTGGGCTTTGCCGTCACCGGCGGCCAGAACGCGGCCGTCGGAGGCGATATTGAGCGCCGCGCCGGACCAATCGGTGATCACCCCGCCGGCGCCTTCGATAATCGGTACGTGGGCGCAATAATCGTAAGCCTTCAGGCTGGCCTCGCAGACCATGTCCGTATGACCGGCGGCGAGCAATCCATAGGCGTAACAATCGGCGCCATAAAGGGTGTGCTTGGCGTGATTTTTGAGCCGGGCAAAGGCCTCGGCGTCGGCGCCTTCGAACATGTCCGGCGATGTGGCATAGAGCCAGGCGTCCTCAAGGGCGGCGGCGGCGCGGGTCGATATTTGGGCTCCGTTCAAGGTGGTAACCCGGCCCGCCGCGCCCAGCCAGCGTTCGTCCAATATGGGCTGGTCGATGACGCCGACAATGGGCCGGCCCTGATTTGTCAAGGCGATCAGGGTTCCAAACAGGGGTTTGCCGGTGACGAACGCCTTGGTGCCGTCGATGGGGTCCAGCACCCAGACAAAGTCGGCATCGGTTCGTTCGGGGCCAAATTCCTCGCCGAGAATGCCGTGATCGGGAAATGTATCTTTGATACGGGCGCGCATGGCCGCTTCGGCGGCGCGGTCGGCTTCGGTGACCGGGCTGGCATCGGGCTTGTCGCTGATCGGCGTGCCGGTGCGGAAATGGCCCTTGATGATGGGCCGCGCCAAATCGGCCAGGGCAACCGCGAGGGCGACAAATGCGTCCAATGATCGGGCCTGATC
>JAYGEH010000059.1:0-1818 GCA_046582475.1 Rhodospirillales bacterium
CGATACCTGGGCGATGGTGGTCCGGGCGCCCATCGCCATCACCGGATTGAAGTTGCGGGACGCCATAGTATAGGTCAGATTTCCCCACCTGTCGCCCACCGCCGCCTTGACCAGGGCGACGTCGCCATAGATGGCTTCTTCCAGCACGTAATCCAAGCCGGCGAATTCGCGCACCTCCTTGCCCTCGGCCAGCGGCGTATCCACCGAGGTGCGCGTATAAAATCCCGGAATGCCGGCGCCAGCGGCGCGGATGCGCTCGGCCAGGGTGCCTTGCGGCGTGATCTCCAATTCGATCTCGCCCCGCTCGTACAGCCGTTCGAAGGCGTCGGCGCCGGTAACCCGGGGGAACGAGCAGATGAATTTCCGGACGCAGCCGGCGAGGATCAATTGGCCGATGCCCTCGTCGCCGGAGCAGGCATTGTTGGAGACGATGGTCAGCTCCCGGGGCTTTCTTTCGGCCAGCGCGTTCAACAGCGCCACCGGCTCGCCGGCATTGCCGAAGCCGCCGACCAGGACGACGGAGCCGTCCGGGATCCCGGCAACGGCCTCCGCGACGCCTTGGCAGCGTTTGTCGATCATCGAATTGAGCCCCCAGTTACCATGCGCCAAGTTTGGTAACGTTTGCACCGGGGCGAGTCAATTAGGGCATGGAAATACGGGCTCCCGCGCTTTAGTCTCTAGACCACGCACAACAATGATCAGGGGTGGAAGACATGAGCGACACCGATAACGGCCCGTTCGCCGGAACCGGGCCGGAGCAGCATTTCAGAGAAGGCCTGGAGGCCGGCGAATACCGGCTGCAGTTCTGCGACGATTGCTCCAAGAACATCTATTATCCGCGCGCCATCTGCAATCACTGCGGCTCGCCGAACTCATCGTGGCGCATCGCCAGCGGCAAGGGCGTCATCTATTCCACTTCCGTCGAGCGCACGCGCCCGGAAGCCGGCGGCGACAAGAACATCGCCCTCATCGATCTCGAAGAAGGCGGCCGGCTGATGAGCCGGGTGGTCGATATGGACCCCGCCGAGGTTACCATCGGCATGGCGGTCGAAGCCTTCATCGGCGAGATCGACGGCACCAAACTTATCCTGTTCCGCGCAGCCTGAAGGGGGACCCAAATCATGGCACATGAATTGCGCGGCGCGGCCGCGGTGGTCGGCATCGGCCTCACCGAATTTGGCGAGCTGCCCGGTAAAAACCATTTGGAGGTTCTGGCCGAAGCCGCCCACTACGCCCTGAATGATGCCGGGCTCGGCATGCAGGACGTGGACGGCTTGTTCGTCTCGTCCATGGGGCGCGTCTTCCACCCCCTGCACGCCGCCGAATATCTGGGCATCCAGCCGAGCGTCATCGACGGCACCAATGTGGGCGGCTCGTCCTTCGTCAACTGCGTCCAGTCGGCGGCGATGGCGATCAAAACCGGCGTCTGCAACGTGGCGCTGATCGCCTACGGCTCGACCAGCCGTTCCAACCGCAAGCGCAAGTTCCGCGAAGGCAATCCCAACGCCGGCGCCTTTCACAGCTCCGAATACAATCCCCGAAATCCGATCATCTCCTATGCCTTCGCGGCGGCGCGCCATATGCACGAGTACGGCACGTCCCGCGAAAATCTGGCCCAGGTGGCGGTATCGACCCGGCAATGGGCGATGAAAAATCCGCGCGCCGAAATGCGCGACCCTCTCAGCATCGAAGACGTGATGGGGACGCGCATGATCTGCGATCCGCTGACCCTGTTCGATTGCTGCCTGGTGTCCGACGCCGGCGCCGCCATCGTCATGGTGGCGGCCGGGCGGGCCAAGGATTTCCCGCAAGTTCCGG
>JAYGEH010000157.1:0-2777 GCA_046582475.1 Rhodospirillales bacterium
CCTGCTTGGCGCTATCCGTCGACCGCGCCAATCCGCGAAGGTCGTCACCAGTGTAATCATCGCGAAGTGAAAGCACATGTGCCATGAAAAACTCCTCTGTTTTCCAAGCTGAATCACGGCACGGCTAATAAAACCTTAAAGAGTCATACTTTTTGCAGGTTGGTATAACAGGCAAAATTCCTTCCATCAGTGGTGGGATTGATCTACGATTGGCTCCGATTTGAAGATTACTTGGGAAATGTCGGATAAACCAAGCGGCGTCAAAATAAATAACCAATATGCCGGGGGAGGGGGACGATGAGCGCGGCGGAGGAATTCATCCATATCAACGGCAACGAATTGCTGCTCAGGCGCACCGGCGCCGGCGAGCCAATGTTGTTTCTGCACGGCGCCGGCGGCATGCCGGCCTGGCTGCCGTTCTTCGACCGATTGGCCGAACGGTTCGATCTTTTGGTGCCCGACCATCCCTCTTATGGCCGCTCGCCAACCCCGGACTGGCTCGATGACGTGGGCGATCTCGGCTATTTCTACCTGGATTTTTTGGAAGCGCTGGACCTCACCAATGTGCATGTGATCGGCCATTCCCTGGGCGGCTGGATCGGCCTCGAAATGGCGGTGCGGGCGACGCAGCGGATCAAGTCGCTGAGCTTGATAGCAACCGCCGGGATTCGCATCAAGGGCCTGCCGGCTGCCAATGTCCTGATCATGGACCGGGCCCAGTTGATCGGCGCGCTCTATGCGGACCCCGATTTGGCCGAACAAATGCTGGCCATCGAGCCGACGCCGGACCAAATCGCCGAGATCGTGGACAACAATGTGGCCACCGCGCGCCTCGCTTGGCAGCCGCGGTTTTTCAATCCCAATTTGCGCAAATGGCTGCACCGCATCGACGTTCCGGCGCATATTATCTGGGGCGCCGAGGACAAGATCATCGCGCCCGATTACGCCGCCGAATTTGCCGGGCTGATCGATGGCGCCACGGTGTCGATGATCGAAAACGCCGGCCACGTTCCCCAATTGGAACAGCTGGATGCGGTCATGGTGGCCATCGTTAAATTTTTCGATTAACCCGTTGGGAGCCACTAAAGGAGACGCACCATGGATGTCATGATGTTTCATTTGATGCCCTATCCGGGCCTCCCCGACGCAGTGACGTCGGCCAATGACAGCTATTGGGTGACCCTCTCCAACGAATATTACGATCCCGAAGTCGGGCACCGGACCTACAACCGCTATCTGGATGAGCTGGCGCTCTGCGCCGAGGTTGGCTTCGACGGCGTCTGCGTCAACGAGCATCACCAGACCCCCTATGGGATGATGCCGTCGCCGATCGTCATGGCGGCGGCCCTGTCGCAGCGCACCACCGACTGCAAGATCGCCATCTTCGGCTCGGGCTTTTGCCTGCGCGAGCATCCGCTGACCCTGGCCGAAGAGCACGCCATGATCGACAACATCACCGGCGGGCGTCTCTTAAGCGGCTTCGTGCGCGGCGTCGGCGCCGAATACACGTCGTTCGGCGTCAACCCGGTGCATTCCCACGAACGCCATATGGAGGCGCACGATCTGATCGTCCAGGCCTGGACCCGTCCCGGCCCGTTCGCCTTCGAGGGCAAGCACTATCATTTCGAATATGTGAATATGTGGCCGCGCCCCTACCAAAAGCCGCATCCGCCGATCTGGTGCCCGTCCCAGGGCTCGTCGGAAACCATAGAATGGGCGGCCCACCCGGACCGCAAATATGTGTATTTGCAAAACTTCAATCCGTGGGCCGCGGCGGTCAAATATCTCAACTATTACCGCCAGGTGGCGCAAGACCGCTACGGCTACGAGGCGGCCTCCAGCCAAATGGCCTGGGGCGCCCCCTGTTACGTGGCCGACACCAACGAGCAGGCCCTGGACGAGGCGCGCGAAGGGCTGGAATATCTGTTCAACAAGGGCTTCAAAATGCCCGGCGGCATGTTCTTTCCGCCGGGCTATACGTCGGCGGCGTCCATGCGCCAGATCATCGGCGCCAAAACCTCGATCATGGCGGCGGGGCGCACCATCGAGAATCTAAACAATGTGGGCATGGCGATCATCGGCTCACCGGAGACGGTGCGCAAACGATTGGTCGAGAACCACCGCCAGTTGGGCTTCTCGACGTATGTTTCGCTGCTTCAATTCGGTACGCTTTCGGCGGAGCTGACGGAGAAAAACATCCGCCTGTTCGCAAAGGAAGTGCTGCCGGCTCTGCACGAACTGGACGAGACGAATTATGGCGGGTTCGAGGCGCCCAAGGATGGGGTATCGACTTACGCGGCAAATTGAGTGCGGTGCATCCATACTCTATCTAGGGTTGAGGTTCAAAACCTCACAATCCTACAGACAGGTCCTGTTGACAGTTAAGGGAATATCAATGGTTAGTGTTATTCAAGCAAGACCGGTGAAACTTGAGGGAGCTGGTCATGCTTCGAAGGGAATTGACGGATGCGCATTGGGGGCGGATCAAGGATTTTGTTCCTGGCAAGGAAACGGATTGCGGGTCGACGGGACGCTGTTCCAGTTGCCAAAGGCGTCCGGCAGGTCGCGCCACGGCGAACTCGTCCGCGCGATCCACAATACCGCGTCCACGAAGAGACGGTTGTCCTCTGGATCGTAAGGGGGACCCAAAATCAAGCCATCGGACGTTCGCGCGGCGGCTTGACGAGCAAGGTCCACATCGCCGTCGATGGCTTGGGCAATCCGTTGCGTTTCATCCTCACCGGCGGTCAGGTTGGCGACGTCACCCAGGCCGAAGG
>JAYGEH010000187.1:0-3670 GCA_046582475.1 Rhodospirillales bacterium
TCAAGGATTTGAAGCGGGCCGGCGCCGACATCGTGCAGCTCGGCGAGCCCTATCTGCAATCCAACGCCGATCAGGCCAGGGTCCATGGCCTCAAAGCCATCGATATGGCCCTGGGCGGCATCGAAGGCGAAACCGCCGTGCATCTTTGTTTCGGCTATGCCTATGTGGTCAGCGATAAGCCATCGGGCTATTCGTTTCTGGCCGAGCTCGACGCTTGCGCCGCCAGGCAGATATCGGTGGAGGCGGCCCAGCCGGGGCTCGATCCCACCATCCTCGGCCGATTGCCGTCGAAAGCCATCATCTATGGCGTCCTGGATTTGAAAGCCGCGCCCGAGGCGCCGGAGCGCGTGGCCGATCGCATCCGCGCCGCCTTGCATCATGTACCGGCGGAATGGCTGGTGGTGGCCCCCGATTGCGGCATGAAATACCTGCCCCGCGACATCGCTTTCGCCAAGCTTAAAGCCATGGCCGAGGGCGCCACCCTGGTGCGCGCCGAGATTATGGGCTAGACGGCGACGGATTGGCGCCGAGACGCCGGATTTCCATGCGCCGGTTGATGGCATGGGTAGGCCGGCGCCGGTCCCGCAAACGCTCTTCGCCGCGCCCGGTTGCCTGCAGCCGCCCGGGCGCCACGCCGAAATTGCGGATCAGATATTGGCGCACCGCCTCGGCGCGCCTCTCGGACAAAGCCTTATTGGCCTTGGCGCCGCCGGACGCATCCGTATGACCGATAATTTCGAAGGCGGCCGCCGCAAGCTCCTTGGAGGCGAGCGCCTGACCCAATTCGCGCATCTGATCCTTGGCCCGCGGCGTCACCGACGCATTGTTCACTCCGAACTGAATATTCAAATCGAGCCCGGCGGCATGGTTGGCAAGGCGCTCGATCAGATGATCGGCGGTGATGATACCGGAGGTTTGGCCAAAAGCCGGCTGGACGGTTGCCGCCGCCAAAAATGCGATGGCGAGAAACCAGCGCCGTCCACCCCTGTCGATGCGGTCCGTGTTCATGGATGGGGAATTTGACAGCTAATCGACGGCTGTACAAATGGAGAAGCTACCGCCGGGCCTTAAGGGAATATCCCGGCCCCGGCCGATCCGCGCCAAAGCGCTGCATGGGCCGGACGGAAAACTGGCGGGTGTCGGGGATGGTCATGGTTATGCGCCGCATGGCGTCATCGATCATCGAGGGCAACCGGTCGCCGTCGCCCTGTACCCAGCCGGCGCTGATCGCGGCGCCGCCGAGCCCCAGCGGAGACAGCGGCAAGCCGCCATCGCTGCGCCGCGCCTTGTGGCGCCCGTTCCACAACTGAAAGCCGTCGCCAGGACGCTCGATAGTCAATTCCAGTTCCACATCCATCTGCGACCAGAAGACCAGGAACGTATTGTCGATGGTCTTTACCGACGGCACCGCGAAATGCCTGCAGCCGGTGGCGCTCAGATAATGGCGGCGGTCAAAATCACTTTTCAGATCGACCACCAATTTGCGCACCAGATGACGGCGCTCGGCGGGCCCGATCACCCGGCCGATGCGCTGGCTGAGATGGCGCGCCGCCGCCAATTCGACCATGTCGCTGATTTTCCGGTTGTTGATGCCCCGCGACGGCATCACCGTCACGCATTCGGGCAAATCCTGGTAATAGGCGTCGGAAACCCGGTAGAAAACCTCCCGCGCAAAGGGCAGCGACGAGGCGGTGCTGGGATCGGCCTGGCTGTAGGTGGTGGTCACGCAGCCGGTCAGAACCAGTCCCAACCCTGCCATAACGGCGATTTTTTTGAATCCGTCTGTGATCATACCGAACACCTGCGCGTGATGGGCCTCAGGATAATTTCGCCGGGGATGGGTTTGCCGTCGGCGGTAATCTGGCCAACGCTGACGCCCGATCCGGTCATCCGGTAGGTGGCGCGAATGCGGCCCATGGAACGGTAGGATTTGCCCAGCAACTGGCCGAGCCCGCCCAAAAGCCTGGCATCGACGCTGCGCGGGAAGATGCGCACCGAGGAAACCCTGGAGCTTCGGAGCCGTTGCAAGGCGCGCAACTCAGACGCTTCTTGCGGCGACAGGCGGCCCGAAACCTGGCGCACGAAGCCGCTATAGCGGTCCAGATTGATGCGCCACGGACGGCCGCCGCCGGCCGCCGTGTAGAGCTGGCCGGCGCTATCCATGACCGCCGTCTTCATGCCGAAGCAGGCGGTGAAAAGGTGATAGAGCCGGTTCGAGGCGCGCACGGAATAGGGCCAGGCGATCTCGATCTCCGGCCCCTCGCCATGCTCGAGAATGCGCAAAGCGACGCGGCCCGAGGTCACGGCCTTGGCACTGACTTCGATCTTCCAAGGCGCGGCGGGCGCTGGTTTGGCGCGTTCCTGGGCGGCGCGCAAGGCTTTGAAGCGGGCCAGGGCGTCGAAAATTTTGGGGCTAGGCGGCGCTTTCCGGGCGGCGCGAAAGGCCTGCATATCCGGTTCCGGTGACGATATTTCCGCCGGCTTAGTGGGCGTTACCGGTTCGGGCTTCCGGACCGGCTGCACCGGTTTCAGGACCGCTTTCATTACCGGTTTCGGCGCCGGTTTGTGGCTCGGCTGCAGGGCCTCGATCTTGCGCTCGACCTTCTTTGGTGCCGGTTTCGGGGCTCGCATGGCTTGTATGGGTTGAGGCTTGGGCGCCGGGGCCGGTTTTGCCTGTGTCGGCGGCTTGGGCGTCACGGGCGCCGGCGGCGGCGGCAGAATGACCGCCTGATTGTGGGGCCTGGCGGCCGCCTCGGGTGGTGCGGTCTCCGCGACCATTCGGTCTTGGCTCGGCGGCGCCTGGCTTTCGCGAACCGGCGCCGGCTGGTCCGTTGTCCATTCCAGGACCAGCCAGGCGCCGATCAGGAGGCTAAGGGCGGTCGATGTGCCGGCTATGATTCGGTCGCGGCGCATGCCACTAGTTGGTCAGCTTGTCGGCGAAAAAGATTTCCATGTCCCGAACCAGGCGGTTCAATTCCCGCGCCCTTTGCCGGGGGGTCATGAATTTGGGCGCAGCCGCCGGCACGGACTTCTGCGCGGTGACGATGGCCTTGCCGGTACCCACCGGAGCCGCCGCCGCCGGCGCCTTGTGCACGGCTACAACCTTGACCTCCTTGGCGGCGGTCAGGACCGGAGCATTTTGCCCAGGCTCAGACGTGGGCGCGGGTTCAGGCGCGGGCGCCGGCGCTATTTCCGGGGCAACCGGCTTGGCATCGGCTGCGGCGATTATGTTGGTCTCATCCTCGGTGATTTCCTTTTCAACCATGGAGAAGAATTTTTCCGCCTCGCGCATGCGCTTGGCATAGACGCGGTCATACATTTCCTTGGCCTTGGCCGCGATTTCGTCTTTGGAGACAACGGGCTTGGAGACAGGTGGCTTGGCAGCGAGAGGCGCCGGACCGGCTTGGTGGCTTTTGAAGAAACCAGCGCCGCCGGGGCCGATCGCAAGGTAGGCCAGGGCGCCGATTACAACGACGTTAAACATCAGGAATTTCATGATCGCTCTCCAAGTTCAGATATTGCGGAAGCAGATTTCAAATAGGTGTCGGTGATGTGGATAACGGCGCGCAGGGCGGCGGAAACCGGCAGGCCGATCACCGTGGTCATGAAGGCGAGGCTGAAATGGGAGGTCAGATCGCCGATGATGGATTGCACAGTTTCGGCGTTCACC
>JAYGEH010000215.1:0-14058 GCA_046582475.1 Rhodospirillales bacterium
GGACCGGATCGAGCGCGCCGGGCGCATCGACCGGGCCGCCATCGATGACGCTGTCGATCGGATGCGGGCGCTTCTGGAAGCCACGGTTCGGGGCTTTACGCCGCTCGCCACCCAGGTTCTCGTCAAGCATACCGGGGAGGCGGAAACCAATCATATCGGGGTCCGCCTGGCCGAGCGGTCCAAGGAGCAGCACGCCGAATTTGACGCGCCGCCGGAAAGCCGCGCCGAGGAACGGATTGAGCGGACGCAAGATAATTTCGAGCGCTTCATCGGCGATTTAACCGAGGGCCAGCTTAAAATCATCCGCCGCCACGTGGCCGCCACGGCGGGCGATACGTTGCGCCGGCTGGACCGCCGAGACCGCAATTCGGCGCGCTTCATCGGGTTTTTGAAGCGCCGCCCAAGCGAAACAGAAATCCATGATTTCCTGGACGCCATGTTTCTTGGTCCCGATGCCGGCGCGCCCGCCGCCGAAGCCCGGTTCCGGGAAAGCCGGTTCCAGCGCTTCCAAACCTTCGTGGCCGATATCCTGACCTCAACGACCGAGGAGCAGCGTCAGAACCTGATTGAAAAATTGCGCGATTTCGCCGAAGATTTCCGCGCCATAGCCAGCTAGAGTGGTTCCGGTCAAATGGTTCATATTTATCCGGAACCGCTCTAACCAAGGGAGCCGATGATGATAACCTTTGATCTTTTAAAAGAAGCCGAATTCAGCCCGGACCGGCATGTGGAGAAAATCCTCGGCGACGTGGCCGACGGCGATGTGACCGTGGCCTGTTGGGAGCCCGGCCAGATCAGCCCCAACCATTGCCACCCGGACGCGGTGGAGATGTATTACTGCATCGAGGGCGGCGGCACCATGCGCACCCCCGATGGCGACGTGGCGATCACGCCGGGCTCGGTGGTCGTGCACCCGCCGGGCGAGCTGCACGAATACGAAAACGGGCCCGAGCGGTCGCTGTTATTCCGGGTCCGCTACGGCGCCGACAAGGGCGCGCGGCTCAAGGAATGGCCGTCCAATCCCGACTTCCAGCGGCGCGATATCGATAACGAATATTTCGGCGAATAAGCGGCGGGGACGGAGCGCCCTACCCCAAGGCCTGGACGATGCTGTCGGTCATGGCCTTGGCGTCGCCGAACAGCATCATCGTGTTGTCGCGGAAAAACAGCTCGTTGTCGACGCCGGCATAGCCCGACGCCATCGAGCGTTTGATGAACAATATGGTGGCCGCGTTTTCCACTTCCAGGATCGGCATGCCGTAAATGGCGCTGGTCGGATCGGTCTTCGCCGCCGGATTGGTCACATCGTTGGCGCCGATAACGAAGGCGACATCGGCGGTGGCAAACTCGGAGTTGATTTCGTCCAGCTCAAAAACCTCGTCGTAAGGCACGCTGGCTTCGGCCAGGAGCACGTTCATATGTCCCGGCATGCGCCCGGCCACCGGGTGGATGGCGTAGGAGACATCGACCCCTTCGGCCTTCAAAATGTCCGCCATTTCCCGGAGCGCGTGCTGCGCCTGGGCGACGGCCATGCCGTAACCGGGAACGATCACCACCTTGGAGGCGTTCTTCATAATGAAGGCGGCATCGTCGCCGGAGCCCGACTTTACCGCGCGCTCGCCTTGCGGCCCGCCGGCGGCGGCGGCCACTTCGCCGCCGAAACCGCCCAGCAGCACGTTGAAGATGGACCGGTTCATGCCCTTGCACATGATGTAGGACAGGATTGCTCCCGACGAGCCGACCAGCGCGCCGGTGACGATCAGCGCCGTGTTGCCGAGGGTGAAGCCGATGCCGGCGGCGGCCCAGCCGGAATAGGAATTCAGCATCGAGACAACCACCGGCATGTCGGCGCCGCCGATGGGCACAATCAGCAGGAAGCCGACCAGCAATGACAGCGCAACAATCGCCCAATAGGCGTTTGCGTCATTGGAAACCACCAGCCAAACAACCAACGCCACCAGAACGATACCCAGAATGGCGTTCAACGGGTGCTGGCCGGGGAAGGTGAGCGGATTGCCCGACATGATGCCCCTGAGCTTGGCGAAGGCGATCACTGAGCCGGAAAAAGTGACGGCGCCGATCGAGGTGCCGAGCGCCATCTCAACCAGGCTGACCGGTTTGATATTGCCGGCGCTGCCGATGCCGTAGGCTTCCGGCGCGAAAAATGCGGCGGTGGTGACGAACACGGCGGCAAGACCGACCAGGGAGTGAAACGCGGCGACCAGTTCCGGCAAAGCGGTCATTTTGATCTTGAGCGCCACCACCGTGCCGATGGCGCCGCCGACCAGCACGCCGAGGATAATCAATTCGAAGCTGAGGATCGACGGTTTGGTCAGGGTGGTGCCGATGGCGACGAGCATGCCGATGATGCCGAAGGCGTTGCCGCGGCGCGCCGTAACCGGCGACGACAGGCCATTGAGCGCGAGGATGAAGAAGACGGCGGCGGCCAGATAGGCGAAGCCGGTTGCGGTTTCGGACATGGCCCTTATCTCTGCTTTTTCTTGAACATGGCGAGCATGCGCTGGGTCACGATGAAGCCGCCGAATATATTGACCGAAGCCAAGGTGACGGCAAGGAAACCCATGACCTTGGGGAATTCCAGCCCAACCGGCCCGGCGGCGATGAGGGCACCGACGATGATCACCGAGGATATGGCGTTGGTCACGCTCATCAGCGGCGAATGCAGGGCCGGCGTGACGCTCCACACTACGTAAAAGCCGACGAACACCGCCAGCACGAATACGGTAAACAGGAATATGAACGGTTCCCCCTGCCCGGCGGCCAACGGAGCAGCCAGCGCGGCGGCATTTTGGGCGACGATTTCGGTACCCACGTTGTTTATTCTCCCTTGCTCAAGGCCGGATGAACCACTTTACCTCCCCGGCAAACCAAAGTTCCTTGAATGATTTCATCGTCCCAATCGATATTCATCTGCTTGGTCTCGGCATCGATGAGCGGCGTCAGAAAATTGATCAAGTTTTTGGCAAAGAGCGAGGAGGCGTCCTGGGCCAGACGGCCCGGCATGTTGGCGTGGGCGATGATGGTGACGCCGTTCTTTTTGACCACCTTGCCGGCCTCCGACAAGGTGCAGTTGCCGCCCGCCTCGGTGGCCAGATCGACGATCACCGCGCCGTTGGGCATGGAGGCGACCATTTCGTCGTCGACCATCACCGGCGCCGGGCGGCCCGGGATCAGCGCCGTGGTGATAACCACGTCCTGTTTCTTGATATGTTCGGCGATCACGCGCTTCTGTTTTTGCAAATATTCGGGCGGCATTTCCTTGGCGTAACCGCCTTCGGTCTGCGCGTCCTTTTCCATTTCGGCGTCCACCTCCAGAAACTTAGCCCCAAGGCTTTCCACTTGCTCCTTGGTCGCTGGGCGCACATCGGTGGCGGTCACCACCGCGCCCAGCCGTTTGGCGGTGGCGATAGCCTGCAAGCCGGCGACGCCAACGCCCATGATGAACGCCTTGGCCGGGGCGATTGTGCCCGCCGCCGTCATCATCATGGGAAAGGCCCGGCCCAATTCGCCGGCGGCGTCGAGCACCGCTTTGTATCCGGCGAGGTTGCTTTGCGAGGACAAGACATCCATGGACTGGGCGCGGGTAATGCGCGGCATCAGATCCATGGCGAAACCGGTCAACCCGGCGGCCGCCATGGCTTTGATCCCGTCCGGTTCCGCCAATGCCGACATATGGGCGATGACCATGGCCGCCGGTTTGATCTGGCTGATCTCGTCCTGGCCTTCGGCGGCGTTCATGGGGGCGCGCACTTTCAGCACTAGATCGGCATCGCCGAGGGCGGCGGCGGCACTGTCCGCGATTGTTGCGCCGGCGTCCGAAAACAACTTGTCGCTGAACGATGCCTGTTCGCCGGCGCCGGTCTCGACGGTGACATCAAAACCCAGCGCGACCAGCTTTTTGATGGTATCGGGCGATACGGCAACCCTTGATTCGCCTTCGCGCCGCTCCTTTGGCACGCCTAGCTTCATAAACACCCCCGGGAAATTAGACCGGAAATCGGCCCGCAAATCAGATCGGAAATTGACCGCGACAAAATGGCTTTTTAGCCCGGGTTTGCCAAGGGTCTATTGACCAAAATTCCGGCAATCCGGTAAATATTCTGGGAGCCGGCCTGATGCGCATCGGGTCCAGCGTCCATCCCGCAATAAAATTTCAAGTTGCGTTCCGCATGCACAATTTGCGAAACTTCCGACCGGACAATCTGCCAGCCAGCCATATGGGTCGCGCCGCGTGGTATTTTCTGCTTCGGAGACCAGCATGACTTCTTAAAAGTGATAGCGAAATCCTGACCCGGGTGGGACCTGGAACGCCTATGGGCGCGCTGATGCGCCATTACTGGCTGCCGGCGCTGAAATCATCGGAACTCGCCGCCGACGGCGATCCGGTACGCCTCACCCTCTTGGGCGAGAAGCTCATATCGTTCCGCGATTCCTCGGGCCGTGTCGGCGTCCTGGACCACCGCTGCCCGCACCGCTGCGCCTCGCTGTTCTTTGGCCGTAACGAAGAGGGCGGCATCCGCTGTGTCTATCACGGCTGGAAGTACGACGTGGCCGGCAATTGCCTGGACATGGCCAACGTGCCAACCCACCAGGATTTCAAACACAAAGTCAAAGCCATGGCCTATAAGGCGGCGGAGCGTAACGGCGTCATCTGGGTCTATATGGGCGATCAGAATAACCTGCCGGCGATGCCCGATATCGCCGCCATCCATATCCCCGAAGACGAAGCCAACATCGGCTTCGCCATGCGCGAATGCAACTGGCTGCAATCCATGGAAGGCGATCTCGATACTTCGCACCTCAATTTCCTGCATTACGGTTCCATGGGCGAAGGCGATTTCGAGCCCAACGACGAGACCCGCTTCGGCATGATCCACCGGGATCCCGAATATCACGTGCGCGACACCGATACCGGCACCATGTATGGCGCCTACCGGCCGGCGGATCAGGGCAACGTCTATTGGCGCTTTGCCCACTTTCTTTTTCCCAGTGTGGCGCTGGCCCCGTTCATCCCGTTTGACAGTTACCGCATGGCGCGCATTTGGGTGCCGCTCGACGACACCCATACTATGTTCGTGACCATCGGTCCCAAGGACGGCCCCGGCGCATCGCCGATAATCGATCATCTTTTGCCCAACACCACCGATTGGCTCGGGCGCTGGCGCTGCGCCCAGCAAATTGCCAATGATTACGAGATCGACCGGAAAGTTCAGCGCACCGACAGCTTTACCGGCATCGACGGCATCCATCAGCAGGATCAGGCGGTCACCGAAAGCATGGGCGATATCACCAATCATTCGGCCGAGCATCTGGCGCCGTCCAATCAGATGATCACGGCAACGCGCAAACGCCTGCTGCGCGCCGCCAAGGCCCTCGCCAAAGACGGCACGCCGCCGCCATCGGCCGAAAATCCGGAGGTCTTTGGCTTGGCGCGGGGCGACTATTTTACCGCCGAAGCGCACCGCAAATGGCCCGAGGTTTATGAGCAGGAACTGGCGGCCGTTCAGGGAACCACCAGGGCCGCCGCCGAATAACGCAATTTGGTAAGGCACAATTTCGAGGACCGGGTTATGTTTCCGGAAGTGTTCGCACATATGACCGAGGCCATCGGCGCGTCTCCGGTGATCAACGATCCGTTCGCGCATATTTATGTGCGCGGCGTGTTTCCCGATGACTTCTACCAAGAGATGCTGGCCAAGCTGCCCGATGTGGAAAAATACCAGGCGCTGGCCGATACCGGGCGCGTCGACAAAGGCTACAGCCGGTCGCGCTTGATATTTTCGGGCCGGCCGGAGCATCTTGGGCTATTGCCGCCGGAGATGGCGGAATTTTGGGACAAGCTGTTTGGTACGCTGCAGCAAACCCAATTTATCAAATTTTTGCATCAAAAATTTAGCGCCGCCATCAACGGCCGCCTCGCCAATCCGGAAGAAGCCCTCGAAGGCGAACATTTGATCGGCGCCGAAAGCTTTTTGATCCGCGACAATGCGGGCTACGATCTCGGGCCGCATACGGACAGCCCGTCGAAAATCGTCTCCAGCCTGTTCTATCTGGCCAGCGATGAAGACCACGCCTATCTCGGCACCTCGTTTTACGCGCCGAAGACGAGTGGTTTTACCTGCACCGGCGGGCCCCACTATCCGTTCGAGCAATTCAAAAGGATGCAAACCGCAGCCTATATGCCGAACACAATGCTGGCCTTCGCAAAAACCAGCCGCGCCTTTCACGGCGTCGAAAATGTCGGCAATCCCGAAGATCACCGCGACATATTGTTTTTCGATTTAAAAGCGGTGCC
The DNA here is from genome assembly GCA_046582475.1 of Rhodospirillales bacterium. GTDB lineage: Bacteria > Pseudomonadota > Alphaproteobacteria > Rhodospirillales > UBA2165. The sequence continues at coordinate 6,317 of JAYGEH010000215.1, forward strand.
GGCGGCGATGGCGGAAAGTTTGATGAAGGCGTAACGCACCAACCAAATCGATGGCGGGTTAAATGGCAGATCGCAGAACCGACGAAACCGAAGACGGCGCGCCGCAGCTCGTTGCCTCTGATCTGGACGAGATGACGCATCGGGAGTTGGGTCTGATCTATGCCGATTCGACGCACACCATTTTGTTTTCAAAGTCCATACAGTGGAAATCGGTCGCCTCCACTTTGATCCTCTTTGCGGCGCTCATCGCCCTTGCAAAATACGTGTCGCACGGCGCCCAGTTCGTGATGGTACTCAAAATCTCGGCGATCACGCTGGCCATGGCGGCCATTTTCATGGTGGTTCTGTTTCAATTTTGGCAGCACTCCGAGGGGCGTAAGCTGACCAACATCGAAAGCGCCTATTCCAACCTGTTCCGGCGCATCCGCAAGTTAAAATCCAAGCGCGAGGCCGATATCCACCGCTACCTCATCCTCCTATTCATGGCCGCCACGATCATCATTCGCTGCGGCATCACACTGATGAGCCTTGATGCCATCGCGCGCTGATGGGATGATATCTGCAATAACCGGTTTGCGCCCAAAAACAGGAGACCGATATGCGTATTGTCGATTCCCACTTTCATTGGTGGCCCCGTTCGGTTTTCGAGAGCCTGCGCAAGCGCACCGGTTACCCGCGCGTCGAAGTGAACAGCGACGGCGATTACGTCTATCTCCGGGGTGACGGCTCGGCCGATTATAAATTGACCACCTGGCCCGCCTGGTTCGATCTGGACGAGCAATTGGCGCATATGGACGGGCTTGGCCACGAAATCGACGTGGTTTGCTCGATTGGCCCGTTCTCGGTCGCATTTTCCGAGTTGCCGGCGCCGGAAGGGCGCGACGCGGCGATGCTTTGGAACGAAGAAATGGCCGGCGCGCAAAAAAAATATCCGGGCCGGGTCTGGGCCTCGGGCGCGGTGCCTTTGCAGGATACCGAGATTGCCCTCGAGGTCATGAACCACGCCATCAACGATCTTGGGCTGATCGGCATGAACCTGCCGGGCAGCGTCGGCGCGGATCCGCGCATCGATGCGGAACGGCTGGAGCCCTTTTATGGGCGCGCCGAAGAGCTTGGCATTCCTCTGTTTCTACACCCCACCGACGCGATCTTTTCCGACATGCTCACCGGCTATAACGGCGCCTTGTTCCTGAGCCTCGGCCGGGTCATGGAGGTCAGCGTCGCCGCCATGCGCCTGGTTCTTTCCGGCGTCATGGAGCGCCATCCGGACTTGAAGATCGTCATATCCCATACCGGCGGTGCGCTCCCTTACCAGTCGGGGCGCATGGACAAGAACACCAAGCATGCCAAACTGCCGCAGCCGGCGAGCACCTATTTGAAGCGCTTCTACACCGACACCGTGTCGCCCCATTCCGAGGGCATGAAGTTCGCGGTGGAATATTATGGCGCCGACCGGGTCATGTATGGCAGCGATTATCCCTGCTGGAGCCCGGCGGACGCCTTGAAATTCCTGGATGGCGCCGGCCTGTCGGACACAGTCAAGGAGAAAATCCTGGGCGGCAACGCACGCCGCATTTTGGGCCTCGTCGATCCCTTGAAGGCGGCGGCGGAATAACCGGTTCCGCCGCGCCGCCTTCGCTTATTTCCGCCACGACATTTCGCCAAGACTAACCCCTATGAGTTTCGATTTGCACGCCGGTCATTCGTTGCTGCAAATCCTCGCCCATGTGTGCATCGCGTTTTTGTTCCTCTACCGGGGCATCACCGCCTTTCCCCAGTTCGGCGAACACATGGAAACCATGCGCAGCCATCGCGTTCCGTTTCCGAAATTTGTCCTTTAGTGCGGCTTCGCCGTTATGCTGCTCGGCGGTCTTTCGGTCTTGTTTGATTTCTATGTGTGGATCGGGGCCGGCATGCTGGTTGTGTTCACCGTGCTCGCCAACGTCCTCTATCACGACTTCTGGGTGATGACCGAGCCGCGCCAGAAGCAGACCCATCTTTGGATCTTCTGCAACAACATTGCCGTCACCGGCGGATTGCTGCTGGTTATTTCGTTATAATGTCAGTGCGCCGGGGTCAGGCCGACGGCGTCGAAGGCGGTATTCTGGGTTTGCTCCAAAATCTTTTCATCGAAGCCGTCGATCAGGTCGTGGAACATGCGGTGCCAGTTTATTTCGGCGCCGAGATGGGTGAAGACCGACCCTAGCCCGATGGCGGCCCGGTCCATGAGCACGAATTCCGGCGGCGGGCGGACACCGCCGATGCGGTTCAATTCCCGGCGCACTTGACCGGCGACCTTGGCGCCATATTCGCCCTTTCCGTCCTGGATCGGGCGCACCCGGTCTTCCAGGAGCGGCGCATAAACAAACGCGGCCCAAAGGTTTAAGACGCCGATAATCTCCTTCGAGAGCTCGGTGAACCCCCAGATTTCATAGGCGCTGACCGCCAGCTCGGCATTATCGTCGCGGAGCGCCGTATAGAGATTGATGACACCGGTGATGAAGGACGGCTTGAACACGCGGATGCAACCGAAATCCATCAAATTGATGGAGCCGTCTTCGCGCACCGTGTAGTTGCCCATATGCGGATCGCCGTGGATGACGCCGTAATTATAGAGGGGCACGTACCAGGCGCGGAACATATTGAGGGCCACCCGGTTGCGGTCTTCAACCTTGTCGTGGGCGCCGATATAATCCAACAGCGGCGCGCCTTCGAGCCAGCCCATGGTCAGCAACCGGTCGCCACAAAGCGCGTCGAACACTTTTGGAATATGAACTTCCGGCTCGCCGGCCAGCATTTGGTCGTACAGGCGCATATGGAGGGCTTCGCGGCGGTAATCCAACTCCTCGTGCAGGCGGGCGGACAACTCCTTGTGCACTTCCGTGGGATCGATGGCCTTGTCGTACCGCCGATAGATATTGAACACCAATTTAAGCTGGCGCAGATCGGCTTCGACGACGGCGGCCATATCGGGATATTGCAGCTTGCAGGCCAGCGCTTCGCCGTCCAGCCCGGTGGCCCGGTGGACCTGGCCGAGGGATGCCGCGAAGGCGGCTTCCTGGTCGAACTCGGCCAGCAGGTCCCGCCAGCCGGGGCCCAGCTCGGTCTGCATGCGGCGGCGCACGAAACTCCAGCCCATCGACGGCGCGTGCGCCTGCAACTCCCCCAACTGGGCGGCATATTCGCGGGGCAAGGCGTCGGGGATGGTGGACAATATCTGCGCCACCTTCATCAACGGCCCCTTGAGGCCGCCGAGGGCCAGTTTCAAATCTTGCGCATGCAATTCCCGGTCGATATTGAGCCCCAAATAGCGCTCACCGGCGAGCCGCGCGGCAAGACCGCCGACGGCGCGCCCGACCCTGGCATAACGCCTGGCGCGGCCGCCGATGGAGGTTCGCTCAGCCATCCGGCTCGCCGGCCTCCAGCTCGTCGACAAAGCCGGCGATGACGCCGAGCCCCCGGGCCCAGAACTCAGGATCGCCGGCGTCCAGGCCGAATGGCGCCAAAAGCTCCTTGTGGCGCAGCGTGCCGCCGGCCTTCAGCATGTCCAGGTACTTGGCGCGAAAGTCGTCGAAGCCGCCCTGGAACACATCGTAGAGCGAATTGACCAGGCAATCACCGAAGGCATAGGCGTAGACATAAAACGGCGCGTGGATGAAGTGGGGGATATAGGCCCAGTAATATTTGTATTCCTCGTCGAAGCGGAACACCGGGCCGAGGCTCATCCGCTGTACCTCGAGCCAGATTTCGCCCAGCCGTTCGGCGCCCACCTCGCCGTCCCGGCGGGCATCGTGGACGCGAACCTCGAAATCGCAGAACGCCACCTGGCGGACCACCGTGTTCAGCATATCCTCGACCTTGCGGGCCAGCAGCGCGCGGCGCTTCGGCCCGTCGCCGGCGGCGTCCAGCATGGCGCGGAAGGTGAGCATTTCGCCGAACACCGAGGCGGTTTCGGCCAGGGTCAGGGGCGTATCGGAAAGGAAATGGCCCTGCGGCGCGGCCAGCACCTGGTGCACGCCGTGGCCCAACTCGTGCGCCAAAGTCATCACGTCGCGCGCCTTGCCGTGATAATTCATCAAAATATAGGGATGCACCGAGGGCACCGTGGAATGGGAAAAGGCGCCCGCATCCTTGCCCGGGCGCGGGCTGGCGTCGATCCAGGGGGAAGTAAAAAACTGTTCCGCGATCTGGCGCATTTCGGGTGCGAAGCCCTCGTAGGCGCCGAGCACCGTGGCCCGCGCCTGGTCCCAGGAAACCCGGTCCCGGTCGGCATCCGGCAAGGGCGCGTTGCGGTCCCAATAATCCATCACGTCAAGCTCCAGCCAGCCGGCCTTCAAGGCATAGTAGCGGTGGGAAATGGCCGGGTACGCCCGCTTGACCGCCGCCAGCAGGGCATCGACCACTTCGTCTTCCACCTGGTTGGCCAGGTTGCGGCGCGATATGGGGCGCGCATGGCCGCGCCAGCGGTCCTCGATCTCCTTGTCCTTGGCGAGGCTGTTGGTGATCAGGGAAAACAGGCGGATATTATCGCCAAGGCCATGCCCGAAGGCCTTGGCGGCCTTGCGCCGGACAGCGGCTTTGCGGTCCATCATCAGGTCCAGAACTTCGGACGACGACAAATCCCGCCCATCCACATCGAAAGTGAGGCCGGCCATGGTTTCGTCGAACAGGCGCATCCAGGCGCCGCGCCCGCTGACGCTCTTGTCCAGGAGAATTTTTTCCAGATCGTCGCCGAGCTGGTAGGGCTTGAGCGAGCGGTTGGCATCGATCCACGGCTGGTAGCGATTGAGCTTAGGCTCTTCCAGTTTCTCGGCCAGCGCATCGTCGTCGATACGGTTCAATTCCAGTTCGAAAAACAGGAGCCCGGAGGATATGCCGGTCACCCGCTCGTTGAGGTTCTGGTAAAAGGCGGCGATGTCCGCGTCCTGGGTATTGGCGGCGACCATGAGCTGGCCGAAACTGCGCGCCCGCTGCAGCGCCTCGTCGATGGCTTCGATGGCGGCGATCGCTTCGCCCAGCTCCGCCCCGCCGAGCCCGGCGAGGGTGCCTTGATAGTGTTCGGCGAAGGCGGTGGCACGGGTTGCGGCCGCATCCAGATCGCGGTCGATGGCCGGATCGTCGATCCCGGCGTAAAGATCGCCGAGATCCCAATCGGGCAATATCTCGATGGCGGCTCCGCCGGCCGCATCTCCGGGACCGCACGCGGGTTGGGTATTTTTGTTTGTGCAAATTGGCATACCTTCGTTATATGGTAAAAAGATCGGGGCTTCAAATCACGGTGGGGAGACGGCGGATGTATGAATGGCAGAGTTTGGTCGCAATGTTCATGGCCAGCGCCGAAAAACGGGGTGACCGGCCGTTCTTGTGGGAAAAAAGGGACGGCGCCTATGTTTGCAAAAGCTGGACCGAGGCCTCCGATGAGGTTTCCAGGCTGGCGCGCGGCCTGCGTAAATTGGGCGTCGCGCCCGGTGACCGGGTGATTTTGTGCGCCGAAAGCCGGCCCGAATGGCCGCTGGCCGCCCTGGCGATTATGGCCACCGGGGGCATCGCGGTACCCGCCTACACCACCAATACGATCGCCGACCATCTGCATATCCTGGCCGATTCCGGCGCCGCCGGCGCCATCACCTCAAGCATCGCCTTGTCGGAAAAGGTGCTGGCCGCGGCCCAGACCCATAACATCAGATTCCTGGTCACCATGGATGAATTCCCCGCCGAACAAACACTCGGCACCGACTTGCGTCATTGGGACAGCGTGCTCGACATCGGCGCCGAAGAGCCCGATGACATTGCCGCCGCCATTTCGGAGCGTAAAATCGACGATACGGCGGTCATTATTTATACCTCCGGCACCGGCGGCGCGCCCAAGGGCGTGATGCTCGCCCACAAGGCGATACTGCACAATTGCGAGGGCGCCCGCGATGCCATCGAAGAGCTGGGCCTTGATGACGAGGTGTTCCTGTCCTTCCTGCCCCTATCCCATTCCTATGAGTTCATGGCCGGGCTGTTCTTTCCGATCTCCATCGGCGCGCAGATTTATTTTGCCGAGGGCATCGAACATCTGTCGCGCAACCTGACCGAGGCCCGCCCGACGCTGATGACCGCCGTGCCGCGTCTTTACGAAGTCATGCACGGGCGCATCACCAAGGGCGTGATCCAGGCCGGCGGGCTCAAACAAAAGCTGTTCAACACCGCCGTCGATCTGGGCAGCCGCGAGTTTGAAAATCCGGGCTCGCTGAGCATCGGCGATAAGATCAAGAACGCGCTGGTGGATAAGCTGGTGCGCAAAAGGGTGAAGGCCAGTTTCGGCGGCCGGCTGAAGGCGCTGGTTTCCGGCGGCGCGCCGCTCAATTACGAGATCGGCCTGTTCTTCACGGCCCTTGGCCTGCGCCTGTTGCAGGGGTATGGGCTGACCGAATCGGCGCCCCTGATCAGCGTCAACCGGCCGGGCCGGGTCAAACTGAAATCCGTCGGTCCCGCGGTCAAGAACACCGAGATCAAAATTGCCGAGGACGGCGAAATTCTGGCGCGCGGCGATCAGCTCATGCAGGGCTATTGGCGCAATGAAGACGCCACCCGCGAAGCCCTTATCGATGGCTGGCTGCACACCGGCGATGTGGGCCGCCTGGACGAAGACGGTTATCTGGAAATCACCGACCGCAAGAAAGATATCATCGTCAATTCCGGCGGCGACACCTTGTCACCGCAGCGGGTCGAGGGGTTCCTGACCCTGCAGCCGGAAATCGGCCAAGCCATGGTGCATGGGGACAAGCGCCCGCATCTGGTCGGCATCATCGTTCCCGATGCCGACTTCGCCCGCGATTGGGCCGAGGAAAATGGCAAATCGCAAGACTTGGCGGAGTTAACCGGTGACGCCGAATTTGCCCGCGCCATCGATGATGCGGTGGCAAGGGTCAACGCCGATCTCGCCGTCGGCGAGCGGGTGCGCCGGGTGACGCTGATCGCCGAGCCTTTCACCACCGACAACGAAATGATGACGCCGTCCTTAAAAATCCGCCGCCACAAGGTGATGGAGGCCTACGGCGAAAGGCTGGAAGCGCTGTATTAAGACGCCTTGACCGGGGGCCGCCCAATCCGCACCATACCGGTCAATATTCAACCACCATCAGGGAGCCTCTCATGACCGCTTATTTTGTCGCCTCCGTATTCGCCGTCACCGATCCCGATAAATTGAAGGAATACGGCGCCAACGTGCCGCCGGTCACGCAAAAATATGGCGGCAAAGTGATCGCCGCCGCGCCGCCGGAACTCATCGAGGGTGAAAGCGAATCCATCCGCCTGATCGTCGTCGAATTTCCCGACATGGACGCCGCCAAGGGCTGGTACAATTCCGACGAATACAAACCGCTATTGGCACTTCGCCTTGCCGCCACCGAAGGCGTCGCCTTCCTGGTCGAGGGCAATTAGCGGCCCGGGCCCGCCAAATCCCCTATTTCATGACAGTATACTTAATTATTGTTATAATATAGCAATAATTAAGTATACTGTCATGAAATTGGGGTCGCGCCTTCCTGGTTGAGGGGAATCAGTCCCGGAAGAAGTTTCCGGCCTTCACTTCGATTTGGGCGTCGGCGTCATCGAACACCACGCCTTGTGGATCGCCGCCCGCCTGCACTGCCTCGATTTGCTCGCGCAGCAGTCGCCGCGCCATGCGGACGCCGCGATCGCTGGGCGCCAGATGCTCTTCCGAATGCAGGCTGATGGAGATCGGAAGAGCGTCG
>JAYGEH010000252.1:0-3540 GCA_046582475.1 Rhodospirillales bacterium
GGGACCGTCATCGTCCAGCGGCGAGAAGGCGAAGTCTGTCAATTGGTTGTTGAGGAGGAAACCGCGCACCATTAGGCGCGATCCAAAGGCATTTTCGATACTCGATGTGAGCGCCACCGCGTCGCCGTCGCCATCGACGACGCTGAGATGGGTGGTGGATAACCCCTTTTCCGGTTCCACGGGCGACCCGAGGCGGGCCGAACCGCCGGGCACTCGCCCCGGTTTCGCCCTGCCCATACTTTTATCCGCCTTGATCAGCTTGGCGCGGCCGGCGAGGTAGCCGGGATCGATCAGCCGGTTGACCGGCACGTCCTGGAAATCCGGATCGGCGATGTAGCGATTGCGGTCGGCGAATGCGAGACGGCTTGCCTCGGCGATCAGATGCACCGCTTCGAACGAATTCGGCTTCACGGCGGCCAGGTCGCTGCCCTGCAATAGCCCAAGTATCTGCTGCACCGTGATACCGCCCGATGAAGGCGGCCCCATGCCGCAGACAAACCATTTCCGGTAAAAAGAGCAGACCGGGCGGCGCGCCACCGCCTTATAATTTTCCAGATCCTTCACGGTCATGCCACCGGGGTTCAACCCGGCGGTGGTCACGGTTTTGACGATATCCTGGGCAATACCGCCGGAATAGAAGGCGTCGGCGCCGATCAAGGCGATCAGGCGAAAGGTGTCGGCAAGCTCGGGGTTTACAAGGCGGTCGCCGACCGGCCTGGGCTTGCCCGAGGACGAATAGAAATAGAGGCGCGTGGCGCCAAAAATTTTGAGGTGCTGGTCGCGCTTGATCAGCGCATGTAGCCGGGGCGAGATTTGAAAGCCTTCCGAGGCCAGCCTGATGGCCGGTTCAAACAATTGGGCCCAGGCCAGCCTGCCGTGCTTGGCGTGGGCCAGTTGCAGCATGCGCAGCAATCCCGGCACGCCCACCGACAGGCCGCCGGGCACCACATCGAAGAATTTGCGCCTGGAGCCGTCCGCATTCATAAACATATCCGCCGTCGCCGAGGCCGGCGCGATTTCGCGGCCGTCGAAGGCGTCGATGGCGCCCGACGCGGCGCTGAAATGCATTAGGAAGCCGCCGCCGCCGATACCCGACGATTGCGGCTCCACCACATTGAGAACCAATTGCGCCGCTATGGCCGCATCGACGGCGCTGCCGCCGGCGCGCAGCACCTCAAGACCGGCCCGGGCCGCATGAGGATTGGCCGCCGCGATCATGTGCTTGGAGGCGCGCACGGCAGCGCGTGCCACGGGCGGCGGCGGCACCGGAGTGGTGGATTGACCGCTGCCGGCGCCTTCGGGCTGGGCGCGGGGCTCGCTGGTTTCCATAACCTCCGTCGGAACCGGCGATGGCTGAACCTGGTCCGAAGCTCGGGCCGGAGATTGGGGCCCGGTCGATTGACACGCGGCCAGCGCGCCGGCGAACGCGATGACCAGAATTGCCCGGCATTTAAGGAATCCCATGCCGGCGAGTTTGTGCGCGCGCCCGATCATTGCGATATCTGTCACCCCAATCTTCCCGGTTGATAATGACCGCTCGACCTGATCCCGACAATCGAATTAAATCGAAATTCAGGCGAATTTGCCGCGTTGCGGATTTTGCAGGCCGGACATGCGTTAACCTTTCTCGTGATCGACTGGCGAGATCGCCCGCACTATGATATGTGAGCGCCCTGAGGGGTTCCAGAAGGGTTCGATAAATACTCTGAAATTATCATGGATCGCCGAGCTTGAGCACCGAGACCAACGAGACCAAGCGTATCAGCGTGCCCGACATCGCGGCCCGCAAGGGCGGCGAGCCAGTGGTCTGCCTGACCGCCTATACCGCGCCCATGGCTAAAATCCTCGATCCCCATGTGGATATGCTGCTGATTGGCGATTCCATGGGCATGGTGCTTTACGGCATGCCCTCGACCCTCGGCGTCACCCTGGAAATGGCCATCAATCACGCCGCCGCCGTGGTGCGCGGCAGCCGGCGCGCCTGCATCATCGTCGATATGCCCTTCGCCACCTATGAAGAGAGCCCGGAGCTGGCCTTCCGCAACTGTGCCCGCGTGCTTAGCGAAACCGGTTGCGCCGGCATCAAGCTGGAGGGCGGCGAGGAAATGGCCGACACCGTCCGCTTTTTGGTAGAGCGAGGCATTCCGGTGCAGGGTCATGTGGGTTTGATGCCGCAATCGGTCAATGCCGCCGGCGGCTACCGGGTCCAGGGCAAAAACCCCGAGGAAGCGGCGAAGATCAAGGCCGACGCCCGCGCCATTTCCGATGCCGGCGCCTTTTCCATTGTCATCGAGGGCACCGTCGAAGATGTCGCTGCCGAAATTACCGGCGAGATCGCGGCGCTGACCATCGGTATCGGCGCCTCGCCGGCCTGCGACGGCCAGGTGCTGGTGACCGAGGACGCCATTGGCCTGTTTACAGATTTCACGCCCAAATTCGTCAAAAAATATGCCGACGTGGGCGCGGAAATCGGCCGCGCCGCCGCCGAATATTCGGCCGAGGTTAAATCCCGCGCCTTCCCGGCGGCGGAACATTGTTACGGTAAGAAGAAATAATATGAGCGAGCTCCTGCCGGTGGTCCGCCAGGTGGCGGACTTAAGGTCGTGCATCACCGGCTGGCGCAGCGATGGGATGAGCGTCGGTCTGGTACCCACAATGGGGGCAATGCATGACGGGCATTTGTCCCTGGTCCGGGCTTCCATCGAACAGAATGACCGAACCTGCGTCACCCTGTTCGTCAATCCCAAACAGTTCGGCGAGGGCGAGGATTTCGGCACCTATCCGCGCGATGAGGCCGCCGACGCGGCCGCCCTTGCGGCCCTAAGCGCCGATCTGATGTACGCGCCGGCGGGCGATGCAATGTATCCAGCCGGGTCGGTGACGGCGGTTTCGGTTCCCGGCCTCGGCGATTGGCTGGAGGGCGAGTTCCGGCCCGGCTTTTTTACTGGCGTCGCCACCGTGGTCACCAAGCTGCTGCTGCAAGCCATGCCCGATGCCGCCTATTTCGGCGAGAAGGATTACCAGCAACTTTGTCTGGTGCGTCGCCTGGTGGCCGATCTGGATATTCCCGTCGAAATCGCCGCCTGTCCCATCGTTCGTGATCCCAGCGGATTGGCGCTGTCGTCGCGCAACGCCTACCTCTCGGATGATCAGCGGGCCATGGCGCCGGGGCTGAACCGCGCCCTTGGCCAGGCCGCCGAGGCGATCCGGGGCGGCGAAGATATGGCTGCCGCCACGGCTACAGCCACCGCTGCCATTCTTGGTGCCGGGTTTGCCAAGGTGGATTATGTGGCCGTCCGCGCCGCCGCCAGTCTTGAGCCGGCCGAAAAATATGACGGCAACCAGCGCATTCTCGCCGCCGCCTGGCTGGGGGATGTGCGGCTCATCGATAATAGGGATATCTAGGCTCAGGACCCATTAATTATTAATTCAGCATTTCACCGGATGATGTCCTTAGGACCTTTGGAGGGCATCAAATGAAAGACTTATTCTGGCTGACGCAAACGCAATTGGACCGCATGGCACCCCATTTTCCTTTGT
>JAYGEH010000286.1:0-4675 GCA_046582475.1 Rhodospirillales bacterium
CCGTTGATGATGGCCATGATCGGCTTTTTGGAATCGATCATGATCTCGAACAGGCCGCGCCTTGTGGTGTGCAAAGGCCCCCGGAACACCTCGCCGGCGTCCGCGGCCCGGCGCGCCTCGTTCAAATCAGCGCCCGAGCAAAACGCCTTATCGCCGGCGCCGGTGATGGCGAGCATGGCGATATCGGCATCGTAATCGGCGCTCAGGATCGCTTCCGCCATTTGCGTGTTCATTTCCTCGGTGAAGGCGTTGCGCACATCGGGCCGGTTGAGGGTCAGAAACAGGATTTTGTTTTCGGTCCTGATTTCCAGGTTCTTCTCGCCCGCCATGCCGCTCTCCGCCGAAGATTGCCTGCCCAGTTTATATATGGGAGTGTAATTGTTAGATAGTGATGTCCGCCATGGCAAAGGCTAATTGGCGATCGGCGGACACGCGGAGGGCGAGATGGCGATTTTTCCGAAAACCGTGAGCTTCCAGGAAGAAGGGCCGCGCGAGGGATTTCAGATCGAAAAGAATTTCGTGCCGACGGCGCGCAAGATCGAATTCATCAACGCGCTTTCCAAAACCGGGCTGAAAACCATTCAGATCGTGTCTTTCGTCAATCCCAAGCTGGTTCCCAACATGGCCGACGCCGAACAGGTGGTGGCCGGCATCGATCTGCAGCCGGGCGTCGAATACACCGGCCTTTGGCTCAACCAAAAAGGCTTCGAGCGGGCGCAGGCGACCGGGCGCCTGGCGATGAAGGGCAATCTCAATCTCTGCGCATCCGAGACCTTTTTGAAGCGCAACCAGAACCGCACCTCCGAGCAGCAGATCGCCGAACTGCACGGCACCATCGAGCGCTATAAAAGCCACGGAATGGCCATCGAAATGGGCGGCATCTCGGCGGCCTTCGGCTGCAACTTCGAAGGCGACGTGCCGGTTGCCAAGATCGTCGACTTGGCCAAGGTGATTTTCGATATCACCGAACAGCACGATGTCACCCTGAAACAGTTCCTTTTACTCGACACCATGGGCTGGGGCACGCCGGACCGCATCAAACGCGCCCTCGGCGCGCTCCAGGATAGGTACCCGGACCTGGACTATGCCCTGCATCTGCACGACACCCGCGGCATGGGGATCGCCAACGCCTATGCGGGCTTGGAGATGGGGGTCAGCCATTTCGATGCCTGCGTCGCCGGCCTCGGCGGTTGTCCGTTCGCCGGCAACAAGGCGGCGGCGGGCAATGTCTGCACCGAGGATCTGGTCTTCATGTGCGAGGAAATGGGCATCGATACCGGGCTTGATCTGGAAGCCCTGGCGGACTGCGCGCGCCTCGCCGAAGAGGTGGTCGGCCATCCCCTGCCGGGCTCCATCATGCGCGGCGGCAGCCTGCAAAATCTGCGCGAAAGAAGCGCGGCCTAGCGGAAAATAATGTGGAGTTGGTTTGATAGAGGCTAAACCGCCGTATCATCCTTGCGTCGGCTTTCACCTTCGAAACCGGCGGAGCGGCGGCGGCGGTCGGGACCAAAATAAACCTTGCATTCCACGAACGGCCGGGCGTTGCCGATAAGCATGCATATCCGCTTATAGAGGGTATTGGGCGCCATCGGCTTGGCGATAAATTCGGTAATGCCGTGATCCCGCGCCAGGCCGACATTTTCGCGCTCGGAAAAAGCCGAGGTGACGATGATGGGGGTGAACCGGTTGGGAGAATCTTTACCCTTGCGCACCCAGTCGACCAGTTTCAGGGCATCGAAGTCCGGACCCCAATCGGTGATGATGAAATCGGGCGGGTGTTCGATGATCATGTCGTGCGCTTCGTCCAGGCTCGACGTGTCGCGAACTTTCCGCATGCCGAGCTCGGCCAGCACCGAACGCACCATCGATCGGATGTGCTGAAACTGCTCCACATAGACGACTTCGAGATTTTCGAGATTGTAGGCAGGATTTTCGCTCATCGTGCTTTCGTTTCAAACGATTATGGTTATTGACCCCGAATCATTTTTGCCCATTATCAATTGTTCCACAAAGGATTGTATAGGATTGCCGCCGAGGGATAGAAACTAGCGTTTTTACGCATAGGAATAGTAACATTTGATAGGCGAAGAGCCAAATATTGTGGGATTGTACGGCAATTCATTCCGCCAGGACATAGCATTGCAACCAATTCCGTGACGGTATTTTCGAAAGCGGCAAGACGTGACATAGTTTCCTGAGCGCAGAGAATAAAGTCAGGCCGGGAATAATCCGGCAACAATCATCAGGGGAAATCGGTATGGGTTCGGGAACCCGCGGCTACCGCGATTTGCAGCAACATCTGGACGCCTTGTCCGAAGCCGGGCTTCTGCACCGGATCGGCGAGGCCATCGACAAGGACGCGGAAATGCATCCCCTGGTGCGCTGGCAGTTCCGGGGCGGCATTGCCGAGGCCGAGCGCAAGGCGTTCCTGTTTACCGATATCACCGACGGCAAGGGCCGCGCCTACGATATCCCGGTGGCGGTGGGCGCCCTGGCGGCGTCGGAAGCGGTCTATTCGATCGGCATGGGCGTTGCGGTCGAAGACATCGCCGCCAAATGGGAGCGCGCCCTGGCATCACCCATGGCCCCGCGGGAGATCGACACGGCCCCCTGCCACGAGGTTGTCCTCACCGAGGCCGATCTGGAAGGCGAAGGCAACGGCCTGGATGCCTTGCCGATCCCGGTTTCGACCCCCGGCTTCGACAGTGCGCCCACATTGACGGCCACTAACGTGATCACCCGCGATCCCGATACGGGCGGCCAGAACATGGGCACCTACCGGGCCGGCCTGAAGGCGCCGGGCCGGCTGGTGGTGCGCATGGCGACCCGCACCGGCGGCGCCGAAGGTTATCTCCATTGGCAGAAATACAAAGCCCGGGGCGAGGAAATGCCCTGCGCCATCGTGCTCGGCTGCCCGCCCTATGTGGCGTTCATGGGCCCGCAGAAACTGCCCCTCGGCCTCGACGAACTGGATGTGGCCGGCGGCCTGGCCGGCGAGCCGATCAATGTGGTCCGGGCCAAAACCGTCGATCTGATGGTCCCGGCGGAAGCCGAGGTGGTGATCGAAGGCATCATCGATCCGACCGTGCTGGAGCCGGAAGGCCCGTTCGGCGAATCCCACGGCCATATCGCACTGGAAGAATTCAACATGCCGATGCGCATTACCGCCATCACCCGCAAGGCCAAGCCGGTTATCCCGTCCTATATCAGCCAGGTGACGCCGTCGGAATCTTCCGTCATCAAGCGCGTCGCCTACGAGCCGTTGTTTCTGACCCACTTGCGCGATGGCCTCGGCATCCGCGGCGTCAAGGGGGTGTCCCTGCACGAGCCCCTGACCTCGCTCCTGAGGGTCACCATCCTGACCGTGGAAACCGGCATGCCGAAGACCGAAATTTGGCGTGCCCTGAATGGCGCCGCCGCGTTCAAGAGCGACATGAGCAAAATCGTCATCGCCGTCGATGACGATATCGCGCCGGCCAATTCCGATGCGCTTTTGTGGGCCATGTCCTACCGCTCCAACCCCACCGACGACATGAACATCCTGGCCCACCGGGGAATGGGCCACGGCCCCAAGCGCGAGCATGGCAACGACGAGGACGGCACCCTGCTGATCGACGCCACCATGAAAAGCCCGATGCCGCCCCTGGCGCTGCCGGGCAAGGAATATATGGAGCACGCCAAGGAGGTGTGGGAGCGCCTGCAACTGCCGCCGCTCAAGCCCGAAGAGCCCTGGCACGGCTATTCCCTCGGCGATTGGACCGAGCGCTGGCAGGCCGACGCGGATCGGGCGGCCAAGGGCCGGTACCTGGAAAACGGCGCCAAGACCCTGAAGCGCCAGCAGCCCGATCTGGTTCCCGAAACCTCGGTCCGCGATGTCGAAGACGGATGGGACTGAACGAGAATGAAACCGGCCCCGTTCGAATATGTGGCGGCGTCCAGCGCCAACGACGCCGTCCGACTTTTGGGCGAACATGGCGACGAGGCGCTGATCCTGGCCGGCGGACAATCGCTGGTGCCGATGATGAATATGCGCCTGGCGCGGCCAACCGTGCTGATCGACATCAACGATTGCGGCGATCTGAAATTCATGGCGACCGCCGGCGACGGCGACGGCTTCGGCATCGGCGCCGGCACCCGTCAGAAAGATATCCTGAAATCGGCGGCAACCCGGGCGGCGGTGCCGTTGCTGCTCAAAGCGCTTGCCTTCGTCGGCCATGTGCAGACCCGCAACCGGGGCACATTGGGCGGCTCCATCGCGCATGGCGATCCATCCGCCGAAATACCGCTGGTGGCGGTCACCCTGGATGCGGGGATCCGCTTGCGCAACTCCGGGGCTGAGCGGGAAATCGCCG
The DNA here is from genome assembly GCA_046582475.1 of Rhodospirillales bacterium. Taxonomy (GTDB): domain Bacteria; phylum Pseudomonadota; class Alphaproteobacteria; order Rhodospirillales; family UBA2165. Next base: position 4,353 of record JAYGEH010000286.1, read on the forward strand.
CCAGCCGGTTTTATTCGGGCCCCATGAGCACCGAGCGCGAGCCCAACGAATGCCTGATGGCGGTGAAATTCCCGGTATGGCCAGGCGCCACCGGCACCGGCTTTCACGAAGTCTCCGAGCGCCACGGCGATTTCGCCATCGTCGCGGCGGCGGCGCAGATCGGGTTGGACGAAGACGGCGCATGCGTGGCCGCCGCCATCGGCATCGGCGGCGCCCATCCGTTTCCGCGCAAGGCCGCCAAGGCGGAAGCGGTGCTGATCGGCCAGGTTCCCACCGAAGACATCATTGCCGAGGCCGCCGAGGCCGCCGCCGACGGCATCGAA
>JAYGEH010000354.1:0-1552 GCA_046582475.1 Rhodospirillales bacterium
CGCCATGGCCCGCGCGCGGACCCGCATGGAGGCCGAGATTGACCGTCTCGAAGCCCTCGATGCGCCCATTGCAGACCCGCTGAGCGAAGTTGGCATGACCAACTTCCAGGCGGTCTATCACGGTTTGGACGACCGCCCCATGAACCAAGCCCTGGCCGCCTTCTACGCCCGCAATTGCCCGGACCTCAGCTACACCGCGCCCCATTGCCAAGGGCAGTTCCGGCGCGGCGGCAAAATCAAAATCGGATTCGTCTCCGCCCATCTCGGCAGCCACACCATCGGCAAGCTTAACCACCGACTGATCGCAGGGCTGGATAGAGAAAAATTCGATGTGCATATATTCGCGCTTGGTGGATCGGGCCCGGATGCCGGCCTCGGCGCCGCCGTCCACACGCCGCCCGCCGACTTACCGGGCGCCCGGGCGGCGATCGCCGAGGCCCGCCTGGATATTCTCTATTACCCCGATATCGGCATGGAGCCGATGAGCTATTTTCTGGGCTTTGCCCGTCTGGCGCCCCTGCAATGCGTGACCTGGGGCCATCCGGTTACCACCGGCCTGCCGGAGATGGATTATTTTCTCTCCAACAGAATGGCCGAACCCGAAGGCGCCGAAGAATTTTATACCGAACCGCTGATCCTTTCGGACCGGCTGGATGTCTGCTACCGGCGGCCGGCGACCCTGGATAATCCGAAGCTGCGGGGCGCGCTTGGGCTTTCGCCGAGCGCCCATCTTTATCTTTGCGCCCAGAGCCTGTTCAAGATGCATCCGCAAATGGATGCCGCTTTCGCCGCCATCCTCGATCAGGACCCCAAGGCCGAGATATTGTTTATCGACGGGCAGCAGGAAAGCTGGTCGGCGGCGCTGCAAAGCCGTTTCCAAAAAACCATCCCCGGCGCTGATCGCATCCGCTTCCTGCCGCGCCTGGCCGGTGAGGAATTTTCCCATTTGATCGCCGTCGCCGACGTGTTGCTGGACACCTTTCCGTTTTCCGGCGGCAACACCAGTTTCGAGGCCCTGGCGCAGGGCAAACCGGTGGTAACCCTGCCCGGCGCCTATTTCGGCGGCCGCTTCACCTATGCGCTTTTGCGCCAAATGGATATCCTGGACACCGTTGCCGACGACGCCGACAGCTATGCCCGCATCGCGGTGCAATTGGGCTGCGATGCTGACCGCCGCCGCCTGCTCAAACACCGTATCGTCAATGCCGCCGGCGCCATCTTCGACGACCGGGCCGTCATCGCCGGGCGCGAAACCCTGTTCGAGGAATTATTGGCCCGCGCGCATCGCCTCTAGAGCGGTTCCGGATAAATATGAACCATTTGACCGGGATGATTTTGCCCCGTGGCGAGGAGCGCGCCGCATGGCGATGCATTGCATCGGCAAAGGCGTGCGACGATGTCCACGGGTCAAAAGCACCCGGCCTGCGGTGGGTCAAATCGGCTCCCCTGCGGCGTTGCGGCGATTGCCCGATGCAAAGGCATCGCGCTGCGCACCGCGCCTACCCGGAAAACCGATTTGTTCCCACCAAATTGATTCATATTTATCCGGAAC
>JAYGEH010000475.1:0-5698 GCA_046582475.1 Rhodospirillales bacterium
ACCCCCCGCACCCCCCGCCGGGGGCAAGTCGCGGGAGCAGTTGCGCGAGGAGTGGATCGCGCTTTCCGACATGACGGCCGACGAGTTCGATGCGCTGCAGGCCAGCTATAAGGCGCGCGCCGAAGGCATGCCCCCCGAGGGCTCGGAAGCGCCCGATTTTAGCGTCGAAATCATGGACCAGGATCAGAAGCGCACCGGTGCCAGCCAGCGCCTGTCGGATTTTCGCGGCAAACCGGTGGGGTTGATATTCGGCTCCTACACGTGACCTCCGTTTCGTAATGTGGCTGTGCGCCTCAACGAAATTTTCGCCAAATACAAAGACGACATCGAGTTCATGTGCATCTATATTTCCGAAGCCCATCCCGACGATGGCTGGCGGGTGCAGGCCAATTTGGATGAAAAAATCATCTATAAGCAGCCCACCACGGACGACGAGCGCACCGAAGTTGCCGCCGTCTGCCAGATCGCCATGGACCTCAAGATGCCCTATTACGTGGACGGTATCGATAACGATGTGGAAGAGAAATATAAGTCCCTGCCCATGCGCCTCTATCTCATCGGCGCCGACGGCAAGGTCGCCTTTACGGGCGACCGGGGACCTTTCGGTTTCAACATGGACACATGGGTCGAAGCCATCGAGGAACAGCTCGCCGGCTAAGCAACGCCCGAGCCAAGTCAAATAGATGGGGGCCGGCGCCAAACCGGCCCCCTTTGTTTGCCGCCTTTGTTTGTTGGTGGGAAATCGGCTATCACTGGTGCGGAGAATCATAAAGAAACCGGGCAATTATGGCTTCCAGCGATCATCTGACAATTCGCCGTCCCGACGATTGGCACGTGCATTTGCGCGATGGCGATATGCTGCGCTTCGTGGCTCCCTATACGGCGCACCAGTTCGCCCGCGCCATCGTCATGCCCAACCTGGTGCAACCCGTTACCACGGCCGCCGCGGCCGGCGCCTACCGCCGGCGCATTTTGGATGCGCTCCCCGAGGGCGACGGCTTCCTTCCGCTGATGACCTGTTACCTCACCGATGAGACCGATCCGGGTGCCCTGGAAGAGGCGTTCAAGGACGGCGTCTTTACTGCCGTCAAGCTCTACCCGGCGGGTGCCACCACCAATTCGGCGTTCGGCGTCACCGATATTGCTAAGCTGGACCCGGTGTTCGAGCGCATGGCCAATATCGGCATGCCGTTGCTGCTGCACGGCGAAGTGACCGACGCGGACGTGGACGTGTTCGACCGGGAAGCAGTGTTCATCGACAAGGTTCTGGAACCGCTGCTGGCCCGGGTGCCCGGCCTGAAGGCGGTGCTCGAACATATCACCACCAGCGATGCGGTGGATTATGTGAACGCCAAAGAGGGATCGCTCGGCGCCACCATCACCGCCCATCATCTGATCATCAACCGCAACGCCCTGTTCGAGGGCGGCATCCGGCCCCACCACTACTGCCTGCCGGTGGCCAAGCGCGAATCCCACCGCCTGGCCCTCCGCGCGGCGGCCATTTCGGGCAAGCCGTGGTTTTTTCTGGGCACAGATTCGGCGCCGCACCCAATCGCCGACAAAGAATCCGATTGCGGCTGCGCCGGCATCTTCACGGCGCCCGCCGCCATGGAACTGTACGCCCAGGTCTTCGATGAAGAGGGCGCGCTGGATAAACTCGAAGGCTTCGCCTCGGTCCACGGCGCCGAATTCTATGGCTTGGCGCTGAACGAAGGCACCATGACCCTGGTCCCAGGTCTGGCCGCGCCGATTGCCGTGGAGGACGGCGTCAAGCCGTTCCACGGAGGCCGGGATCTGGCCTGGCGAATTCTTGACAAAGTGGAGGAACGAAATTGAGCGATGGCCATACCTTCCCGGCTTTGATGCTGGAAGAAAGCGACGGCGCCGTCAGCGCTGGCATGACCCAATTGACGGACGGTGATCTGCCCGACGGCGATGTGCTGGTGCGCACCGAATATTCCACATTGAATTACAAGGACGGCATGATCCTGAAAGGGCAGGGGCGGCTGGTGCGCAATTATCCGCACGTGCCGGGGGTCGATCTGGCCGGCGTCGTCGAGACCTCCTCCTCGCCCGACTATGCGCCCGGCGACCGGGTCGTCTTGAATGGCTGGCGGGTGGGCGAGGCCCATTGGGGCGGCTACGCGGGCAAGGCGCGGGTGCAGTCCGATTGGCTGGTAACCTTGCCGGCGGAAATATCGACGCGCCAAGCCATGGCCATCGGAACGGCGGGCTATACCGCCATGCTGTCGGTGCTGACCCTGGAAGAGCATGGCTTGACGCCGGAAACGGAGGGCGAAGTTTTGATCACCGGCGCCGCCGGCGGCGTCGGCAGCGTCGCCGTCGCCATCCTCGCCAAGCTGGGATACCGGGTCGCCGCATCCACGGGGCGCACCGAATCCCACGATTACCTGAAAAGTCTGGGTGCCGCATCCATCGTGCCCCGCGCCGAATTGGAAGAAACGCCGAAGGGGCCATTGGGCTCGGAGCGTTGGTCCGGCGCCATCGACGCGGTCGGCGGGGTGATCCTCGCCAATCTATTGGCCGCCTTGAAAACCCACGCCAGTTGCGCGGCGGTGGGCCTGGCCGCATCGCCGAAGCTGGAAACCACGGTCATTCCGTTCCTGCTGCGGGGCGTCAATCTGCTGGGCATCGATTCTGTGCTGTGCCCGAAACCGCGCCGGGTGCAGGCCTGGGCGCGGCTCGCCGTAGACCTGCCCCTGGATAAGTTGGAGGCCATGATCACCGAAGTGCCTTTGAGCGAAATAACTGGCCACGCCGACGCCATCCTGGCCGGCCAAGTGCAGGGCCGCGTGGTGGTGGATGTGGGTACGGCCTAGCCCGGCTGCGCCCGCAGCGATTAATCGAAATTTCACCTGTTTCTGGCATTGTCCGACCGATGGAATTCCCGCCGGCGTTGGAGAGCGGGAATGCGCCAGGAGACGGGCAAATGAATAAAATACTTATGCCGGTGGGCCTTTTGATGGTCTTGAGCGGGTGCGGTTTCGTCGATTCCTATGAGGAAGCGGTGTACGATCTGGACCCGGTTTACTGCTATCAGTCGCTCGCCGGCGTGCAGTGTCACGCCAAACCCAACCACGCCGACAAGCGCCGACTGGTCAATTATTACGGACCCCATCCGAGCCGCTACGAGGCCCCGGCGCCGGTCCCGGTGCCGGAATTGCAGGCGCCGCCGCCGGTTCCGTTCTGGGTGCGCGATCCCGAACCGGTACCGAAACCGTTCCTCAAGATGAGCGGCCGCACGGTGGCTCCGGTTACCCCCAAATCGGTCCTCCAATCGCCGGGCCTTCCCAGCCCGGTCAGCGAAGCCGATAAGGACGCCATCAATAAATCCCGGATTACCGAACCCCTGCCGCCGGAAGGCGCCGAAGCAAAACGTCCGGGCGTCAAGGCAGATCCGGTGGGCAACGAATAGGCGGTAGCCGATCCCGAACCCCTCCGTTAGAATGTCGCCGCCCGCGTTTTGCGGGCTGGTAAGGGGATAACGGGGGGCGAATGCCCACTTTCACATCCATATCGCTTGCGGCGCTGATAATAATCGGCGGGTTTGGCTTGCCGGCATGGGCGCAGGTGCCGCCGGCGGACAATTTCGGCCAGGCCATGAGCTGGTATTTGAAGGCCGCCGAAGCCGGCGATGCCGAGGCCCAGTTCCTATTGGCGCGCATGCTCGATACCGGCGCCGGCAGCGAGACCGATCCGGCGGGCGCCATCAAATGGTACCGGGCGGCTGCATTGCGGGGACATGCCCAGGCCGCCTTTCACCTGGGCGAAATTTATTACCGGGGCACCGGCGTGGCGCGCGATTATACCGAAGCGGCAAATTGGTACCAGCGGGCGGCCCGCGCCGGCTCGGCCCGCGCCCAGTTCAATCTGGCGCTGATGGTGGAACGGGGCCGGGGCGTCCGCCGCGACGCCGGGCTGGCGGTAAAATGGTATTTGCGCGCCGCCAACGCGGGACTGATTCCGGCGCAGATTAACCTGGCGCTGATGTATGCGGCCGGCAACGGTGTCCCCCTGGACCCGGTGCAGGCCATGATGTGGCTCCGAATCTCCGAACATATGGGTGCCGCCAGGCTCAATAATGTGAAAAGCGGCATCGCGGTTAAGCTGACCCCGGAGCAGGTCAGGGACGCAGAAGAATCGGCGGCCGACCGCGTCCAATTCATCCGCGCCAATATGGCCAAATCACGTCCATAAAATTGAAACAGTATGGCGGTGCCAGCGGCACCTATTCGGCGGCGTCGACAGTGTCTTTGCTGGCCTCTTCGGGCTCCGGATTCGACTCCAAATTTTGCTCCAGGGCCTCTTGCGCCCGGGCGGCTTCCTGCTGGCGTTCCCACATGCGCGCATAGGCGCCGCCGACGGCCAGCAAGCCGGCATGGGTGCCGCGCTCGGTGATGCGGCCGTGATCGAGAACCAGAATTTCGTCGGCGCCGATGATGGTCGAAAGCCGGTGGGCGATCACCAGCGTCGTGCGCCCGGCGGCGACCTGGAACATGGCTTCCTGAATTTCCCGCTCCGTATGGGTATCGAGGGCCGAGGTTGCCTCATCGAACAGAAGGATTTGCGGGCCCTTGAGGATGGTGCGGGCGATGGCGACCCTTTGTTTCTCGCCGCCCGACAGCTTCAAGCCGCGCTCGCCGACGCGGGTGTTATAGCCTTCGGGCATCTCGGTGATGAAGCTGTGGACGCTGGCCATGCGCGCCGCGTCCTCGATTTCCGACGGGTTCGCGCCCGGGCGACCGTAGGCGATGTTGTAATAGATGGTGTCGTTGAACAGCACCGTATCCTGGGGCACGATGCCGATGGCGGCGCGTAAAGAATCCTGGGTCACGTCGCGGATATCCTGGCCGTCGATGGTAATGCGCCCTTGGGTGACGTCATAGAAACGGTACAGCAATCTTGAAATGGTCGATTTGCCGGCGCCCGAGGGCCCGACGATGGCCACCGTCTTGCCGGCCGGAACGGTGAAGGACACGTCTTTGAGGATATTGCGGGCCTCGGTGTAATCGAAATCTACATGTTCGAAGCTGATCGCGCCGCCCTGGATTTGCAGCGCCGGCGCATCCGGCTTGTCGTCGATTTCCCGCTCTATCCTTAAAAGCGAGAACATGTCCTCCATGTCGGCGAGGGACTGTTTGATTTCCCGATAAACGAAGCCGAGGAAATTGAGCGGCAGGAAAAGCTGGATCAAATAGGTGTTGACCAGAACGAAATCGCCAAGGGTCATGGCCCCGCTTTTTACCCCGAAACCGGCCATGATCATGACCACGGTCAGGCCGATGGAAATGACCACCGCCTGGCCGATATTGAGCATCGACAGCGAGACTTTGCTTTTGACGGCGGCCTCTTCGTAAGAGCGGAGCGCGTCGTCGAAGCGGCGGGATTCGTGTTCCTCGTTGCCGAAATATTTAACCGTTTCGTAATTGAGAAGGGAATCGATGGCCTTGGTATTGGCCTCGGAATCGCTGGCGTTCATGCGCCGGCGGTATTTGAGCCGCCAATCGGTCACCGCCACGGTCCAGAAAATATAGAAACCCACGGTGACGAAGGTGACCAGCGCAAACCAAAAATTGAACAACCCCCACATGATGCCGCAGACCAGCAGGATTTCCAGCAAGGTGGGAATGACGTTGAAGAGCATGAAGTTCAAAAGGAAATCGATGCCCTTGGTGCC
>JAYGEH010000029.1:0-6892 GCA_046582475.1 Rhodospirillales bacterium
GAATGGCGTCATTCTCAATTTCACGAAGTTCATCGAGAGAGATCGAACCTTGTTTCTTGGCTTCGCCGACTTTTTCGAAGCCCGCCAATTTACGTGCATCCAACAATTCTTGCGGTCGCAGAAAACTGCCGACGTGATCGATCCGAAAAGGCGGATCGAGTTTGCGTGGACCAGGCATTCATCCCCTCCTGCTGTTTGATTTCCGGCCAACCCGCCTGCACGAGGATTTCTCTGACCGTAGCGACTGAGACTAGTCGAAAAAATACTCCATTCCAATATAGCATCGCGAATGATTACGAGAATCGCGAACGTCTCTTGTGGGTCAACAGCAGACGTTCAGCAATAATGGTGTGAATGTCCGGCTTCGAGGGCAAAGCGGACGTTATATTTCCGCCTCAGAACGTCTGCTTTTAGCCAGAACCGGACATCATCGGCTTATCAAAACCGCAATTTTGGCGCATCGTGATGCCGTCGAGTTGGGATCTGTCCAGTGCATCGCAAGTGGTCATCTGATCAATAATTTTGATGATGTAGTTGGCGTCCACTGTTGGCGATGAGGATACTCCCGAGATTGCAATGACGCGCTAACCTTGGCAATATCGAGTCGAGTTTTCCATTGGTGCCAAACCGCCGGTTTCATATACAATACCGGTCCATGAAAATTAATCAGGGAGGTTGGTTGGCATGAATACTGCTAATTTGAGTGCGATCGATGCGCTGTCTGCTATGCAGTCAGGTGACATTTCATGCGAAAACTACGTTGGGGCGCTTGTCGAGCGCGCCGAAGCGTATGAAGATCTGAACGCATTCATCAGTTTCGATGCCGAGCGTGTCCTTGAGGCGGCTTGCGCGGCCGATGAAGAGCGCGCTACGGGCGCCGAACCCGGCCCCCTTCTGGGACTTCCGATTGTCCTAAAAGATAACATTGATACGGCTCAGTATCCGACCACGGGCGGTACGCCTGGACTTAGGGAAAACCAGCCCACAGCCAACTCTCCAGTAGCCCAATCGTTATTCGATGCCGGCGCTATCTGTTTTGGAAAATCCAATCTTCATGAACTGGCTTATGGCGTAACCTGCAATAACGGCGCATTCGGTCCGTCGCGCAACCCCTATAATCGGGAACGTATTCCTGGCGGCAGCAGCGGCGGCACGGGTACTGCGGTCGGTGCGCGGATCGCCCCCGCCGGTCTCGGCAGCGATACTGGCGGTTCGGTCCGGATACCCGCGGCACTTTGTGGCATTGTCGGATTCCGGCCGACCACGGGGCGATATTCCCAGGAGGGCGTAGTACCGATCTCGAACACCCGCGACACCATCGGCCCGATGACACGTTCGGTTGCCGATGCGGCGCTACTCGATCGGGTGATTGCCGGGGAAGATGACGGGCTACAGCCGGCCGAGTTGAAAGGCCTGCGGATCGGCGTTCCCCGAGGCTATTACTATGAGGACTTGGACATGGCCACGGCCCTGGTGATGGATGCCGCACTGGAACGCTTGAGCGGATATGGAATTGAACTGATCGAAGCCGATGTACCCGATGTCGCCGCGGCCGACGAAGCGGCGAGTATGCCCGTCGCGCTCTACGAGACTGTCGTCCTGCTCAACCGTTATCTCAACGATCATGGCATTGGGCTGGATTACGCAGAATTAGTGTCGCAAATCGGCAGCCCCGATGTTAAAGGCATTATGGGAAGCCTGATTGGGGAGGGCGCGATCCCGCCCGAGCTATACAAGCAGGCTCTTGAGCAGTATCGCCCGCGGCTAAGGGATATATTCCGGAATTATTTTGCTGAAAATAATCTGTCTGCAATCGTGTTTCCGACGACCCCGATGCCGGCCGCCAAGATAGGCGACGACGAGACAGTAAACGTAAACGGAACGGAGGTGCCGACCTTTATGACTTATATCCGAAACACCGATCCCGCCAGCAATGCGGCGTTGCCCGGATTGTCGATTCCGGCGGGGCTGACCGATGCCGGGCTCCCAGTGGGCATGGAGTTCGACGGTCCGGAAGGCAGCGATCGGGAATTATTGTCTATCGGATATGCCGTGGAAGAAATGGAACCGGCGTTTCCCGAACCGACGCTTGATCCGTAGTTGACTGAATTGAGGAAACCTCAACATTTATGGAGAAAATCATGACTCAGAAAATAATGAAGTTAGCACCGACACGCCGCCAATTAATTGCGGCGACGGGAGGCGCGGCGGCGTTGGTGATGGCGCCGGCATTCATTCGTAATTTGCGGGCCGCCGAAGAGTTCAAGATAGCTATTTTTGTCGCGCTCACCGGACCCGCATCTTTATTCGGGCCGACTCAAAAAGCATGTGCCGAGCTTGCCGCGGACGAGATTAACAAAGCCGGGGGTATCCTCGGCAAAATGGTACGGCTGTTCGTCGTGGACGGTGGCGTCTCGCCTGCCGACGCCGCCAAAACCGGTGTCCGGCTAATGCTCAATGAAAAGGTCGATTTTTTCGCCGGCTCTCACGATAGTGCGGTCCGCGAAGCATTGGTGGCGACCATCAAGGGCCGCACACCCTATGTCTATACCCCGATTTATGAAGGCGAAGAGTGCGCCGCCCACACCTATGTGATCGCCGATACGCCACAACAACAATTGGATATCGCACTTCCGTGGCTGCACCAAAAATTTGGTATGAAGGAATGCTATATGATCGGCAACGATTATGTATGGCCTCACAATGTCAACAAGTACGCGAAAACCCTAATCAGCAAATACGGCGGGTCGGTCATCGGCGAGGAATATGTCCCCCTCGGCGCGCCCAATAAATTCGAGGAGATCGTCACACGCATCAAAGCCAAAAATCCCAAATTTGTGCTGATTACGCTGGTCGGCGCAGACAATGTAAATTTCAACAGGACCTTCGCCGGGTTTGGCCTCGATAAGAATATCATCAGAATGGCCTCGCTGCTTGAGGAAAATACGCTTCTCGGCATCGGCAAGGAGAACGCCAATAATTTGTTCGGCGCAATGTCTTATTATGCCAGTATCGACACACCCCTCAACAACGCCTTCAAGAAATCCTATTTCGGTAAATACGGCGCCAAGGCGCCTCAGCTAAGCCTACTGGGAGAGGATTGTTATGCCGGAATTAAATTTATATCGGCTGTGGTCAATAAAGCGGGATCAGCGGACCGGAATAAAGTGGCCAAGGCGGCGGTCAATCTGACGTTTGATGCGCCGGGCGGCAGCTGGACCATGCGCTCCAACCGGCATGTGGACAAAACCATGCATCTTGCCGACGCAACCGGAGGTCAATTCAAGATCCTCAAGTCGTTCAGCAAAGTCGCCTCGGGCCAGACCTGCGCGTAAACCGCAAATTTAGTCCTCGGACATAGTCTCCAAGCCGGCGTTGAGTGGCGATATGGATCCTTTGGTCGTTACACAATCGCTAAATGTTGCCTTCGCGGTGACCACCTTGGTCATGGTTGTACTGGGCTTGGCGGTGGTGTTCGGTTGGCTCGGCGTGATGAATTTGGCCCATGGTGAGTTCGTAATGTTGGGCGCTTTTGTTGCCGTGTTCGTCGAGCAACAGGGATGGCCATATCTTGTTGCCATTCCACTGACCATTCTGTTCTGTGGGGTCATTGGCTGGGTAATTGAGTGGGTGCTTATCCGACCGCTTTATGCCCGGCCCTTTGACCTAGTTCTGGCGACTTGGGGACTCAGCATTCTTCTACGTGAAATCGTCGAGGCGATATACGGCGGCGGCTTCCATAGCCTGCGGGTTCCGGTTCGGGGCTCGGTCGACATACTCGGAGCGTCCTATCCCGCTTACCGGCTGCTGATCATTGTCGGCACCATTATTCTCGTCGGTCTGATGCTGATCTGGTATTTCAAAAGCGGCGCGGCGGCGCGCGTCAAGGCGATGGTGGGTAATCCAGAACTGGCGGACGCCGTCGGAATCCAAACCAGTGTCTTGGCCCGTAACACGTTCATATTCGGCACTTGTCTGGCCGGATTCGCCGGCGTCGTTATCGCGCCCCTGACGCCGGTCAATCCGTTTATGGGGCTGGATTTTGTGATCAACGCGTTCTTTGTGATCATTGTAGGTGGATTGGGCAGCGTTCTCGGGCTGTTTACCGGCGCCGCCATTATCGGCGGTTTGGACAGTCTCGTGTCAGCCGTTCTAAACCGCACATCGGCGTTTTTCCTTGTGCTTCTTGTCGCCATCTTTTTCCTCTGGCTTCGACCCCGTGGCATATTCTCTCGTACGTAATAGCCTGCTGATTGCGGGCGTTCTGCTGGTGCCCTTCCTTTTCGGCGATTATTGGGCCTTTCAACTGTCTCTGGTGTACCTCTTTGCGATTGTCTCCTTGGGCATTGGAGTATGCTGGGGACAGGCTGGCTTTCTGTCCCTCGGGCAAGGGATGTTCCTTGGTCTCGGTGCCTACATTTCCGGATTGAGCCTAGTCCATTTCGGCTCCAGCCCTTGGATTTGGCTGCTTTTGCCGGCCGCCATCCTTATCCCCGGTGTTCTGGCCTACGTCATTGGTCTGGCGGTATTCCGGGGGCGCACCGAAAGTGGTCCGTTCTTTGCCCTGATTACGTTGGCGATGACGCTGCTTGCATTTCAAATCGCCAATACCTGGAACAGCGTGACCGGTGGCTTTAATGGACTGAAGAATATTCCGGATCTGCCCGGTTTCGGCGGATATTCCGAACGGTATTACCTGGCCGGCGTTGCCCTGATTGGGGCTGTGGCGATCGTCGCTTGGTTGATCAATGCGCCGATTGGGGTGGTGTGGCGGGCGCTCGCCGAAAATGAGCGCCGGATTTCATTTTTTGGCTACCGCACGAGTCAGCTCAAGGCAGTTGCCTTCGGCATCGCCGGCCTGCTGGCCGGGCTTGCCGGCTTTCTCTATGCGCCACAACAAAACCTTGTGACGCCGACATTGGCCGGATTTTTAATATCAGCGGATATTGTCATCTGGGCCGCGGTCGGCGGCCGAAAGTCCATTCTCGGACCGGCCTTGGGCGCAATTGTGATCGGCGTCCTGACCACGGAACTGAGAGACCGCGTAGCTGTCTGGGAGGTCATTGTCGCGTTGATATTCATCATAGTTGTTCTCTACCTGCCGGGTGGATTTACCGGACTGTTCTCACGGATACACACTCATCTATCTAAATACGGCCGACGCGCCGAGGCCACCATTCAGGCACCGCCGGGCTTGGCTAACGACTCCTCGGCGCCGGCGCTTGTTGTTGAAAATTGCGATCTTAACGTCGGCGAAGTGCACATATTGGATGATCTATCATTCACGATTGAGAAGCAGGCCATCTACTGTCTTATCGGTCCAAACGGCGCCGGGAAAACCTCGACATTCAACGCGCTGACCGGAGAATTAAAGATGCAGTCCGGCAAGGTCCGGCTCGACGGCGAGATCGTCACGTCTCTGCCGGCGCATAAAATGGCGCAACGCGGCATTGGCCGAAAATTCCAGATTCCTAGCGTGTTTCCGGGCCTGTCGATCCAGGACAATCTTCACATCGCATTGTGGGGCGCCCGCGCCAGTCTGTGGGATTTGCTCCGCCCTTCCTTGCGCCGGTGGGATACGCCGGTACTGGCGTCGCTTCGCGACAGATTCTCATTTCTTCTCGATGGCCAACAGATCGCCGGCGCTTTGTCGCACGGTGAACGGCAAATACTCGAACTGGCCATGGCCCTGGCTGGCGAACCCCGTTTGTTGCTGCTAGATGAACCTTGCGCCGGATTATCCAACGATGACACAAGGCTGGTAATCGATACGATTAGTTGGGCCAAAGAAGAGCTGAGTCTAACTATCATCGTCATTGAACATGATATGACCCTTGTCCGAAAAATCGCTGATCATGTATTCGTCATGCATCAGGGGCACTTGCTGGCCGAGGGCGACGTTCAATCCATTCAGGCGGATGAACGAGTGCACCAGGTTTACGTAGGGATGGTAACGTGAACGAAATTTTGTTCGAGTTCGAGAATATTGCCGGCGGGTATGGCGGTTCCACCGTCGTACGCGGCGTCTCCGGCCGCCTCGCCGCCGGGGAAGTGCTCGGCATTACCGGGCGCAATGGGGTCGGCAAAAGTACGTTGTTGAAGCTATTGTTCGGCTTCCTTGCACTCCAAAGCGGATCTGTTCGCTTTGCCGGCAATCGTATCGATGGGTTATCACCGTCCGAGAGGAACCGCTCCGGCATCAGCTTCTGCCCGCAGGAACGTATCGTTTTCGACGACCTTAGCGTCTGGGAAAATCTTTCTCTGATGCACCGCGATAGAAAAGCCGAAGACCTTTCCGGCTATTTCGATCATTTTCCACGTCTGGCCGAGCGTATTCAACAGCGGGCTGGCACTTTGAGTGGCGGCGAAAGAAAAATGCTGTCCTTCGTGCGGACAATGGGCGAGGAACAGCCGCTAATACTTATGGACGAACCCACGGAAGGGGTACAGCAGGAGAATATTGACCATATGGCGCAATTGATGGCGGAGGCGAAGTCCGCCGGACGGGCATGCATGGTAGTGGAGCAAAATTTAAATTTTATTCATGAGGTCGCTGATTATCTGATCGTTTTGGATCAAGGACGTTCCGTGCTGGAAGGTCCCAGAGGTGAACTTTCGAATGACCAAATCATCAGTCATCTTGGCGTGTGAAGTGGTGTTATGCTTTGGGCGACAGGATAATGTTCCATCGTCTAGCGGATCCGTTGGGACTGCTTTCGGGTCCATAGCAGACATAGAATTTTCGTTGTTGAACGGCAGCTTTTAGCCAATATACGACATTGGCGGACGCTCTGATCCTTACAGCAATCACAGGTTCCTGGTATCCTCGCCGCATCGAATTTAAAGAACGGACCCGCCGATGAAGAATACCGTCCGCATGCTTCCAGCTCTG
>JAYGEH010000274.1:0-13258 GCA_046582475.1 Rhodospirillales bacterium
ACCCCCGACGATCCAGACATAGTAAGCGGCCAATATGTCACCCAGTTCGGCACCCATGAGACGACCAGCGGCCTGTTTGGGGAGCTGCGAAACCTCGCCCTGCCGGCCATTGCTACACTGGAAGGACGCCACCGGGGCGGGACTCGGTATACCTGGGCGTTTCCTGGTATGACCTTCGCCGTCACCACGGACTCCATGTGGATATACGAGGTCTACCCGCTGGCACCGGACCGCACCCGGGTCGTGATGACGATATGCTTCCCCAAGGTGTCCACCGAGTTAATCGACTTCCAGGAACGGGCAGCGGGCTATATTGAGCGCATGGATATAGCCATGTCTGAGGACATTCCCATGCTTGAACGCCAACAAAAGGGATTGTCGTCGCCGTTCGCCAAACCGGGCCGGTTCTCGGAGCTTGAGCCCAATGTGGCCGGTTTCGCCCACTGGTTCGCCCAACGGATAACGGCATGATCCGCGTCGGTGATGCTACTTTTGGGACCATGGTTTGGTGGGTGACATTGCCCCGGGTGGGTGGTGGTGGACGTAGTCTGGAGCGAACTCGTCTCCGGTGTTTGCGAGTAATTTCCCTGATAAGCAGGGAAAATACGGCAAAATTTTCTAGTTTTTGATACAGCTACCGTAGAGTTAGTCGTCGCAACACTGCGGGCTCTCTGAGCTTGAGTGTCGAATTCCCTATGAGATTAATAGGGAAATGAATCGAGATAACAGGTAATGAAATTCCAATAACATGGATTAAAGTAGGTTCAAATCGGAAGCAGGCAACCAGCGTTATTTGCACTTAGATTTCGCGCCCTTGTAGGTACGATTATGGCGGTTGAGGGGCAGGATTTGTTCAAGACCCTACACTAGCCAAACATGTGTAAAATTATCATGCAAATGGTTGCCGACAGGGAAGTGCCACCTACACGCGGATTTTCAATGGCCTGCTCGAGTGAAAATAGTGAGTGTTTTCTACGCTTTCATCAGGGTGAAAATAAACTGCATAAAAAGTGCATAAATCAGAATGGGTTCAGTCGACGGTTTCGGTAACTAAAACTTTTAGTTAGCCGAGGTTGCTCATTCACATATCATCTCGGTCATTTCACATTGATTGGGAACAATTTTACGCCGCTGCTTTATCTCTTTATACCGTAAAGTGACTTTACGGTTTCAATTTGAGCAAATAGCAAATTGGATATCAAAAAACCCTGCCCCGTAATCGAACCGTCACGTCACTTGACGGTAGCATAATTTGAGAATCAGATTTGCTCAGTGTTCAATTTAAAATTCGGGCTACAGCCTCTTTCCAAATTTTAGCTACATGAGTTCGGGCGGCTTCGTTATTGCGGCTGTGCCCGGCTTGTAGTCGCGGGCAGTCGGAGAATATCAGTATCCTTTATGCGGTAATTGGCAACTTCAGAGTATACAGCCGTATATAGAGGATAAAGATGGAGCGCGATTTCCCAAGTTTCCGTGGGGTTATGGCAGACAGACTTTACCTATTTGAAGGTCATTGGCTGGGGCTGGATGTATCTGTCAACGATCCTTGATGACTATTCACGATATATCGTTGCCTGGAAACTGTATACGACAATGAAAGCCGAAGATGTAACCGACACACTCAAACTTGCCCTGCAGGCAACCACCAACGCTATCACGAGAGCATCAATAATCTAACTCCTGCCGACGTCTACTTCGGACGTGGCCAGTCCATTCTGAAACAGAGAGAAAGGATCAAGAAAAAGACAATCAAAAAACGGCGCTTGCATCATCGCAAAATCGCCGCTTAACATAATCAACCAGACGAGCCAGATCCTCCTGAGCTCAAATCGCAAAGTGCTTCAAAGGTTTTGATGACGGACACGAGCCCGTGGCAAATTGTCAGGGCTTCGGAATACGTGCCGAGAGAATGGATATCAAGCAGGTAATCCACAGTGTCAAAACCCGGGCGCAGCTCACGGGCCCGGCGCAACTCAACACTATCTTCGTCACCATCAAGCCGCTCTTCCAGCCAAACCCGGTTGAAGTCTTCATCAACCAGACGGGACGCGGTTGGGGCATTTACATCAAAGTTCAAAAAGGCCTGATAATTTACTAAGCCAAGTGTCAACTTCCCCCGTACGGGTTGAACATCGGCCTTGAACAGATAATCCAGAGCAATCGCTCCGCAGATTTCATTTCCATGAGTGACCGCATTGATCATCACATGCGGCCCTGGAATTCCGCTATCGAATGTGGTGACATAATCAACGCCAGTATTGCCCTTACGGTAAGCTTCAATATCGGGCGCGACCAATTCAACGGGGTAAGTTTTCTCGGCCATGACAATTGATTCCTGAGGATGGTCTGGGTGAACGAAAATCGACGCATCAAGCTAGTTTGAAGTTTTCTAGGGGTAAAGCATTCGAAGCGCTTTATATCTGAAGAGTGAAAAACCAGACAGAGTATACAAGTCTGGCGGCACCAAAAGCAGCGCGAATGTGAGGGAGAAATTGCAGGCATCAGAGATCATTGGGTTGCATGGGGTTTTCTCTCACCTTTCTTTTGGAAATTATTTCGACGAATTTCGTTCAGGTATTTTCACAGGCTATATACTTGTTAATTGAATTACCCAATTTGAAATAATGTATTTTTCTGAATGAATGTATGGCTTCAATTTCATGAGGATACAAATTTTCGCAGGTGATTACCTCTGCCTGAATTTGCTATCTGATAATGTGGAAAACATTTGAGGTTAACCTCAACTTTCCCTTGACGAAGCATTGAAATTGCAGCAATAAATGTATGCGCTTACATTCGGTTTCATATTTTTGATAGAGGGAAATTAAAGAAGGTGGTTACACACAGGCGAACAGGTCGGGCTAGTCTCGCCACGCAAGCGGATGTTGCGCGTGCTGCCAATGTGTCGTCCGCTACTGTATCACGCGTCCTGAACGGGTCATCTCTTGTCAGCCCTGATTGTGCGCAGTCTGTCCGTCAAACAATGAAGGAACTGGGCTATATACCTCATGGTATCGCTCGCTCTCTGGCACTCAATAGGTCCGGCATGATCGGTGCAATTATTCCGACCATAAATAATGATATATTCGCCCGGGGAATTAATGCCCTGATGGAGCGACTGCGTGAAAGAAATTTCTCGCTTATGGTTTCGTCCTGCAACTACTCGCTTGATCTCGAAGGAGAATTGGCACGTCACATGCTGGAGCGCGGTGTCGATGGCCTTTTCCTAGTTGGTGCGGATCATGACAGCCATACAATTGATATGATCCGCAAATCTGGTCGACCTTATGTCTTTTCCTATGTAGCTAAGCGATCAAAACACGGCCCGACCATCGGGTTTGAAAACGAAGAAGCGGCAGGTCAGGCTATTGATCATCTAGTTGGCCTTGGCCACAAGCATATTGGCATGTTTGCGGGTATCACCGATGGTAACGACCGGGCAGCAGCACGATTGCAAGGCGCAAGGGGGCGACTTGCGAAACATCACCTTGCTCTTGATGAGGCCTCCTCCTGTGAACTCCCGTATACTATTGAGGCAAGCCGTGAAGCGTTTCGAAAGCTCGTTCATGAAGGCAAAATACCAACAGCAATTTTATGCGGTAACGATGTGATTGCCATGGGTATAATGTTCGAAGCGGCGGAGCTTGGCGTAAATATCCCCGATGATCTGTCGATCGTTGGTTTTGACAATCACCCCCTGACCGAACATTTGCGCCCCTCATTAACGACGATCGATATTCTGGCCGATAAAATGGCTGAAATTGCGGCCGACGCCCTTGTCGACGCCATTGAAACAGGCAACACAATTCAATCTACCACAGTCGGTTCGCCTCTGCTGGTTCGTGGAACAACTGCTGCCCCACAAACTGATGTGGGGAGGCGACGATGAAGAATTCAATGGCTTCACACCAATGAGCGCCATTCCAAAGTTATTTATGCAGGCGAGTTGATCATCGCTCAGCAAACCCCTCAAGATTTAATAGCCCTAATGCCCGGAGCACCTCATGAGCGACATAACCAAACTAAATACTGAGACCCCATGGGTGCGTATCGATGCTTCCGACAAGGACTGGAAAGACATCGATGCTCGCAACCATATGCAAATGTATGAGCAGATGCTGCTGATACGACGATTTGAAGAACAATTGCTTCGTCTTCATTCAGAAGGCCTTCTTCACGGTCCGGCCCATGCCAGTATCGGACAGGAAGGCGCTGCCGTCGGCTGCATGAGCGCGTTGGGTAGCAGCGACAAAATCAACGGAACGCACCGGATGCATCACCAGTTCCTGGCAAAGGCACTGAGCCATGTTTCGCCGGAAGGCTATGATCCGAGACATCAGGATTTTCATGCTGACATGCACGATGCTGTCATGCGGACCTTGGCCGAAATCATGGGGTTGAGCCCTGGGTTTACAGGCGGGCGCGGCGGCTCCATGCATTTGAAATGGGATGCCTGCGGGGCCCTCGGATCGAACGCCATCGTTGGCAGTAATCCGCCCCACGCCGTTGGCTATGCGATGGCTGAAAAAATGCTCGGCACCAACAATATCGCGGTTTCATTTTTCGGGGATGGCGCATTGCAAAACGGAGCCAGCTACGAAGCGATGAACCTTGCCGCCCTATATAAGCTGCCAGTCATCTTCTTCTGTGAAAACAATCTTTATGCGGTGTCTACCCATATCAGCGAGCAAACTCGCGAAACGCGACTTTCGGCACGTGGCCTGGGTCTTGGTGTACCGGGGGTCGAAGTTGATGGGATGAACCCTGTCGCTGTGCAATGCGCCATGTCATGGGCCCGCAATTATATCGACGAAAATTCAGGACCAGTTCTGATCGAAGCTCAGACCTACCGCTTCCTGCACCAGTCGGGTCCATTGAAAGGCAGCGCCTTTGGTTATCGCACCAAGGAAGAAGAAGATAGCTGGAGAGCGCGCGACCCGTTGCAGGTCGTACCTGAACGCCTTGCAAAACTAGGGATCGTCAAAAAGAAAGATATCGACGCCCTCGAAGAGCGGGTTACCTCCGTACTTGAAACGGCGTTAGCCACACTGTTGGAGCCCGCTGACGGGGTCGAAAATACCCGTCGCATTCGCCCCTCGCTTTGGCCATCTTCTGACAGTGTCGAATACGGTATTCGCGGCAATCTGGAAGAACTGAATGATAAGACGGTTCTTGAAAGCAGCGACCTTTCCGAGAACGCGACGAAACCGATGAAATATCTAGACGCCATGTCTCTTGTTGCGCTGTCAAATATGGAGCGTGATGAGAACGTCATTATCCTTGGTGAAGATGTGCACCGACTGCGCGGCGGAACGTCTGGCGCCACAAAGGGCATTAGCGAGCGTTTTCCCGACAGACTGATTGGCACACCTATCAGCGAAAACGGGTTTACCGGGATGGCGGTGGGTGCCGCCCTGAACGGTCTGCGTCCGATCGTTGAAATCATGTATCCGGACTTCGCTCTTCTTGCGGCGGATCAGTTATTCAATCAAGCGGCCAAAATTCGCCATATGTTTGGCGGTGATCATGCCATGCCACTGGTCGTCCGCAGCAGGGTTTCCGCAGGCACTGGCTACGGCTCTCAACATTCCATGGATGCCGGCGGACTTTTTGCTCTGTATCCCGGCTGGCGAATTGTCGCGCCGACGACACCACACGATTATATCGGTCTTTTCAATGCCGCTCTGTATAGCAACGATCCGGTCCTTATCGTCGAATATGCGACGCTATTTCCCAATGTCGGGCCGGTACCCGTTGACGATACGCAGTTCATTGTTCCTTTTGGCAAAGCAAGAACAGTTCGCAGCGGCACCGATTGCACACTTGTGACTTATGGAGGTGTTCTTCCCAATGCACTTGCGGCGGTCGAGGAAAGTGGCGTTGACGCAGAAGTCATCGATCTTAGGACAATTGATCCCATGGGGATGGACTGGCAGGCGATAGGGCAAAGCCTTGCACGTACAAACCGTCTGATCATTGCCGAAGAAACGACCCGGGGGACGTCCATTGGCACGCATATCGTCAAGGTTGTTCAAGAGCGTTTCTTCGATGATCTCGATCACGAGATTGTCCATGTCTCCGGCTCCAACTCATCTCCGGTCGTATCAAAAGTGCTTGAACAGGCCGCCCTCGCGGGGACAGCGGAATTTATGAACGGTTTGGCAGAAGTCATGGACCGATAGATGGAGGTCAACAAGATGCCTGAGACAAATGAAAATAGCGTTGCGGACCTGATCGTCCGCCCGCACCACACCGCGGTAAGTGTCGCTGACTTTGAATCGGCCCGTGATTTTTTTGTAAACATCATCGGCATGAAGCTGGAAGGTGAAGCAAACAACAGGGATGAGGAAAACCTTGGGCTGGTCGTAGGGCTGCCGGGCGCGGTCATTCGTTGGGCCTTGCTGGAACGTGATGGCTACCGGATAGAACTTTTTAAATATCATACTCCTGAGGGTCGCGAGGTTCCTATTCGTCAATGCGATTATGGCCTGACACATATGGCATTTGAGGTCTCCGATACGGACGAGGTCTTTCGTCGCCTAAAGGAGCTTGGTTACGAAACCCTGTCTGATCCGCTGGAGCTGCGCGGCGGTGTGACCAAGCCAATATATGTGAAAGGGCCGGGTGGCATCATCATTGAATTTTTGGAGATTAGAAAGTGAACAGTGAAGCATTTACGGGCCGCAAGCGTCTCCGTTCCAAACATAAAGTACCCGGCCTTATCACGTCAGAGGGTCCCGTTCGATGAGCTTTGAAAAAGATTTTTTCCTGCCAACGCTTGGCGACGGAGACGGCAGTGGTCGCGTTGTCGCGTGGCTTGTCGAGGAAGGTAACACTTTCAGGAAGGGCGACGCGCTGCTTGAGGTGGAAACCGACAAAGCGGTTGTCGAAGTTCCGGCCGAAGATGATGGTGAATTGATCGGTATTGTCGTCCCCGTCGATGAGATGGCCGAACAGGGCAACGCCCTTGCGCGCATCAGAGTTGAAGGTGATCCCCCTGCTGAAGCTCCAGAGCCCGAGGCGGCCAAAGAACAGATCGAAACCAGACCTGAGGTGATCAAGTCAGAGCCCCTGTACGGGGTTATGTCTGATTTCGCCCATTGGCATGGGTACAGAAATCAATCAGGCGTTTCTTGACGGCATGACCGGGTCGCGGTCGCTCCCTGCGCTACAGCGTGAAATGGGTAAACTGACCAGCGCCGGAACGTTCTTGCCGGGAGATGGCTATTTGACGGACCTGCTCAAACGCCTTGAAAGCAGGTATACGCGCCTGACCGGAATGTGCGACAGCGTCGCATGGCAGGGTATTCAGCAGATTGACATCACACAGGCATTGTCCAATTCTAATATTCCAACGAAGGTGATTTGGGGACGGCGTGACGACATAATTCCCTGGAAACATGCCCTGGCGGCTCCTGCCAGCGCGGCCCTTCATCTTGTGCCTGATGTCGGCCATATGCCGCAATGGGAGGCAAGCGCTCTGACGCAAAGCCTGCTTGGCGATATGTTGGGGACTTGATTTGGTCGCGTCTTGTTCAAAAGATTGTTAAGGGAAACACACGATGGAACAGGAAGTAGGTCTCGGCAAAGAATTACCGTTATCCGTCGTCATAACAGGCGGTGCCAGTGGTATCGGTGAGGCGGTGGTGCGGTTGTGCGTCAGCAAAGGAATTGATGTTGGCATCATTGATTTAAACGAAGAAAAAGGCGCGTCCCTGGCCGCTGAACTTGGCTCAAAGGTCGGGTTTGCAAAGGCCGATGTGTGTGACCCCGTGGGGCTGAGCGCGGCATTTTCAACACTCGGTGAGACCATGCCACCGATTACCGGATGCTTTACCTCAGCAGGCGTGATGCCATCGAGATTGCCGATTGAGGACCATAGCCTTGATGATTTTCGCCGGGTCATGGACAACCACATATCGGGAACTTTTCTGACGTGTAAAATTGTTGGCCAGATTATGCAATCACATGGTCAAGGTTCAATTGTCACAGCGGCGTCTGTCTTGGCGATACGCCCCGGTCCTGTTCTGGGCTACGGTGCTGGTAAGGCGGCGGTTGTTAATCTGACGCAATCCCTGGCAGTTCAATGGGGCAAAAAAAATATTAGGGTAAATACCATCTGCCCAGGTTGGGTCGACACACCATTTATTCGAAAACAAGAGGCCGAAGGCCGAGACTTGAGCCCCATTACAGCCATGACGCCAATGGGGCGTTTCGTTAAACCGGCAGAAATCGCTGAACTGGCATATTTTCTAATGTCATCAGCATCAAGTGCCATGACCGGTTCGGTCGTCGTCGCCGATGCCGGTATCTCTCTGGCCGGGGGGTATTTACCCTACGGTGACTTGCCATAAAAGCATGCGCCTTACCTGAATACAGCGCTTACATAAATTGTTCTCATTAATAGAATTGGAACGTTAGAAATATTATATTTTTAAATATGTTGAAGAGTTTTCAAAAAATTTGACGTATATGAAAATTAGATTTGTATGCGCTTACATTTCATATATATGCTAAATTTCGAATGGATTGTGTGGTAGGCTAAAATATAAGAAACCGAGATAAACGGTCAGCAAACAAGTTTGAAATCTAATTCTAATGGAGAGATTAAAATGAAAAAGAGTAAGGAATTCATTGCAGATTACAAAGAGACTTCAGAATTCAGGGAGAGAACGGAAGTTCAAAACGAATCTCGGCGTCGGTTCTTTGAGTTGACCGGGAAATTCGGCCTCACCGCTGCGGCCGTTGCAGCAGGTGCAGGTACACTTATGAGTTCGGAAGCTTCAGCTGCCTCGGCTAAAGAAGAAAAAGAGCGTGAAAAGAGCGCGAAATATACTGCAATCATGGCGACAGCATACCCCCTTTGGAAGCAAATTGGGCTTCCCTTCGCCGTATCTGACGCGAAAAATAACATTCAAAATGCAACTAATGGCAAAGTTTATATCAAAATGGCCGCGAATAAGG
This sequence comes from Rhodospirillales bacterium, assembly GCA_046582475.1. GTDB lineage: Bacteria > Pseudomonadota > Alphaproteobacteria > Rhodospirillales > UBA2165. Next base: position 8,965 of record JAYGEH010000274.1, read on the forward strand.
TCCTTGGTGGCGGCACTGAACTTGCCAAAAAGACGCAGGCCAATACTATCCAGTTTGGTCAGCACTCTATATCCAACCTGGCCCCGTTTGCAAAAGAAATTGATCTGATCAATTTGCCATACTGGTGTTCCTTTAATCAGCAATTCTCGAACCTGGTACATTCCAATGCCTGGAAGGAAATTGTAGAAGAACCCGCCGCAAAAAATGGCTACAAGCTTTTCACTTATCTTGTGTTTGATCCCCGTACGGCCGCAGTCAGCAAACGCTCGGATCAGCCTATCAGAACCCCTGATGACTTGAAGGGCATTAAATTCCGTGTCCCTGGGTCAAAAATTCTGGCACAGCTTTACACAATGCTTGGTGCTAACCCGACACCAGTTGCCTGGGGTGAAACTGCGCCTGCCATTAAATCAGGCGTTGCTGATGCTCTTGACCCCTGCGTCGAGGGACTTTGGGTATTTGGCTTTGGTGAGATCCTGAGCCACGTTACTTTTGCCGGCACAGTTCCCGATGGCAACGTTATCTCCATGTCAAAGATCTGGTACGACGGACTTGATGCTGACACACAGCACGGTATTGATACGGCTTCAGAAATGACGACACGTCAGCAAAATGCAGACGTTCAGACGGCGCGTGCCTATGCAATGGCAGAAATGGGCAAAGCCGGTGTCAAGTTCTACATCCCAAGTGCTGAAGAAATGCAGCAATGGGTTGAGAAGGCTGGACATCAAAGATCAGAATGGGACGCGACTAAAATCGAACTCGCCGGCTCCCTGAAAAACTTTGATCGCTTGCTGGAAGGGGCTAACACACCTTCCGGATATTATGTTCACGACATGAAAGCATAAATAATTGATCTCGTGTTAAATTGGCGGTCAGCTTCAGTGGAGGCTGACCGCCTTTGTTCTGGGTAAGGTCAGTCTATGAAATATTTGAGTTTCCTCAATAAATATGGCGATAAATTTTTAGCCTTGTGGCTTTATTTATTTATTGTCGTGGTCATATTTTCAGAAATTTTCCGGCGCTTTGTAATTGAATTTTCATCGCTTTGGGGCGAAGAAACAGCAAGATTTTCTTTCATTTATATGGTTTGGATTGGCGCATCTATTGCAGTCAAGGAAAGGTTGCATATCCGTATCGGAATAGTGGTCGACCGGCTTTCACATCAGATGCGTAATTTATTTAATATTTTTTACGGATTGCTCGGCATGTTTTTGGCCGTTGTGGCCCTCAAATATTCTATGGAACCCGTTATGACCTCGATTAAGTATCAGTCAGTTACCGATGGGCTGCGCATCGTTCAGGCATGGTTTTTATTTGCTGTTCCTTTCGGGTTTTCAATGATTTTGCTCCGGCTGGTACAGAATTTACTCGACGATATAAACCGGTTTAGGTCAAAACAGCCGCCTGCCATGCCCGCGAAGTTATTTGATTAGAAAATAAGATGCTTTATCAGGAACAAAGCTTTGTAGCTTACACACTCTCCGGCGATATCCTCATAACGATCATCGGGTTTTTCGTCCTGTTTGTGCTCGGCGTGCCAGTCTGGATTTCACTTGGTGTTACGGCGTATTTTCTTTTGTTTTTTTCTGACGTGATCCCCATCCGTTTGATCGGTGAAAGCTTGTTTGCCGGGCTGGATGTGTTTCCGCTGATTGCTGTTCCCCTGTTTATTCTGACCGGGGACGCGATGGTTCGAACGGGCCTGTCTGGCCGCTTGCTCGACCTCGCCGAGGCCTGCTTGGGCTGGGTCAGAAGTGGTTTTGGCTCATCGACGGTTCTCGGTTGTGGGTTCTTTTCATGCATCACCGGATCCGATGCAGCGGGTGCTGCAGCGATGGGCCGTATCGCACACAGCCGTTTGGTTGATAAAGGTTATCCACCCGCATATGCCGCAGCTTTGATTGCGTCTGGTTCATGCACCGGAATTTTAATTCCCCCTTCAATTGGCTACATTATCATCGGACTGGTTCTTGGAATTCCGGTTTCAACCTTATTCACCGCAGCAATTATCCCCGGCATCATCGTTCTGTTGTCGATCATGATTGCAAATATCGTGGTTAATAAAGTGACGGGGTTTGAAAACAGTACCAAGAAATTCGATGCCAAAGTATTGTACAGGGCAATCGTTGACGGCAAGTACGCAATATCTATTCCTGTGCTTATCCTGGGCGGCATTTACAGTGGCGTATTTACACCGACTGAAGCTGCCGGGGTCGCCGTTGTATATATTGTGACGCTTGGGCTTATTCAAAAAACTATTACGTTAGATGATATTCCCAACATGCTGTTGTCATCGGTGAAAGTGAACGGGATCATTATTCCGATCATCGCCTTGTCACTGCCCGTGGCCCAGGCCCTTTCACTTATTCAGATACCCCAGCAGATTGTTCATAATCTAACCGAAATATCATCAGACCCGACATTTATAATTGGCGTAATGCTGGTGATCTTCATTATCGCCGGGGCGTTCATGGAAGCTGCACCCAACATTGTCATTTTGGGTCCGTTGCTGCTGCCGTTGGCAATTGAGATCGGTATGGACGAAATTCACTTTAGCATCTTCATGCTGACAACTCTTGGTTTGGGCTTCATCACCCCGCCGCTTGGGTTAAATTTATTCGTGCTATCTGCAATAACGGGGATAGCTGCAATGGAGATTTCAAAATACGCCGTTCCCTTTATGGTTAGTATGCTTATTGCGGCGATAATTATTGTGAGTTTTCCGTCGCTGTCGCTGTTCTTTTTAGATTGAGAGGCCGACACTCATGTCCGCAAGAACTATCAGTATCATTTTGTTTTTGGTTTATTTCGCCGATATTTTAGTCAAAAAAACGATGGGATTTGGGGGGACGTATCAACTCCCCTATACCGCCGCCTACCTGACGCTGTTTTTCGCAGTTGGATTCTTTTTGATATCAATCATCCCCAATTTCAAGAAACTCGATTAAGCGCTATTACGATTGTGCATTCACGGTAAATCCGCTGTTTTTATGAGATAATAAGATGACAAAAATCCCTAAAATTGCGTTCATCGGCCTTGGTATAATGGGCGAACCCATGGCAAAAAACATGATCGCCAAGGGGTTTGATGTTGCCGTTTGTGACGTTAGCACCACAGCCTTGCAGAATTTTGATGACCTGAATTGTACCCGCTCAAGTGATCCCGGTGAAGCAGCGGCAGGGCGAGATGTCATCATCACAATGCTGGCGACGAGCGACATCGTCAGCGACGTTCTGTTCGGTGAAAACGGGGCCCTACACTCGGCTGCTCCAGATAGCCTGGTCATTGAAATGTCGACAGGCTCGTACCCTCAATTTATGGATATTGCCAAAGCCGTTCATGAGAGCAGCCACCGCATTATTGACGCCCCAGTCGGGAGGTCTCCAAGAGAGGCGGTAAGCGGTAATTTACTGGTGATGGCAGGTGGGGCGAATGATGATGTCTCGAATTCGATGCCGATTTTTGAAGCTGTCGGGGATACCATCATCCATGTTGGCCCTTTGGGTGATGGTCTGAAAACCAAGCTCGTCAACAATTATATGTCGATGGTAAATCATGTTCTCACCGGCGAGGTTCTGGCTTTCGCCCATAAAATTGACCTTGATGTCAACACAACCGTAGAAGTATTGAGCACAACGTCGGCAGGTCGCGGTCAATTGCTTACGAACTTCCCGAAAAAGGTGCTTGCTGGTGATACGACACCGGATTTCCCCATATGGATGGGTATAAAAGACCTGCGGATGGCTCTGGAGCTTGCAGACCTCGGCGAATGCGAAGGAAAATTCGGAAAGTTATCGCGCGACCTCTTCATCGCGGCAGAAGAAAAAGGGATGGGTAAATTGGATTGCACCGCCATTCTTAATTTTCTGAAAGATCACAAAATATAAATTTCCTGATCAACATCTACAGTGATTGAACCTAACCCTTGCATGTTTGATCTGCCTGTTTTTCAGCGATCAGGGATATGCAGGAAAAGGGCCGTCCTTGATCCTCCCCCACTGAGTTGGTCCACCCTTATAGTTAGTAAAGGAGGACCAAATAATGGGTATCAAGAGACATCGTCCGGAAGAGATCGTTACAAAATTGCGCCAGGTTGAGGTGCTTGTCGGTCAAGGGCTGGCACGTATTGATGCGATCAGGGAAGTTCAGATTACAGAGCAGACTTTCTACCGTTGGCGTAAGCAGTACGGTGGAATGGGGACTGCTCAACTCAAAGAACTCAAGCGTCTTCAAAAGGAGAATGAGCGGTTAAGACGAGCCGTTTCTGACCTGACCCTGGATAAGTTGATA
>JAYGEH010000341.1:0-4247 GCA_046582475.1 Rhodospirillales bacterium
TGTCGCCTGTTGGCCCTGTATTGTTGCCTCTTGATCTCGGATCGTTGCCCTCAGACCACTGATTTCTCCCCGATATACTCACGTGGTGATCAACCAAACGAGAATACCAACCGCCATAGCCGCAAAAATCAATATGGCGTAACTAAAGTCACAATCCTTGACGATGATCTGTAAGAGTTCTTTAAAGCCCATGGCCTTCTCCTGTCTGAAGATAATGCCATAAACGTCTGGCTTTGCGATAGGTAAGCCAGCCCAGAAACTCAAGCATCGGGTCAACCACTCCGAGGGTCCGAATCCGGGCCTGATTGAATAAGGCTTTCTGGCTGTTTGACCAAATGTCACAGCAATTTGGTAAACAATTGAGAGGCGTCTAAAATGTTGGGGCGGATTGAATTGGCTGCTCAAGAACTCGTAGACCGTCACGGTGAAGGCGCATTGGAAGTTGCCAAGGAACGTGTCGAGTTACTGAAACGTTCAGGCAAACAGCCTGACCTCGACTTAGCAATGCTGGTGCTTATCGAGGTTGAGAGACTGGTTAAACCCCTTTGACTTTCCCGTTCCATCCCATGCGCTGTGGTAACGGGAGGTTCGCTTTGGGTCACCGTGTTCAAAAGGGCGAAGGCATAATCAATGCCCGCATACCGGAGAGGTATCAGCGAACGGCTGGGACCGCACTTATTTGTTCGGCCGGGGCATTGGCAGCGGCTGCCGAGGATTGGAGGAAGCCGCACGCGGCCAGCTGATCGACGACCGCCCGGGCGACGATCCTGTTGCCGTCCGAATTGAGGTGCCCCTCGTCGACGTAGACGCGGTCCTCGATGTTCTTGAACACGCCGCTCAGGTCAGCATAACAGAGTGTCTTGTCGTCCCGGTGCGTCTCTGACAGAGAGACGTAAAAGGGTCTCACCAGCTCGTAGAACTTGCTTCGGCGGAAGATCTTCCCTTCCGCGACGTCCATGTCGATCCACCGCCGCTCACCGGGCGCATAGGGCTTGTCATCAATGCCGATGATCGGCTGCAGGACGAACATCCCGTTGAAGCCGCGCAAATTGGCCAGGGTCGCGAGCCGGCGGATGTTCTCCTCGAACACCCTGAAGGTCCTGGGATCGAAGTCGGTTTTCAAGGCTTCCGCCTGGCTTGGCCGCTGCTCGATCTCCTTGAACAGACCGACGAGGCCCTTCCAGGCCCGTTTCCAGTTCTTGCGCAATTCCAGCTTCCAGGCCCAATACCCGATGCCCGTATGGTCCAGGAACCACTCCAGCGAGCGGCGCGTCGTTTTGCTCAAAATCTTGGCGGCGCCCTTCGGGGTATAGCTCCGTTCGATGTAGGCGGCGTAGTCCCGATGCCATTTCATGCGAATACTGGAAAAGGGGACCGACTTGAACTTCTTTGCCTGGCGCATGTACGCCATTGTTGCGTCCGAAAAATGGCCATGCCGGTTTATGGAATCGGACCAACCGTTATAGAAGATCACGACATTCGGTTCGTAGTAGATTAACTCCGACATGAGATAGAGGTACTGCTGGGCCGAGTTATAGCCCCCAACGGCAGCGTTGATGACTTCGAACCTCTTCCCGCTCCGGCCGGGGTCGCTGCGGCCGTTAAGGATGCGCTGCACATGCGCCGGAATCGAGCCGAACGGTGGGGCACCGAAGCCGCCCAAGGCTGATCCGCCCAGCATGATGAAGCGGAAGACGTCGTCAGGCTTCCTGCGCTGGTATTGCGGACCGCCCTCCATCGAGACCATGAACCCGTCGGCGTCGTAAGCGTTCCACAACATGCCGATGCTGTAGGGCGCGCCGCCGGCGGGGTACAGGAAACTGCAAGAGATCCCCGGCTGATTGCGCCACCCGAGCATGGAATCGGTGATGAAGTCGTGGCACGCGTTGTCGAACCCGGTGTAGCGGGTGTTGGTTGAGCTTTCGAAGCGATCGATGGTCGGGGTCCCGAGAAAGGGGATCAGAGTGAACCGGGTCAGGAAGAAGTGGTTGCGGGTGATATCGGCCGGGACTCCGTAGCTCCCTATCTTCTCAATCGCCAGCCCGACGGCCACCGCCTCCAGCCCGACCAGCGCCATGGCCCCCCATATCAGAATCCGAACCAGCCGGCTTTTGAACACCGAGTGCATCCGAGTGAAAAATTTTGCGATCAAAGTATTTCCCCATTAAAGTGCATTGCAGACGCCCCAGCCTGATCATCGGAGCGGGGCGAACCGGTTGCGGACAAATTATCACAACGGCCTGAAAAACCTCAATAACGTTAAAGTTTTGACCTTGGGAGCTGGATGGCCTTATATTTCGACCGCCCGTAGATTCGCGGATCGGGCAAGGGACATCTTGAAGGTTTCTCCAATGTCGAGCGGCGCCAAAATCGCCACTGATCAGCAGGCTCGGAAGTGGAAATGGGCACGGCCCATCCTGACGGTAATCTTTCTGATCACGGTTCTGATCCTGCTTACCGATGGGGAGATTCTGGAGCCGTTCGTTTATTCCAAATTTTGAGGCGGTCGACGGTCATCCGCGTCTCCAGGACATCTAAAAAAGCTGGAGTCGTCCCTAGTTGCTCGCCGGGTGCGCGTCAATGCGAATTATCTCTCTGGATTTCCTGCGGTTCCTGGCGGCGTTCTCGGTCGCCGGCCCGCACCTGGTGATCTATTTCTCCCTCGTCGACGACCCGGTACTATTGGAAACGGTTACGTCGCTGGCCGTCGAGTTGTTCTTCGTCCTCAGCGGGTTCGTCCTCTGCCCATTCCTCAAGAAGATATTCGAATCCACAACCGGGGTCAGGAAGAACCTTCTCATCTTCCTGGTTCGGCGATGGATGCGGACCCTGCCGCTGTATTTCCTGTCTCTCGTGTTCTTCATCATCCTGTTCAGCGGCCGCCTCGACCTGACCACCGTCAAGTATTTGCTATTCCTCCAGAATTTCTATTGGCCGCCGCCGGAATTCGATTATTACTCGGTTTCCTGGTCGCTGGCCGTGGAGGAATGGTTTTATATCCTGTTCCCCTGCTTCATGGCCTTGTTCTTCGCCTTCTGGGGACGGCTGTTTGGGCTCAAAAACCGGGCCTCCATCTATGTTTTCGGCGCCCTTGGCTTCGTTACAGTGCTCACCCTGCTCCGGGTGCTATCCGACGCCCCGGTGGAAAACTGGGGCAACGGCCTTCGGCGGGTGGTCATGTTCCGGCTCGATTCCATCGGCTTCGGGATTTTGCTGTATCTGTGGCGGGACCGCATCTACAAGATTCCCGTCGCCGTGATCTTCATCACCGCCATCGCGGCTGCGGCGTATTTGTTCGATGCCTACGACCGGATTTCCCGAGGCCTGTCCGGGGTGCTCGAATTCCGCCTGCTGGTCTTTGCCGCAACGGCCCTGTTCTCGTGCGCCGTCCTCGCGTTTTTCCTGCGCCTCGAAAGTCTGTTCCAGGGCTGGATGAAAGGAATTTCCCTGTGGGGGGGGAGAATCTCGTACGGAGTCTATCTGTTCCACATCCCCATCGGGGCGATAATCGGCAATCTCTATGACCTGTCGGGAAGCGCCTTCGTGGTGGTAACGGTTTTAGTCATCGGCATCGTCACAACGCTGGTGTATTATTTTTTCGAGAAGCCGATCCTGGAAGCGCGACCCGGCTTCCGCTTCGCCGATGCGGGCTGATTGCCTGGGCCCCAAACGGTCATCGGCAAAGACCCAGGATGGCTTTGCCGACCGTCAAACAGGCGGGCAAAGTGATCGCCATGAACGTCGTCCGCCAGATAATCAATGCTTTTGGCCATGTACTTATAGCGGAAAGGGTTGCCTTGGGGCGACGCCAGCCAAATCCCATGGTAAGGCCGGCCCAGAAGTCGATGCCACTGATACGACAGAAAACTGAACGGCAGAAAAGGAACATGAAAAATGTTGTCCAGAATTGTCAGGATTCTCATGTCCTTGACAAGCGACAGCACGAACAGTTTCAACCGGTAGGTGACATTGAAGCGCTCAGACATGGAAGCAATCCCTCATCACGCCCTTGAATGACCTTGCCGGGCAGGCCCGGCACGTCCGTTCCCATGCCGTCATATCTTGCACACCCAGGCATCGAAAAACTCAAATGACTTAGCTTTGGTGTAACTGCCCAGAAAGGCGTCGGCAAAAGACGTATCGAGCATACGCGCGCCGTAGTAGCCGATCATCGTGAACGGGGACTCTCCCTTAGGTATCAACCAAATATCCGTGTTGCAACCCCGCACCATGGCCAGAAGGTCATC
>JAYGEH010000400.1:0-7470 GCA_046582475.1 Rhodospirillales bacterium
CTTAAAAAGAGTCTCGTGGTCGACAATACACCCGGGGGCCTGCGTATCCAGATCGTCGATCAGGAAGGTCTGGCCATGTTCCCAAGCGGCGGTTCCGAGCCTTTGGGGCGCGCCCGGCGCAAGTTGGAACTGGTCAAACGCGTTGTCGAAAAATTGCCGCAGAAAATCGCCATCAGCGGACACACCGACGCCTCCAAGTTCGGAACCGGATCCGAATATACCAATTGGGAATTGTCGGTTGACCGCGCCAATGCCGCGCGCCGCGTTCTCCGTGATCTTGGTTTGCCGGTCGAACGCCTGTCGCGGCCCGCAGTGATTGCCCCAATCTCATGAAGCATAACCTGACCAGTCGTCCGACACCGTTCTTTGTCACCGCGCCAATGCCCTGCCCGTACCTTCCGGGCGAGACCGAGCGGCGCATGGTGGCCGAGCTGGTCGGCCGGGATTCCGCGGCGCTTCACAATACCTTGTCGCGGGTCGGGTTTCGCCGCAGCCATGGGCTGATCTATGCGCCCATCTGCCAGAATTGCTCGGCCTGCAAGGCGGTGCGCTCGGTGGTCGAGGAATTTCAGGCGACCGTCTCGCAAAAACGCGTGATGCGCGTCAACCGGGATATTCGCGTAAAAATGATGGCCGCCAAGGCGACAACCGACCAATTTCAGCTTTTTTCCCGCTATCAGGATGTTCGCCACACCGGTGGTGATATGGCGACCATGGATTATTATGACTACCAGGCGCTGATCGAAGAAACGCCGGTCGATTCCATGGTGGTCGAGTTTCGCGGCCCCGACGGCGGCCTGCTCGGCACCTGTCTGGTTGACCAGATGCATGACGGCCTGTCGGCGGTCTATAGTTTTTTTGATCCCGGGCAGCCGCGCCGGAGCCTTGGAACCTATATGATTCTCTGGCTGATTGAACGCGCCCATAGCTTGGATTTGCCGTACGTTTACCTCGGCTATTGGATCGAGGGCAGTCCCAAAATGTCGTACAAACAACGCTTCAATCCGTTGGAATATTATACCGCCAATGGCTGGTCGCCGACGCCCCACCCGGAGGCGCTCGAAACCATCGGATAAAGAGTCGAAGCGGTGCACGCGACGGGCAGCACCGGTAATGGCATCGCGCACGCCATCCAGCACACCACTTTGTGTTGCGCGTCCTCCAAAAGTTCATATACTTCATTGAATAATCGCTGTAAACGATAGTTTGGCTGGCGCATTGGCCGGCCGCCCGCAAAATTTGGAATTTCAAATAAGGGAGTGAATTCATGAAACGTCGAAAATTTATAAAAGGCGCCGGCGTTGCCGGTTTGGTGACAGCGGCGGCGGTGTCGTCTTTTCCGAAGCCGGCGATCGCCCAGAGTCGTGTCGAGATAAACATGGTCACGACCTGGCCGCGCGATTTTCCGGGCCTCGGCACGGGCGCGCAGCGGCTGGCCAAGCGTTTGGATACCATGACCGAAGGACGTATCAAGGTCAATTATTTTGCCGCTGGCGAGCGTGTCGGCGCCTTCGATTCGTTCGACGAAGTGGCATCGGGCAATTCCCAGGCCTATCACGCCGCCGATTACTATTGGAAAGGCAAACATCCGGGCTGGGCTTACTTTACTTCCGTTCCGTTCGGGCTCACCTATACCGAGATGAACGCCTGGATCCGCTTCGGCGGCGGCCAGCAATTGTGGGATGAACTGGCGGGCACGTTCGGCATCAAGGCGGTTATGGCCGGCAATACCGGCGTCCAGATGGGCGGCTGGTTCCGCAAGGAAATCAACTCGGCCGACGACCTCAAGGGATTGAAGATGCGTATTCCGGGTCTCGGCGGCGACGTCATGGCCAAGCTGGGTGCCTCTCCGGTGTCGATTCCCGGCGGCCAGATATACGAAAATCTGGTGTCCGGCGCCATCGACGCCACCGAGTGGGTGGGCCCTTGGAACGACCGCTTCATGAAGTTCTATGAAGCCGCCAAGTTCTATTATTATCCAGGCATGCACGAGCCTGGCTCGATGTTGTCCTTTGGCATGAACGCCAGCTTCTGGAGCAAGCTGTCGAAGTCCGATCAAGCCATAATCGAAGCCGCAGCCGGTCTGGAAAACGACATGATGATGGCCGAGTACAACGCCCGCAGCGGTGAGGCGCTCATTGATCTGGTCACGAACCAGGGCGTCAAGCTGCGCCAGTTCAATGACGATATCTACGACAGCTTCGGCGAAGCCGCGAAAGAGGTCTTCGAATCGGTTCGCGCCCATTCTCCGCTGGCCAACAAGATTCACCAGAGTTTCTTGAAGTCCCGGGCCAATCTCGGCGCCTGGTCGAAGATTTCCGACCAGGCCTATGTGGCCCAGCGCAACCGCGTTCTCGGCGTCTAAGCGGAACGACTTTGTAAATCTTGGTTAAACGGAGTCCTCGGGCTCCGTTTTCCACTTTGACCGCGTATATTTTGCATTGCCGGCAACCTTTGTTGGTGGTGAAAAACAGGCTAATCGATGTCCGCTGAATCCGCCGGCAAAGGCAGACTCCATTTTATTCAGGCGTTGCGCATCGGCGCCTTGTCCATTGCCATTCTAGGCATCGTGTTCATCGCCAATAATATCCTGATTTTCTGGTTCGGTTGGCCCGGTCCCAATACATTGTTCGCGCATTTGGGCTGGTTTGGGCTGGAAACCTTGAGCAAGCCGCTGGCGGGCGGGGCGGTCGCGTTTGGATGGGTTCAAGTGGCATTATATATATTGCCGGTGACGGTCATCGCCTATTTTGTTGTGAACTCTGCTGCCCCCAGCCTGGAGGCCGATTCCGAGCGCATGACCGCCCTTGCCGCCTATATCATTCGGGCGGCTTTCTGGGCGGTGCTGTTTATCGGTGTCACCGACGCGGCCATATCCTTCCTCAGGGTGGAAAATCTGCTGACCGGCGTCGTCGGCGCCGAACTTGCCAAGGACCTCGGCCGCTCCGTCTTTCGCGGTTCCTACGTGCATTATCCCCTGATCCTCGTGGCCATGGTGGTGGCGATTTTCGCCCGGTCCCTCGGCTTCACCTGGTTGGCCCTGCTGATTGTCATCGCCGAACTGCTGATCGTCATCCTGCGTTTTATCTATTCCTACGAGCAGACCTTTCTCGGTGACCTGGTGCGGTTCTGGTACGCTGGCCTGTTCCTGTTCGCCAGTGCCTATACCCTGATACAGGAAGGCCATGTCCGGGTCGACATCCTGTTCACCAGTTTCTCCGTACGGGGCAAGGCCTGGTCCAATGTCATCGGCACGATGCTGTTCGGAATCCCGGTCTGCTGGATTATCCTGACCCGCGGATTGTGGACCAAAACCAGTTCCATCAATGCGCCGCTCCTGTCCTTCGAAGTGACCCAGTCGGGTTTCGGCATGTACGTTAAATACCTGATGGCCGGCTTCCTCCTGGTCTATGCGCTGAGCATGCTGATCCAATTCTGCGGCTATTTTCTCGGCAATGCCGGCGTGTTGCTCAAGGACGGGGACGCGCCCGCCGCCGGGCCCAGCGGACAACATTCCCAGTAGCCGCCAGGCCCGGAAAGACCCAGCCCCATGGAACTCATTTTCCTCGCCCTCCTGGTCCTCACGCTGATCGGCGCCCTCGCCTCGGGCTACCCGGTGGCCTTTGCGCTGCCGGGATCGGCCATCATCACGATCCTGACGGCCGCCGTCGCCGGATACTTGTTCGCCGGCGACACCGGCGCCTATTTCGCCCAAGGCAATCCGGTCCAGTGGCTGAACGCCGCCGTCACCAACTTCCGCGGTATCTATTTCGAGGTGGAGCGCGACACCCTGATCGCCATCCCGCTGTTCGTCTTTATGGGCATCATGCTGCAGCGTTCGAAGATCGCCGAGGATCTGTTGATCGCCATGGCCCAGCTGTTCGGACCGGTCCCGGGCGGGCTCGGAATTTCGGTGGTTTTCGTGGGCGCGCTGTTGGCCGCCACCACCGGCATCGTCGGCGCCACGGTGATCGCCATGGGTCTGATTTCGCTGCCGGTGATGCTGCGCAACAAGTACGATGTCCCCCTGACCACCGGCATCATCGCGGCATCGGGGACCCTCGGTCAGATCATTCCGCCTTCCATTGTCCTGATCATCCTGGCCGATCAACTGTCCAGCGCCAGCGACCGGGCCGCCTCCATCCGCAAAGCCGAATTCAGGGAAACCACCGGATCCTCCAACCTGCCGACAGATTTCGATGTGACCTCGACCAGTGCCGGTGAAATGTTCATGGGGGCGTTGCTGCCGGGCCTGGTGCTGGTCGGCCTCTATATGCTCTACATCCTCATCGTCGCCTACCTAAAAAAAGGCTCGGCGCCGCCGGTGCCCTACGATGGCAAATTCGATGCCAAATTTTACCGCCGCACGGGGTTGGTCCTGATCCCGCCCCTGACCCTGATCATGGCGGTTCTCGGCTCCATCGTGCTGGGCATTGCGACGGTCAACCAGGCCGGCGCCATCGGCGCCATCGGCGCCATGATCATGGGCGGCTATCGCCTGATGGATGGAAAAAAAGGCGCCTATTATCCGGCGCTCCTTTGCTTCATCTCGCTCGCCGCGCTGGCCTGGTTGGTGGGTAATTTCGACATCAACGTCAAATTGATCAAAGACAGTAAGGACGCCGCCGTCATTGCTGCCACCACCGTTGCCGTTTTCTTTTTCCTGGCGTCGATCCTGTGGAGCGGCGTCCGCGTCTACCGGATTGAGAACACCCTTTCGCAGGTCATGGTCGAAACCGCCAAGACCACATCGCTGGTATTCATCATCCTTTTGGGCGCCGCCATGCTGACGGCGGCATTCCGCGCCTTCGGCGGCGAGGATCTGGTGCGCGAGTTCCTGTCCCAATTGCCGGGCGGTTTCATCTCCAAATTCGTCGTCGTGATGGCGGTCATTTTCATTCTTGGCTTTTTCCTCGACTTTATCGAGATCGCCGTCGTCGTCGTTCCCATCATCGCGCCGATCCTGCTGGCCGATCCCAGCGCCAACATTACTGCGGTCTGGCTCGGTGTCATGATCGGTGTCAACATCCAGACCTCCTTCCTGACGCCGCCATTCGGGTTTGCGCTGTTCTACCTGCGCGGCGTTGCACCGGAGAGCGTCAAGACCATCCAGATGTATAAGGGCGTGGTGCCGTTCATTCTGCTGCAATTGACCGGCCTCGCCATCGTCGGTTTCTATCCGCCCCTGGTGAACTTTCTGCCGAACCGTATCAATCTGACGGCGGAGACGGCGCCGCCGCCGCGCAATCCCCGCATCCAGCTCTGCGTCGAGCGCCGCCTGTTCGCCGATTATGATCAGCATGGCAACGCCTTGCGCGGCCATATGGCGGAGGCCCGCGCCCTCGATATTTCCTCTCTGCCCAGGCGCCATCGGCGGACACTGAACGAAGCCCTCGAAGCGGCCGGCCAGACCTTCGAGATGGTGGCAAAAGTGCGCGCCGCCGACCTTGCGCTCGACACCTATATCCCAGGCTACCGACCGCTGCACCGCCGGGTGCGGGACCTGCAGGCGAAAGCCCGCCGCATCGGCGCGAAAATCGAGAAGCTGGAGCAAAGCCGCCGTCGTCTCAGCCGGAGCAACGAAAATGAGAACGGCGCGGCACAGGCGATGGTGGGCGAGATCGAGGTCTTGCAGATGGAACGCCAGGCGCTGCTCGCCCAAGTACCGGCCGAATGGAACCCCGCGCGCAAAACGTACCTCGAATTTGCCAAGGCCGCGCGCGGAGCCCGCCTCAGATACCGGCGTACCGTGGACAGCGCCTATGAGCCGATTCCGGAACTGCGGAAGATTATCGCCGCCGTGGATAAATTGACACCGCTCGAACAGCGCACCAGGGGTCTCCGGGCGATCATCGCCGGCCAACCGCCCGAGGAAGCCGCCCAGGCGATCCGCGAGGTTGCCCGTGCCGTCGGCAAGGTGGCCGCCGCCAACCCGATCCGGTCCAGGCTGTCGCGGGCGCGCCGCGCGCTGCGCGGGCGCAACGCCAATCCGGAAAAAGCCCTGCAGGAACTGGGCCGGGCGCTTGAGGCCTTCACCACCGAAGTGACCTGGCGGACCCGTGCCAAGCGCGAACTGCTGGCCGGGCTCGGCACTTACGACAAAGCCATAAGGTCCACCATTGGCCTCCGGCTGCAAGAAAAGTTGCCCAAAGATGTGGCGATTGATGTGGCCGTTTGCCAGTCCGTGCACCGCGACATATCGCTTAATTTCTAGTACCGGGATCGATGCCGGACGATCAGATATTGGATATTCCGAGCGGCCACTTGTATGCTGATTATCCAGCGGCGCCCCGGGCCGCGGGGCGAATTTGGATATGACTTCGAGGCGCAGCCGCCGGCCATGACCAAGATAGCCGAAAACGCAATTCTCACCAAAACCGGCCCGGGCATTCCCATGGGTCAATTTATGCGTCAATTCTGGATACCGGCGGCGAAATCTTCGGAACTGATCGCCGACCGCGATCCGGTGCGCCTGATGCTCCTGTCGGAAAAACTGATTGCCTTTCGCGATACCTCGGGTCGGGTCGGCATCATGGATCAATTCTGCCCGCACCGCTGCGCCTCGCTGTTTTTCGGGCGCAACGAAGAGAACGGCATCCGCTGCGTCTATCACGGCTGGAAGTATGATGTTAACGGCAATTGACTGGATATGGCCAACGTGCCGCCCGATCAGGACTTCAAACACAAAATCAAAGCCAAAGCCTACAAGACGGCGGAGCGTAACGGCCTTGTCTACGTGTTCATGGGCGATCAGCAGAACGTTCCCGGCTTGCCCGGAATCGAATCCACGATGCTTCCCGAAGACGAGGCCGATATCCATTTCATCCTCCGCGAAGCCAATTGGCTGCAGGGCGCCGAGGGCGAGTTCGATACCTCCCATATCGGATTCCTGCATTTTGGCACCGTGCACAAGGCCGCGTTCGAAGACGGCGACGCCAACCGCTTCGCGCTCGCCAACCGGGCGCCGGAATACGAAGCGGCGGAAACCGATTACGGCCAGGCCTACGGCGCCTACCGTCCGGGGGAGGACGGCGAAACCTATTGGCGCTTCGGCCAATTCCTGTTTCCGTTCTGGACCATGCCGCCGATTGCCGCCATCGACCGCAATATCCTGCCCCGCGCCTATGTGCCCATCGACGACGAAAACTCGATGATCGTGATCGTCGAAAAGAAGGGCGTAATTTCGGATCAGGAGCAGCCCGCCGGCGCCCGCCAGGCCGGCCATCCCGGAGCCGCCGTGCCCACCAAATTTTTGCCCAACAGCACCGATTTGAACGGCCGCTGGCGGCTGGCGGAAAACCGAGCCAACGATTACCGGATCGACCGGGAAATGCAGCGCACCGAAAATTATACCGGCATCCTCGGCTTCGTGCTGCAGGACCAGTTGGTTACCGAAAGCATGGGACAGATTGTCGATCGCAATAACGAGCATCTCGCCCCGTCCGACATCATGATCACCCGGGTGCGCCG
>JAYGEH010000478.1:0-9822 GCA_046582475.1 Rhodospirillales bacterium
GCCCGGCAGGCCGGTATTGACGCCGCATTGCAGGTGCCCGCGCTTGCGCACATCGTCCAGTGTTCCCGCCGATGCCGAGACGGCCATGGTCATCGCCACGGCCGCGCCGAGAATGGATAAAATTTTGGTTTTCATGAAATCGCCCTCCGCCTTCAATTGGTTTGAACTATTAGTGGCCGATCCGTTCGGCCCGACTTGAATCCGTACCATGTTTCGGCAATCCACCTCAAGGAGGAAGCGGTTGCCAAACGTCGGCGTGAAATCGCGAAAGCCTTGTTCTGTGCGTGCACCCGATTCATGGCTGTGTATAGTAACCTTCGCGCCGCACGCGCGGAATCGAGCGAATTGACGAAGAGGAACCGGAATTATGCTGCAACTGGACAAGCTGAAAGCCATCGACATTCACACCCACGCCGATGGGCCGTGCGGGACGCAAACCTACGAAGACAAGCGCGAGCTTGCCGAAGGCATGCAGGCCTATTTCGGGCGCGCCTATGAGCCCGAACCCATCTCCACCATCGCCGAATATTACCGCGAACGGAAGATCGGGCTGGTCATTTTTACGGTCGATTCGGAGCATCATCTCGGCCATACAAGGTTTTCCAACGAATTGGTGGCCGAGCAGGCGGCCGAAAACGACGACATCATGATCCCGTTCGCCAGCATCGATCCCCATAAAGGCAAGCAGGGCGCCAAGGAAGCGCGCCGCCTGGTCGCCGATTTCGGCGTGCAGGGGTTCAAGTTCCATCCCTCGACCCAAGGCTTCTATCCCAACGACCGCATGGCCTATCCCTTGTACGAAGCGATCGCCGAAACCGGCATGCCGGCGCTCTTCCATACCGGCCAGACCGGGGTCGGCTCAGGCATGCCGGGCGGCTTCGGCATCCGTCTTAAATATTCGAACCCGATGTTCCTGGACGACGTGGCGGTGGATTTCCCGGACATGCCCATCATCCTGGCGCACCCGTCCTTTCCGTGGCAGGAGGAAGCCCTGGCCGTCGCCCAGCACAAACCCAACGTCTATATCGATCTTTCCGGCTGGTAGCCGAAATACTTCCCTCCGATCCTGGTGCACTACGCCAACTCGCTTTTGAAGCATAAGGTCCTGTTCGGATCGGACTTCCCGGTGATCACGCCGGACCGCTGGCTGAACGATTTCGATCAGCTCAAAATCAAGGACGAGGTCAAACCGCTGATCCTCAAAGAGAACGCCGCCAAGCTATTAAAACTGGCGGCCTAATGGAACAGATCACGGCCAGCAAGGTGGCCGAAGTGCGGGACTGGGACTCTCAAGAATGAGCCACGCGATATTCGCCTATCTCAAGGTGCCCCGGGATCATCAGGATCGCGTCGCCGCGCGGGCGCGTGACTATGGCGTAGAAGTCCGCCAAGAGGCGGGCAACCTGCGCTTCGAGATTGCCACCAACGGCGCCGGCGAGTTTTTCTTCTGGGAAGAATTTGAAGATAGGACCGCGTTCGAAACCCATGCGGCTTCGCACCACGTCGCCGATTGGCGCGCCTTCTATGAGCCGTTCATGATCGAGCGCCGACTGGAACAGATCGAGCCGGTCGCCTGACCGCGAAAGACTTTATGCCGCGGTCGAGCCGGCGGCGCCGGATTTGTCATTTGGCGTCACTACGGTCACCGTTTTATCCTTCAAGGAGAACCGTTTGGTGGTCAGTTGGGTCAGATCGGTGCCGGTCACGCGGATGAAGCGGGCGCCATCGGGAAAATGAATGGAATGGATTTTATGGGAATCGAAATATCCCGCATTGCCCGGATCAAGGCGGTATTTTTCCGTTTCTTCCAGTTCCGCATGGCCCTCGGTTGCGCCGTCATCGGTGCGGTCGTATAGGGTCATTTCCGTATATTCCACCGCCTGGCAGTATATGGCCCAGGACGCGCCGTGATCGTGGGGCGGCGAGGTGCGCCCCTGATCGTTGATATGTGCCAGCACCATGAAATCCTTATCCGGGTCCCGGTAAAGCGTATGCACGCCGTGCACCGCGCCCGGCCCGCAATTGGCGTCAAGAAATTCCTGGTTATGGCACAGTTTTTCCAAAATCTTGCGAACCGCTTCCAAGTCTTTCTTGCCGGTCGCGGGATCGATCAAATCTTTGCAATCTTCGCAGAAATCGTCCAATTCATAGGCCATCATGGTTCTCCGGAAATTCCTTCGCCAAATGGGTTTTACATTTCTATTCTGGATTATCCGGGGCCGGGGTGTCGAGCCAATTCGCCGCGCAGTCTTCCATGCGCCTGGCGGCGTTGACATCGGGGCCCTAACCGGCCACTTGTCGCCTTCATGCTGGCAATCAGAAATCTTTCCTTTTCCCTCGGCGGGCGGGTGTTGTTCGATGGCGCAACGGCGGCCATTCCGGGCGGCCGCAAGGTGGGTATCGTCGGGCGCAACGGCACCGGCAAGACCACCCTGTTTCGCCTGATCGAGGGCGCGTTGCAGGCCGACGGCGGCGTCATCGAGACGCCGCGCGGCTTCTCCATCAGCGGCGTCGCCCAGGAGGCGCCGGCGGGCCCGGAGAGTTTGCTGGGGACCGTGCTCGCCGCCGATGCTGCGCGTGCATCGCTGCTGGCCGATGCGGAAACCGCCACCGATCCCGGCCGCATCGCCGACATCCAGAACCGCCTCGCCGAGATCGGCGCCCATACGGCGGAGGCCCGGGCCAGCACCATTCTTGCTGGTCTCGGCTTCGATCAGGCGGCGCAGGCGCGCCCATGCGCCGAATTTTCCGGCGGCTGGCGCATGCGCGTTGCGCTCGCCGGCGTCTTGTTCGCCGAACCTGATTTGCTGCTGCTCGACGAGCCGACCAACTATCTGGACCTGGAAGGCGCGCTCTGGCTGGAAGGGTTTCTGGCCAAATATCCACGCACCGCGCTGATCGTTTCCCATGACCGGGAGCTTTTGAACCGGTCCGTGGACGGAATCCTGCATTTGGCGAACCGCAAGCTCACCTATTACGCCGGCGTCTTCGATCAGTTCGATACCGAGCGGCGCATGAAACAGGAACAACTGCAATCCATGAAGCGCCGCCAGGACGCCCAGCGCGCCCATATTCAATCCTTCGTCGACCGTTTCCGCTACAAGGCCACCAAGGCGCGCCAGGCCCAGGCCCGGATCAAGATGCTGGAACGGATGCAACCCATCGCGTCTCTGTCGGAAAGCCCGGTGGCGCCCTTTACCTTTCCGCAGCCGGTGAATCTGCCATCGCCCATATTGTCCCTGGACAAGGCGGCCGCCGGCTATGACGGGGTGCCGGTGCTCTCGGGGCTTGATCTGCGTTTGGATGCCGAGGAACGCATTGCTCTTCTGGGCGCCAACGGCGAGGGCAAATCGACCCTGGCCAAACTGCTGGCCGGGCGCTTGCACCCCATGTCCGGGCGCCTGACCAAATCCTCCAAACTGGGCATCGGATATTTTGCCCAGCACCAGATGGATGAGCTGGATCCACAAGACAGCGCCTATCAGCACATGGCGCGGGCCTTAGAAGGCGAGCCGCCGGCCCGCATCCGGGGCCGCCTGGCCGCCGTCGGCATCGGCGCCGAGATATTCGAAAATCCGGTTTCCATGCTGTCGGGCGGCCAAAAATCACGGCTCTTGCTGGCCCTGGCCAGCATCGATGCGCCGCAGCTATTGATCCTGGATGAGCCCATCAACCATCTCGATATCGAAAGCCGGGAAGCTTTGGTGCACGCCCTCAATGATTATGCCGGCGCCGTCATCCTGATCAGCCACGATGCCCATTTGATCGAAACCGTCGCCGACCGGTTGTGGTTGGTCAAGGACGGGCGGGTGGTGATCTTCGATGGCGACATTGCCGATTACCGCCGAATGATGCTGTCGGAGCGCGCCGGCAAGCCGGCGCCCGGGAAAGCCAAACCGAAGCGGGGCGCCAATATAGACCGCAAGAAGGGCAACAGCCTCCGCGCCGAGGTGCGTTCCGCCGAAAAGCGCATGGCGGAATTGGAAGCCGAAAAAAAGGCGATCGAGGAAAGCCTGTCCGATCCAAATTTTTATCGCGCATCCGAGCCCGGCGAATACGAACGCCTGAACCGCAAATTCGGTGAAATCAGGCGCAAACTCGGCGCCGAAGAAGAACGCTGGATGGCCGCCCAGGACAAGTTGGACAACGCCGAGGCGGTTTAATTTTATACGAAGGGACCATGACCCATGCTCAAGCTCTATCTGTCGCCCAACTCAATCTGCACCCAGAAGGTGCTGATCACCCTCGATGAAAAATCCCTCGATTATGAGCCGGTGATCATCAATCTGTTCACCAACGAGCAGTACGATCCCGAATACCTGAAACTCAATCCCAACGGCGTGGTGCCGACCCTGGTGCACGATGGTCAGGTGATCCCGGAATCCAGTTTGATTTGCGAATATCTGGATGAGGTTTTTCCCGACGTCGCGCTGGTGCCGAGAGACGCCTATCAGAAAACCCGCATGCGCATGTGGTCGAAGCTGATCGACGAACAGATCTTCGAAGCCACCCGCGAGATCAGCTTTTCCGCCCATTTCCGCGCCCGCATGCAGGGCATGTCCGAGGAACAGCGCCAAAGGCGCTTCAACAATGTGGGCGATCCGGAGCGAACCGCCCGCTATACCGAGATTTTCGAGCAGGGCACGGACAGCCATTACGTGTTGGAATCGGTGGCCGACTACGAGAAGACATTCAAGAAAATGGAAGGTGATTTGGCCGAGGCCGGCGGGCCGTGGTTATTGGGGGCGGACTACAGCCTCGCCGATATCAACATGATCCCTTATGTGGGCCGCCTGGAATTTCTGAACTTGCTGGATATATGGATCGATGCGCGGCCCTTGACCCGGAGCTGGTGGGCGCGCGCCCAGGAGCGGCCCAGCACCAACGCCGCCATCCGCGTCCCCATGAGCGACAAGGACTGGGAGGACATGCAGAAATACGGCACCGAACTGCGCGGCGAAATCACGCGCATCCGGGACGGCTATCTGGCCGGTCTAGAACACCAATAAATTTACACTGCCCCGGGCTCAGAGCGCGTTGCACGGCCGCCTCAGCGTCCGCCACATATGCGATGCCGAAGTGTTGTCGTTGCCGAGGCCCTCGGACGGCTGCTTGAAATGGCGGCCGAGCACGTCTTCGAACTGCTCCCACTCGATGACCACATCGGGATCGAAGGCGTAGAGATCGTTGACGCAAATCATGCGCGCCGACATGTACCATTTGTGGTTCTTGGCGCGTTCGTATTCGGCGGCGATATAGGGTTCCGGCTGGTAATCCTCGCCGAACATCCGGACATAGTTCTCCGGGTACGCATAGCCGACGCTTTCGTCCGGGTAAAAGCGCAAACATTGATGCACGCGGATCGCCCAGCTTACTTCTTCGTCCACATAAGGCTCGATCATCTGGGCGCCCCAATAGCCGTGATCGGAGCGGATGAAGCCGGACACCGCGACATCGTGTAGCAGGCAAGCCAGCACCATATACTCCGGCAGGCCGTTCTTTTGCGCCAGGTTTGCGCTTTGCAACAAATGCTGCTGGCCGCCGATCTGGAAGCGGAGCTTGATGAAATCCATGAACGTCGGCGCTTCTGGCATGGGCGGCAGCCTTGGATCGTCACCCATCAGCAATTGCCGCCCGGTGCCGATGCCAAACTCGGAGCGCGTCGGCTGCGCGCCTTCCGACAATTCGAACAGGATCGATTTGGTGACGATGCGGTCGCCAAGTTCGCGGATCTGCTCATATTCCAGCGCATCGGCGCGCTCGGAAATCGAAAGTCCTTCATCCATCGGCATATCCTCGTTTCCAGAAACGGCGAATCAAGCACCAGCCTAGTTTCATAACCGTTTCAAAGCCAGCCGATAATTGGGATATTTATTGGGTGGCGGCCACGGCGGCGCCCGGATCGGCGGTTCCGATTACCCGGATCATGGGAATATGCAAAGTTACCGCCGTGCCGGCGCCGGGCGCGCATTCGGCGCGAAGGCTGCGGCCGTGCATTTCCATCAGGGCGACCGATAACGGCAGGCCACTAGGCTACTTAGCGCTTGGTGTATTTGCATATGGTGCCGAATTGCCCGGGTTCATTATTTTTTAAAGGCGATGCGCTGCCGGCGTACATGTCTCGATCTCGCCGGTTCGATCTGCTATGTAGCCGGAAACATGCGGGAGGCAGTGCATTGCCCAAATCACCAGGTTCCGAGAACCAGCGCCGCGATAATCAGCCGGCGCCCGCCGATCTCCGCGAATGGCTGGAGCGGATCGAGGCCGATGGCGGCCTGCACCGGATCGAAAAACCGGTCAGCGCCGCCGAAGAGCTGTCGGGCATCACCTATATGGCGGCGCGGGATGAAAACTCACCGGCCATATTGTTCGAAAATATCGAGGGCGATGAAACCGGCACCCGCATCCTCGCCAACATGCTGGGAGCGTCGAAGCGCCGCTTCGCCCATGCCTTAGGCGTCGATCCCGATCTCACCACCACCGAACTGATCCAGGCCATGCGCGCCATTTCGGCCGAGCGGATTGCGCCGGTTATGGTCGCCGCCGATTCGGCGCCGGTCAACGAGATCGTGCTGACCGGCGACGATATCGATCTGACCCGATTACCGGTGCCGCGCTTCTGGCCCGGCGATGGCGGCGACTATATTGGCACCGGCGACATCACCTTTACCCGCGATCCCGATAGCGGGCGCCTCAATGTAGGCTGCTACCGGCAAATGCTGCAAGGGCCGCGCCGCATCGGCATGTATTGCTCGCCGGGCAAGCATGGCGGGCTTGACCGGGAAGCCTGGTGGGCCCGGGGCGAGGATTGCGAAGTGGTCGCCGCCTACGGCATCGATCCGGTTTCCTTCATGGTCGCCGCCCAATCCTATGGCCCCGATGTGTCGGAGCTGGACGTTATCGGCGGTCTTATGGGATCGCCGGTGGAATTGACCGAGGGCGTGGCCACCTCGCTGCCGATCCCGGCGCGCGCCGAAATCGTGATCGAGGGCACGGTGGCCGAGGGCGATACCGCCATGGAAGGCCCGCTCGGCGAATTTACCGGCTATTACGGCCGGCCCGAGGGGTTGCAGCCGGTGATCGAGGTGAAGGCCCTGCATATGCGTAAACGTCCGATCCTGACGGCGGCGCTGATGGCCGACTATCCGGCCTGCGAGATCGGCGCCTATTACGCGGTCATGCGCTCGGCCGCCATCTGGGACGATCTGGAGCGTTTCGGGCTGACGGGCATCGAAGGCGTCTATTGCCATCCGGCGGCGGCGTCCGGATGGGGCCAGACCGTCATCGCCATCAAGCAGCGCTACGCCGGCCACGTGGCGCAAATTCTGGCCGCCGCCGCGCAATGCCCGGCGGGCGCCTATTTCACCAAATGGATTATCGCCGTCGATGCCGATGTGGATCCCGCCGACATGAACCAGGTGATGTGGGCCATGAGCACCCGCTGCAACCCGGTGGACGATATCGATTTTCAGAGGAAAACCTGGTCCACCGGCCTCGATCCCAGCCAGTTCCCGCCCGAGTTGCGCCCCTATGGCTCGAAAGCATTGATCGATGCCTGCATGCCGCACCGCCATCTGGCCGAATTTCCGAAGCGCACAACATTGCGGAAATCGGTCCATGACCGGATTGCCGGGCGCTGGGGCGAGCTTGGCCTGCCCGGCAATCCGCCGGACTTGAGGGCGTATCACGAGGAGGACGAGTAGGGCGCCGGCGTGATCACGGCGAGGAGGAGGCGGACATGAAACCCAAGACAATCGGCGAAGGCACCATCGAATCGATCTTCGAGATGCGCGTGCCGGCGCGGACGGCGCCGGAAATGTTTCCGGACGCGACGCCGGAGCATGTGGCCAAGCACCGGCACTGGCTGGAACCGGCCTGCATGCAGCCCGAAACCGGACTTCTTATTATCACCCACCAATCTTATCTTATCCGCTTTGCCGGGCTGACCATCCTGGTCGATACCTGCATCGGGTCCGACAAGACCAACCACGGACGGCCCGATTTTCACCGGAAGAAAATGCCCATGCTGGATAATCTGAAAGCCGCCGGCGTCGCCCCGGAGGAGATCGATCTGGTCCTGTGCACGCACCTGCACATGGATCACGTGGGCTGGAACACGCGCCTCGAAAACGGCCAATGGGTGCCCACATTTGCCAATGCCCGCTACCTCTTCAACAAGACCGATTTCGAATATTGGGAAAAGGAATATACCCGCCTCGACTGGATGGGCGCCTCGTTTGCGGAAAGCGTGCTGCCGGTGATGGAGGCGGGCAAGGCCGATCTGGTGGCCGGCGATCATCAGATTCGGGACGGCCTCCGCCTCGAGCCCATGCCCGGCCATTCCCCGGGCCTGGTCTGCCTTTATCTGGAATCGGGCGGCGCTACGGCGGCCTTTTGCGGCGATGCCATGCATCATCCGATTCAGGTGGCGGAGCCGCAGTTAAGCTCCATCTTCTGCGAAGACCCGGAGCAGTCGGCGGCGACGCGCACCGCCTTTGTCGAGCGCCACGCCGACACCGATACGCTGATCCTGCCGGCCCATTTTGCCGACGATTCCGCCGGCCACATCGTCTCCGGCCCGGACGGCTGCCTTTTCAAGTTCGGCGAATAGAGTCGAACTTCGGTGGCCAGACTTGCCATAATGTGGGTAAATTTACGGGGACCGATTGGTGAGTTGCGGATTTGGGGGCAAAAATCATGACCGATCGAGCCTTTCGCGTTGTCGTCGCCGGTGCCGGAATTGCCGGGCTATTCATGGCGGAAGAATTGAAGCGGGCCGGAATCGAATTCACGGTTTATGAAAAAGCCGGTGAGGTGGGCGGCACCTGGCGGGACAACACCTATCCCGGTCTTTATGTGGACGTTATGTCGCGCCAGTATGAGTTTCCGTTCCAGCCCAACTACGACTGGTCCCGCACCTATGCGCCGGCGACCGAAATCCAAGCCTATATTGAAAAGGTTGCGGACGACAGAAAGCTGCGCAAATATATCCGCTTCGACACCGAAATTATCGAGGCGCGGTTTACCGATAACGTCTGGCATATCAAGACCGCCGACGGCGCGACCGATATCGCCGATGTGTTCATTTGCGCGACCGGATTTCTGCATGCGCCGATCTTCCCCGATATCGAGGGACGGGACAGTTTCCAAGGGCCGTCTTTCCATTCCGGCGCCTGGGACCATAGCGTGTCCATGGCGGGCAAGCGCTGGGGTGTTATCGGCGGCGGCGCCAGCGGCATCCAGATTACCGAGGCCCTGGCCTACCGGGAATGCGAGGTCACCCAGTTCATCCGGCGCGCTCATTGGATTCACATCCGCGAAAACCCGTATACGGCCTGGTGGGAACGGATTTTGTTGCGCTTGCCATTCGCCTACCGGCTGCGGCAGAATTTTTTGTGGAAATTCATCAATAAGGCGGACCGGTGGCGGATCGAGCCGGGAGCGATGCGCGAAGCCATGGAAGAGGAGTTTAAAAAACCCCTGGCCACCATCAAAGATCCCGAATTGCGGGCCAAGCTGACGCCCACCTATAAATTGGGCGGCACGCGCATCGCAAAGTCGGACCAGAACTACTACCAAGCGGTGCAACAGGACAATGTGCACATCGAAACCCGCGGTATCGCCCGTATCCGCCCCGAAGGAATTGAGCTCGCCGACGGATCCGTGGTCAAGCTGGATGTGCTGGTCTATGCCACCGGGTTCGATGCCCACGCCTATATGCGCCCGATCAACACTTATGGTCTGAACGGTATCACCATCGATGAGCTTTGGAAGGACAGCATTTTTTCCTATCGCGGCGTTGCCCTGCCCGGATTTCCCAAC
>JAYGEH010000565.1:0-12229 GCA_046582475.1 Rhodospirillales bacterium
TTCCAAAAAGCGAATCGCCTCACCGTCGACGGTGCGGTCGAAAACAAGGACAGCGAGACCGGCCGCGCCCTCAACAAGGCGATGGCGGAATACTATGTTCCGACCAAGCCGAAGCGGGCGGGCGGGGCGCAATTTGCGCCGAAAGGAAAACAACGGCCCGAGGTAATTCTCATGGGAACCGATCCGGGCAGGCCGTTACCAAAACCCAAACCGGAAACAGGCAACGACGCCGCAGCTGTATTGATCAAACAATGGTGGGATGTCTTCGAAAAATTTGGTGATTTGCTGCGAAAATTTATTCCACCATTTACCGACCAAGAATTTCGAATTTACAACAGACTAAGACGCGCGCTCGAAAAGCAAAAAAAGGATATTTAAGAGGCACTCAGGGCACTGGGGATTAAATTTCCGTAATTACGCCTCTCACTGGCCCCACTGCCCTCATAAGGTATATCCTATTTTTGAAGGAGTCGGTGGCGCTCGACCTCGGCCTGCACGGCTTTTTGCTTTTTTACAAAATCATCGATGGCGAGGGTGGCGATTTCTATTATTTTCGCCGCCTGCCGCTTCGCCGCGAGAATGTCGCTCGATTTCATTAGAATAGTCATGGCATCAATTTGCGGGCCCATGCCATATCCAAATTGCGGGCCAAAACGGGTATAAATGACATGCTCACTCGCAATAAACCAAGCCAGTGCTTCGGTATCATATTCCGAATCGATGCCGTTCATTTCGAGATATGCTTCGCCGATTTTCTGCATGGACCATCGGTTGCCTTGCCGCGCCGCATCCAGGAACCATTTTTTGCGGTCTCGGGATCGGGTGTAGTGCCCAGACCCTTGAGATACATATGCCCAAGTAACGCAGACGCTCCACCGCCTGAAGCTTTTAGAAGATGATCGCGCGCAACGATATAATTGCGGGATACAAGCCGCCGATAATAGTAAAGCGATCCCAACGAAGAATGGGACGATTTGTCTCCCTCTGCGATGGCGATCTTGTACCAGTGGATCGCCCGGTCCCCATCCTTGGCCTTGTATCTATAAAACCAGCCAATGCGGCCGGCCGGCCAAGCCTTGCGTCGGTGCGCAGATTTGAACATCCGGGCGGCCAAGTCTGGATTTTTCGGCACATCCTTGCCCAGGGCATAAGATTTGCCGATGTCAAACAACTTTTCGGGATCGGTTTGTTCCAGGCGGGCATCGGTCCACTCCGATACTTTAGGGGCGACCTTGGATTCCTGGGCATTGGCGAACGGACCACCCGGACCTGGCCATTGGGCCAGCGTGGCAGCGAGTAATATGGGAACAACCAGGCGCATGATAATTCCGCAATCACTTGGTGTAATTCACTGATTATATTATACTTTCTAGAAATATTACAGGAAAATGTCAATGATCACCAATTTCGAAATTCACAAGCCGTTGCGCCGGCATTTGGGCCAAACCCAACGCCGAAACCGCCGCAAGATTGGCAAAAATGGCGCGGTTGATATGCGGAGGTTGGACGGCGTATTTCAGGATTTGGGCTTCGTCCCAAAACCCCATCCGACCATCTTCATCGAGAACGAACCCGAGGCGGTGTTCGATGGGCTGGAAAAGCTTCAGAAATCGAACGGGCTCAGGGTCGATGGCGCAGTCAAGAACAAGGATAGGGAGACCGGCCGCGCCCTTAACAAGGCGATGGCGGATTTTTATGTTCCAACCAAGCCGAAGCAGACACGCGGGACGCAAAATGGGCCGGAAGAAGCAGAATTGCCGGATTTCGACGCAGAACTTGAGCGACAAATCGAAGAGAAAGAGGCAGAGTGTGCGGACCTGCAAGCGGAAGCCGACGATGCTGAGCAGAACATGGACCTGAACAAGAGAACGCCAGAGGGAGGGCGATGGCAGAGAAAGTGGAGAGCACTGCTTATGGACGTTCAGAGATGCAGGTTTGCTCTCGGTGCATTAAGGCGCCGCGTCCAGGCTTCAGACCCGGAAAGAAGCCGGCGCCAAAATTTCCCGAGCCTACTAAACCAAATAAAAAACCAGGAACGGAAAAAAACCGCGAATTCCGATCTAGAGCGGTGACTTGCGGTTTCACGGAAACGGATAAATTTTCACATCGAACGTTTTCAATTCCGCAACCAACTTTTTGGATGAAGCCTCGGCGGCACGGGTTGCCGATGCCGGAATATGGAACGACATCGCCAATGCGGCCCCCGGGGCGCGGACGATGCCGAAATGAGTGGCGGCGAGGTACCAGGCGAGCGCCCTAGTCTTGATGCGGTCGTGGCCCAGCCATCCCTCCCGCGTGTAGTCGCCTAGATCGGCCAGCAGCCGGGTGTGGCCTTTGCGGAGCGCCTTTTGAAACCATTTATCGGCTTCGGTTGGGTCCCGTTCGACATTCCAGCCATATAAGTACATGTGCCCAAGGCGGATGGCGCTGAAACCGTCATCCGATTGGCGCAGGCGCCCAAAACCCTCGAAGTCGGGAAGCGGATGCTCCTTCGCCTGTTCGTAAATAAATCCAAGAAAATCACGGCATTCTTAACACCCAGCGCAGCGCCACGTTCGAACCAATGTGAGGCCTTGGCAAAATCTTTGAGCTCCCTCTCATATACATTTCCGATACCGGTGGCCCATTCCGCATCCCGCCGAAATGCTGCTTCGAACAATCTCTCGGCAATTTTGAGGTTGGGTTTTCGCCTCTGCCCACGGCATAATCTTTGCCTAGAACGAATAGCCGAATGTCGTGGATCGAGGCAATTTATTCCTCGGTAAAGGGCGGTCGGGATTTCTCCGCCGCCCGCACGAAGCCGGACGCTCCCGAAGCCAAAAGCACCGCCAATAGGAAAATTGCGACCCGCCGCATGGCACCTAGCCCGTATTAATGACGAAATAACATGCAACGTATAGCAATGGCTGTAAACTAGCGCTATGACCGCTATCACAGGTCGGTCCATCGGCCCGGCCCCCAGTCCGGGCACCTCCGCCGGCCCTATTTGTGGGAATTAATGGCCTATTCGGCCCATCCGGTGTTCTCCAGGATTTGAGATTCACACCGAGCCCCATCCGGCCATATTCATCGAAAACCCGCCCAAGGCGGTGTTCGACGGTCTGGAAAAGTTGCAGCGATCGAACGGGCTCAAAATCGATGGCGGAGCTTGGCAAGCATAAGAGCGTGCGTTACATCCAGGTGCAGCGGGGCAGCGGCAGATTGGTGCTGCACAACGCCGCCGGCATTCGAAGAGAATATGCCAATGGGGAGAGTGTTTCGTGAACGATCCGTTTAGCCCGATCAGCGACGAGGATGTGCGCCAGATCGCCCAGCTTATGGAGACCTTGGAAAATTCCAGTTTCGATTACCTGCAGGTGCAGGTGGGCGATCTGAAAGTGACCCTGGGCAAGGGCGAGGTGCCGCCGGAAGCGGCTCCAGCGGCACCCGTTACAAACCCGGCGGCGGCAACGCCAACCCCAGTGGCCGCGCCTGCCCGCCCGCAGCGGCGCCCGCCGTCCATGTCGAGGACGGCACGGTGGCCATCACCTCGCCCTTGATCGGCCGGTTTTATACCCAGTCGGAGCCGGGCGCCGACGCCTTCGTTGCGGTTGGCGATACGGTCGGGCCCGACAGCACGGTGGCGCTGATCGAGGTGATGAAGCTGTTCACGACGATTTCCGCCGGGCTCTCGGGCACGGTCACCGAGATTTGCGTGGCCAACGAAGACATTGTCGAATACGGCCAGGTGTTGTTCCGCGTCAAACCGTCTTAGAATTCGATCCGGGGCCATAGACGTTGAGCATTTCCCGTGTCCTGATCGCCAACCGGGGCGAGATCGCGGTCCGCGTTATCCGCGCGGCCGACGCCCTCGGCATCGAAACCGTGCTCGCCGTATCGGATGCCGACCGGGAGGCCCTGCCGGCGCGCATGGCCGGGCGAGCAATCTGCATCGGCCCGGCTTCGGCGGCCGCCAGCTATCTGAATGTGGGCGCCGTTTTGACGGCGGCCAAGGCGGCCGGCGCCGACGCCATTCATCCCGGCTACGGGTTCCTGGCCGAATCCCCGGACCTGGCCGACGCCTGCGCCGAGAACCGTATCAAGCTGGTGGGTCCCAGCGCAGCTCACATGCGCCAGATGGGCCACAAGATCGAGGCCCGCGCTCTGGCCGCCAAATGCGGCGTGCCCACCTTGCCCGGATCGGAACGAATCGCGTCCGCCGATGCGGCCGCGAATATCGCTGACCGCATCGGCCTGCCGGTCATGCTGAAAGCCGCATCGGGGGGCGGCGGGCGCGGGATGAAGATCGTGACCGAGGCCGCCCAGTTGGCCGCGGTGTTCGTGGCCGCCGCCGCCGAAGCCCGCGCCGCGGTTGGCGACGGCGCCCTGTACCTGGAACGAAATATCGCCAATGCCCGCCATATCGAGGTGCAGGTATTGGGCGATGCCCAGGGTAATGTCATTCATCTTGGCGAGCGCGATTGCTCCACCCAGCGGCGCCACCAGAAGGTGATCGGGGAAGCGCCGGCGCCCGGAATCAGCGATCAATTGCGGGAAGCGATTCAGGGCGCGGCGGTCCGCCTGGCCCGCGCTATCGGCTATGAGAACGCCGGCACCGTGGAATTCATCGTCGATCAGGACGAAGGCGAATTTTACTTTTTGGAGATGAACACCCGCATTCAGGTGGAGCATCCCGTTACCGAGATGATCACCGGCATCGACATCGTCCAGGAGCAGTTCCGCATCGCCGGCGGCGCGCCACTGGATATCGCCCAAGAAGACGTGAAAATAAATGGCCACGCCATTGAATGCCGCATCAACGCCGAAATTCCCTCCAAGGATTTCCGCCCCTGCCCCGGCGTGATTACCGCCTGGCGGCCGCCGCAAGGGCCGGGTATCCGCCTCGATAGCCATTGTTACGAGGGCTACACGGTGCCCATTTTTTATGATTCCCTGCTCGCCAAGTTGATCGTCACCGGGCCCGACCGGGCCGCGGCGCTGGCCGCCATGGCCGCGGCGCTGGACCGGTTCCGAATCGCCGGTATCGGCACCACAATGGCGTTTGTGCGCCATGCCATCAATGATCCGGATTTCATCGCGGGCAAGGTCAATACCGCCCTTGTGGACCGGCTGATAGGAGAAATGACGGCAGCCGGCCCGGCAACGATATCGTGATCCGGCGGCCTAAAGTTTCCTTGACCAGTTGGTCCGGTTGCATCAAGGTTCCGGCATCTAAAATAGCTTGAATTCAGGGGCGGGACGTATTCATGCCGGCAATACAACAGGGAAAACCCGCCGCCATCGATTGGCATGGCGGTAAGGCCCGGAGGTTCCTCCGGTGAGCGCCAGCTTCGCCGTCGTTGGCTCCGGCCCATCGGGTATGTATGCGGCCGATGCGTTGCTCAAAGAGGTTCCCGGCTGCCGGGTTGATGTTTTCGACCGCCTGCCGACCCCCTTCGGGCTGATCCGCTTCGGCGTCGCCCCGGACCATTTCAAAACCAAAAACACGTCGCGCCAGTTTGCTCGCACCTTCGAATTGGACGAAGTGCGCTATCTCGGCAATGTGGATATCGGGCGCGATCTTTCGATCGGCGAATTGCAGGACAATTACGACGCCGTGGTGCTGGCCACCGGCTCCTACAACGACCGCCGGCTGGGCATCCCCGGCGAGGATTTGCCCGGCGTCTACGGCGCCTGCGCCTTCGTCGGCTGGTACAACGGCCATCCCGATTACCGGGATTTGAACCCCCTGTTGAACGGCGGCGGCGTCGCCGTCATCGGGATCGGCAATGTGGCCCTCGATATCTGCCGGGTGCTCGCCAAAACCCGGGGCGAAATGCAAGGCTCGGACATCGCCGCCTACGCCCTGGATGCGATCCAGGCGGCAGCGCTGGAGGCGCTGCACATGTTCGGGCGCCGGGGACCGGTGGAGGCCGGCTTCACGCCCAAGGAGCTGGGCGAGCTGCGCGAATTCGAGCGCTGCGCCGTGATCGTCGATGGCGGCCAGTTGCCCGATAGCGTGGAAGGCGATTTCGAGGGCCGGGTGAAGGGCATCAAGGAGAAGAACCTGACCCTGTTGCGCGAACTGGCGGCGCAGGACAAACCGGATATGCCGGTCAAGATGCATATGGGATTTTACGCCGCGCCGGTGGAGATTTTGGGCGCAAGCCAGGTCGAGGCCTTGCGCCTGGAACGCACCCAAGTAGCGGATGGGCGCGCCCAAGGCACCGGAGAGTTTTTCAACGTGCCGTGCGCGGCGGTGGTGACCGCCATCGGCTATCTGGCCCTGCCGCCGGACGGCGTTCCTATGGACGGCACCATCGTCGCCAACGACGCCGGCCACGTATCGGGCAATCTCTATGTGGTCGGCTGGTCGAAGCGCGGGCCGTCCGGCACGATCCCCACCAACGGACCCGAATCCCGCGACGTGGTCGAGCTGCTGGTGAAAAATCTGGATACCGGCAAGCCCGGCGGCGATGCCATCGACGCCCTGTTGGGCGAACGCGGCGCCCGCGTTGTCGATTACGAAGGCTACAAAACCATTTCCGCCGCCGAAATCGCGCGCGCGCCGGACGGCCATCCGCAGGAGAAGTTCACCCGCATCGAGGAGATGCTGGCCCTGCTGGATGGCGGCGCCAAATAGCCGGCGGTTAAATCGCCTTCAGAATTTCCAACGACCGCGTCCAGGACGCCGCCGCCACTGCTTCGTCGTAGGCGGGCGGGTTGGTGGGCTGCATGAAACCGTGTTTGGCGCCCGGATAGATGGTGATCTCGGCATTGTCCATACCGTCGAACACGGCCTGCACTTTTTCGATCTCGTCCATCGGCGCGGCGGCATCTTCATCGCCCCAGTGAAAGCTTAAGGGGCATTTGACATTGCCGGCTTCTTCCAACAGATGGCTGATTTTGCCGGAATGAAAGGCAATACCGGCATCGATGCCGAGCCGAGCGGCGCCCAGAAACGCATAGCCGCCGCCGAAGCAGAATCCCATGACCACCACCTTGCCGTTGCATTCGGGCCGCGATTTCAGATCGTTGAGAAGGGTTTCCAGATCGGCCACATTCTGATCCTGGTCGACCCGGCCCATGCGCGCAAAGCCGCGGTCGCGGGCGTCCGCTTCGCCCTCCAGGTTACCCGCGTCCTCGTCCCGCCAAAAGGGATCGGTGGCCGAGACGACGAACCCCTCCGCCGCCAGCTTGTCGGCCCATGCGATGATGTCCGACGCCACGCCCATGATCGACGGGATGATCACCACCCCGGGGCCGGTGCCGCTGTCGGGTGTTGCGATATAGGTCGGGATGTCGCCGCCGTCGGACGACTTTACGGTTGTGTGTTGGCTTGGCATGGCTGGTTGGCCTCCCTGTTACCATCGAATATCGAGTGGAAGGGTAGCATTCCGATCCGCCCTCTGACGAGCCCCATACAACGAAGATGCAGTGGGCTACTTCGTCGCAATCATGTTGAGGCTGATCAGATACTCGCCGACGCGGAGACCGCTGGCGTCATCGAAGACGGAGAATTCCTCCACCCGGCGCCAGCGCGCGAAGCCGCTTTGGCGAAAATAATTCACCAGGAAATCCTCGATCAGCCCCACTTTGTGAAAGTCATACGCATCCGTCTGGCCGCCGAAGATCATGCGCATGATGCGGAAGCGCTGGACTTCGGTCAGCCCTTCGGCGGCGAACAATTGGCAAAGAACGCCGAGGTTGGGAACGCTGACCATCAACTCGCCGGCGGGCGCCAGCACCCGGTGGCATTCGGAAAGGGTTTGCTGCAACTCGGTCTGATAATCCAGATGCTCGAACACATGGGCGGCGTAAATGGCCTCGATACTGGCGTCGGCGAATTGGGATAAATCCGTGCAATTGCCGAGATAATCAACGTCCGGCCCGGCCTGAATGTTCAGGATTTTCCAGTCGGGATGGGCCTCCTCGCCGCCGATATGCAGTTTCATCTCACACCTTTTATTTTCGCAATACCAAAGTCGCCCAGCCGTTAAGTTCGATCACGCCGGCCTTGCGCAGCCCGAAGCGGCGGTGGGCGCCGAGCACCCAGCTTGCGTCTTGGCTAAGCAATCCCGACAGGATCGCGGTGCCGCCGGGACCTAAATGGCGGGCCAGATCGCCGGCCATGCGGGCCAGGGGCCGCGCCAATATATTGGCGGTTATGACGGCAAATTTGCGCGAACCGATATCCCGGTGCCGGTAACCGGGCGCGCAAATGGTGCGCACCAGATGACTTAACCGGTTGGCCTTGGTGTTCTCGCCGGCCACCATGACCGCCACCGGATCAATATCCACGGCCAGCACCGGGCGCCGCCAGAGGCGCGCCGCCGCCAGCGCCAGGATGCCCGAACCGCAGCCCATATCGAGGACCGGGCCGTCCACTCGGCGGCGTATTCGATCGAGGGCCAGCAAGCAGCCTTTTGTGGTGCCGTGATCGCCAGAGCCGAAGGCGGCGCCGGCAGGAATGCGGAGCCCGATTTTGGCCGCCGGCGTTGGCCCGGAATATTCCGAGCCATAAACAAAAAACCGCCCCGCAGGTATCGGCGGAAACCGATGCGCCTGGCCGGCGGCCCAGTCGCGCACCGCCTCTCTTGTCACGGTTACGTCCGGCACCATCACGCCGGCGGCGGCCGCGCAGCGGCGCATAGCGCCGTGGATGGCGACGGCGTCCGGGGGATTTTCGTTAAAGCCCAGAACCTCGGCCTTGATTTTTCCTTCCGCCGCCCGCCAGGCCACCGAGGCCACCAACGGCTCCAGCGCCGCCGCGAAAATATCGACGGCGGCCTCGGGCACGCTCAAGGCTATGCGGTAAATGTGGGTCACGCTGCCGCCGCCTCAAACGGGTTCGACGAAGTCGTCGATGACTTTTTTGGTGCCGGCCTTGTCGAAGGCGATTTCCAGCTTGTTGCCATCGACGGCGGTGACGCGGCCATAGCCGAACTTCTGGTGAAAGACCCGGGTGCCATCGGTAAAGCGGGATGCGGTGTCGGCGGCGGGCACCAGCCAGGCCTCGCCCTCGATCACGGTGCCGTCGCGGGCATGGCCATTGCGCCCGGGCGTTGCATATTCGAAGGCACCCGGCGCGCGCCGAAAGCCGCGCCCGGCGCCAGCACCCAGAAAAGGATTGTCGGTGCTCTCCTCGATATTCTCAGGTGGCAATTCGCCGATGAAGCGGGACGGCAGCGCGTTTTGCCATTGATTGTAGATGCGCCGGTTGGCGGCGTAGGAAATGCGGGCTTCCTGGCGCGCCCGGGTGAGGCCCACATAGGCCAGCCGGCGTTCTTCCTCCAACCCCTTGAGGCCGCCTTCGTCGAGGCTGCGTTGATGCGGAAACAGGCCCTCCTCCCAGCCCGGCAGGTAGACAATATCGAACTCCAAACCCTTGGCCGAATGCAAAGTCATGAGATTGACCTTGGCTTCATCGCTGTTTTCCTGGGTGTCCATGACCAGGCTGACATGCTCCAAGAATCCTTGCAGGTTTTCGAATTCCGCCAGCCCGGCCACCAGTTCCTTCAAATTTTCGAGCCGGCCCGGCGCATCGGGCGATTTGTCCAGCGTCCACATTTCCGCATAGCCCGATTCGTCGAGCACAACCGCCGCCAGATCCAGATGCGGCAGGCTGGCCAAGTTGCCGCGCCAGCGCTCGAAATCGCCGATCAATTGGCGCAAGGCACCGCGCGCCCTGGGGCGCAATTCATCGCTTTCCGATATCAGCTGGGCGGCATCATAGAGGGGCATGGCGCGGGACCGCGCCAGATGATGAATGGCCGCCAGGCTGGCCTGGCCGAGGCCGCGCTTCGGCGTGTTGACGATACGCTCGAAGGCCAAATCGTCGTCCTGGCTGACGATCACCCGGAAATAGGCGATGGCGTCTCTTATCTCAAGGCGCTCGTAAAAGCGCGGCCCGCCGATCACCCGGTAAGGGATGGCAAGGGTGATGAGTCGATCCTCGAACTCCCTGGTCTGGAAACCGGCGCGCACCAGGACCGCCATTTCGTCCAGATTCTCGCCCCGCGATTGGCGCGCCTCGATATCCTCGCCAATGACGCGCGCCTCTTCCTCGCCGTCCCAGACGCCCTGCAGGCAAACCTTCTTGCCCTCGTTGGCGCCGGTCCACAGGGTCTTGCCGAGGCGGCCCTCGTTATGGGCGATCAGGCCCGATGCGGCGCCCAGGATGTGCGGCGTCGATCGGTAGTTCTGTTCCAGCCGGATCACCCGGGCGCCTTCGAAATCTTTTTCGAAGGACAGGATGTTACCGACCTCGGCGCCGCGCCAGGAATAGATCGACTGGTCATCGTCGCCGACGCAGCAAATATTGTGATCGCCCTGGGCCAAAAGGCGCAGCCAGAGATATTGGGCGACGTTGGTGTCCTGGTATTCATCGACCAGCAAATAGCGGAATTTCTTCTGGTAGCTGGCCAGAATATCGGTCTCGGTGGTGAACAAAGTCAGGCAGTGCAGCAACAGATCGCCGAAATCAGCGGCGTTGAGGGCCAGCAGCCGCGCCTGATAATCCCGGTACAGGGCGACCGCCATGCCGTCGGCCGAAACTGATTCTTCTTCGTTCGGTACCTGGTCCGGGGTCAGGCCGCGATCCTTCCATCTTTGAATAATCCCCAACAGAACCCGCGCCGGCCATTTTTTGTCATCGATCTCGTGGCTCTCCATCACCTGCTTCAGCAACCGGAGCTGGTCGTCGGCATCCAAGATGGTGAAGTTGGATTTGAGCCCGACGATTTCGGCATGGGCGCGCAAAATGCGGGCGCCGAGGGCGTGGAACGTGCCCAGCCACCAGCCTTCCACCGGCCGGTTCAAGAGTGCCGCCACCCGGTGCTTCATTTCCAGGGCGGCCCGGTTGGTGAAGGTCACGGCGACCACTTCGAAGGGACGCGCCTTGCCGGTCACCAGCAAATGGGCGAGCCGGGTGGTGAGCACCCGGGTCTTGCCGGTGCCGGCGCCGGCCAGCACCAGGACCGGCCCGTCCAAAGCTTCGACCGCCTCGAGTTGGGCGTCGTTGAGGCCGGTCAAATAGGGAAAATCGTTTGTTCCGGCTGGTCCGGCCGTGGCGGCGGCGGGCGCCGGCTCGTCGGTCAGTGCGAAAGGGTCTGGCATCGGCCTACTATATCATGACCGCCCGGCCCTGACAGCAAAACTGCGGCGGGGTGCGCAAATTTCGGTGCCACCGGCGGCATAGACAGACACAATCCTGTGTGCCCGGCGAATAATTCTTTCCTGTGTGCCCGGCGAATAATTCTTTGACTTGGGCGTCGGTTGCGGCCACCCTTTCCGGCAACCCGGCGCGTCGCCCGAAAATGGTGGATATCATGGCGCTCAAATCATTAAGCTCAGGTCTGGTAATTTGCGCTTCTGTCTTTTTGTGGACGGTGGCCGGCGCCGAAAAACCATTCGATATCTCGAAAGCCATCGTCGGCATCAAGGCCGAAGTTCCCGCCAGCGCCCGAACCGCGCGAATCCTCGGCACCGAGCGCATCGGCAGCGGCATCGTGATCGACGGAACCGGACTGATTCTGACCATTGGCTACCTCATATTGGAAGCCGACGGCGCCATCGTCACCGGGGCGGGCGGCAAACAGGTGCCGGCCACGGTGGTCGCTTACGACCACGATTCCGGTTTTGGGCTTTTGCGTATTCGCGGCGCTTTGGACACCGTGCCCATGCGCCTCGGTGATTCGCGGAACTTGTCCCGCGGCGACAAGGTGCTGATCGCCAGCCGCGGCGGCAACCGGCCGGTGATCGCCGCCAATGTGGTCTCCCGGCGGGTGTTCACCGGCGGCTGGGAATATTTGCTGGAACGCGCCATCTACACATCGCCGCCGCACTCTTTCCATTCCGGTGCCGCGCTGATCGGCGAAGACGGGCGCCTGCTGGGGGTCGGCTCGCTGCTCGTCAACGACGCCGCCGGATCCGGCCGGCACATGCCCGGCAATATGTTCGTTCCGGTGGAAATCTTGAAACCGGTGCTCGGCGATCTTCTTGAGCGCGGCCGTCGTTCCGGCAAGGCGCGGCCCTGGATCGGCGCCAACACGGCGGAACTGGCGGGACGGCTGGTGGTGACCCGGGTCTCGCCCGGCGGCCCGGCGGCCAAGGCCGGTATCGAGGGCGGCGATTTGATCCTCGGCGTTGCCGGCAAGCCGGTCAGCGGGCAGGCGGATTTTTACCGGAAAGTCTGGAGCTTTGGGCCGGCGGGTATTTCGGTGCCGCTGAATTTGTTGCCGAACGATCT
>JAYGEH010000070.1:0-12956 GCA_046582475.1 Rhodospirillales bacterium
CCGTCGGCATAGCTCAGCGCCTCGATCACCTTCAAGCTTTCGATCGGCCATAATTCGGCGCCACCATATTGGCGCGGCACCCACATATGCATCAGCCCGGCGTCATGGAGGGCATCGATGGTGGCGTCGGTCAGCCGCGCCAACCCTTCGCCCTTGGCCGCCTCGGCGCGGAGCAGCGGGTCCAGCGCCTTGGCCTTTTCCACCAGGCCTTCGGGATCGCCGGTTTCGTCCTGTTTTGAAGCGCGCGCCATCGGCCTCCCCCCGTTTTTCCCCGTCTTCAAATCCGATTGTACCCGGCCCGCCAAGCGAAGCGAAGCAATCACCGGGGCCCGATCACCGCCTTGGTCGGCGCCATTGCTATCTCGGTCGGTCTTTGCCTTTAAGGGTCTCTTTAAAAAAACCGGGGAATACCATGAGAAATTTATTTCCTATAGGATGGCCGAATTCTATAAGTCGATAAACCTGGGTATGCTGGGAAACGATTGACGTGAACGGAGGATGCGATGTCTGAAACCATCAACGTGGCGGTGCTTGGCCTGGGGCGGATCGGCCAGCAATTTGCGGCCGGCCTGTCCAAGCATATCGATCAGGGCGGCAAGCCGATCAAGATCGTCGCGGTCGCCGAGCGGGACCCCGATTCCCTGGCCGCCGAGATGTTTGCCGATGAAAACGTGCCGGTCTACGCCAAGGCCTCGGACGTTGTGGAAATGGCCGACCAAATCGACATCATCTTCGATCTTACCGGTTCGCCGGAAGTCAGGCAGACCTTGCGCGCCAAGCTGCACGACGCCGGCAACCGCGATACCATCATCGTTCCCGAGATATTTGCCCATTTTGTCTGGTCGTTGCTGGAAGAACGGGTTGAATTGTCGCGTCCCCCCAAAAGCGGCAACGGACCGAAACCCGATTAGCCTGGCCCCGTCACCTGGGCCAATTGAAGCTTTGCGCGGCGCGCACGAAGCTCGCCGCCGCCGGCGAAAACGGGCGCCCCGGCACGGTGATCGGGGCGATGGTCCGCTCCACCTCGGGCTCGACCAGCGGTCTTTGCAGCAAGCCCGGCAGGGTGACCGAATATTCCGCCATGAACGCGAAACCGATACGCGCCAGTACCATGGCCTGCACCCAATCCTCGCGCTCGGAGCGGAAGCGGGCGTATAGCTCCACCTCCCTATCGTCGCAGACTTTCATGACCATCTCGCGCAATTCGCAGACCAGCCTGCCTGCCCTGCGACGCCGTCGTCCCGCCTCGATCTGAGCCCTTGAAGGAATTCGGAAGTGGAAACGGCGGTGCGAAATCCCGGCAAATCAAGACCCCGGCCGGGTGGTGAATTTCGGCGGGCCGTTTAACAATCGTTCCGGGTTCATTCGGCTGAGGGCTTTTAAAAATTACCTAATGTTATCGCGGATCGCCCCTTCGTTGGCCAGCCGCAGCCGGGTCACGCCATAGGCAGCGTCGCCGAAGGTGGCGGTGTAGGGCGCCAGGACGATAAAACCGCCGGCCTTGCTTGAATCGCGGCGCCGGACAAGCAGGTACTGAATGTCCGAAGTCACCGTCATGTCGAAGCCGCCAAACGGTTGCACCATTTTCCTCAAGTTGACGGTCAAACCCAATTTCGCGCTTGCCGGCGCGCCGCTTAAGAGATCGTGATTTTTGAACGAGGCTTCGAGCGCATGGCGGAAGCTGGAATTGTCGACCTGCGATGTCCAAAGCGGATTGGTATCCTGGCCGCCATGGACGGCTTTGATGGTGATGGCCTTTAAAAGCGGCGACTTCTCCCAAAAGATGGTGGCGGCGGATTTCTCGAACACCATGTTGGATCGCTCGGCCGGCTGGGCGCAGGCGGCGAGCAAAAATGCGGACAACGTAGTTAGGAAAATATGACGCGGTTTCATATTGTGATTCTCCAGCCTTTGCCGCATAATATACTATCCCAAGTTGAGTAAATTGCAATTGTTCGAATATTCGCCCGGAATATGGTTGGCGAATTTATACTGGGAAAGGCTTTGTGGAACCTGTATCTACCAATCAAAAGTCATTGTTATCTTGAGGGCCATTAGCTTGGTCAATGAAATTACGCCGAATTTCGTCGAGGCCCTGGAAATGGCGCCGGAAGCTGTCGTGCATTGGGATGCCGACGACCGTCTGGTCATGTGCAACGACAAGTTTCGGGAATTGCACAGCCACGCCGCCGAGATCCTCGTACCCGGCCTGAAGCTGGAGAATTTGATACTCCGCCACAAGGCAAGCGGGCTCCGGGTTGTCAGGGACGGTGCTTCGTCTGATTGGGATGAAGCCGTACTGGAATTCCGCAAGCGTAATTTTATTCCGGAAGTGGTTGTCCAATATGGCAGCAAATGGATTCAAATCCGCCGCAATAAATTGTCGGATGGAAGCGTCATCGCCTTTCACACGGACATAACCGAAATCAAGAAAAGTGAAGAACGATTTTTCAAGATATTCCAGTCCAGCCCGGCGCTGATATCCATATCGACCATCGACGGCGCGGTCATCCTCGACGTCAACGATGTCTGGCTCAAAACCCTCGGCTACAAAAAAAGCGAGGTCTTCGGGCGGACGCCATTCCATTTGAAATTATTCGAAGATACCGGAATTCGGGAACGGGTTATCGCCGGCGCCAACCAGGGCGGCCAGGGAGGCTTCGATGTCCGTTATGTGAAAAAAATTGGCGATGTCGGCGATTTCGTCGTCAGTTGCGAGCCGATCGAGTATGAGGGGCAGGATTGCTACCTGTGGGTTGCCCAGGATGTTTCGGCGGCCAAGCAGATCGAAGAGGAATTCCGCCATCACCGGGACGAACTGGCCCACGTCACGCGTATCGCGACCATGGGCGAAATGGCGACCAGCCTGGCGCACGAGCTCAACCAGCCGCTGACGGCGATTTCGGCCTTTGTGACTGGAAGTTTGCAGCGCCTGAAATCGGGCGAACAAATCAATGGCGAAATAATCGATGCACTGGAAAAGGCGTCCGAG
Organism: Rhodospirillales bacterium; assembly: GCA_046582475.1. GTDB lineage: Bacteria > Pseudomonadota > Alphaproteobacteria > Rhodospirillales > UBA2165. The sequence goes on from JAYGEH010000070.1 coordinate 2,993, forward strand.
CAGGCGGACCGGGCCGGAAATATTATCCGCAGGTTGCGCGATTTCGTGCGCAAAAAGGAACAAAAGATTGAATTCGTCGATATCAACGACGCGGTGCTGACGGCAACCAATATTATGAAATCCGAATTGAATTTGGGCCAGATCGATCTGATGCTCGATTTAACGTCGTCGGATGTTCAAGTTGAAGGCGATCCCATCTTGATCCAGCAAGTCATTTTCAACCTCCTCAAGAACAGCGTCGATGCGTTGCACGCCAGGGAAACGGGTTCCGGTAAGGTGACCATCAACACTGCCAGGATTAATGGTCTGGTTTCCTTCACGATCGAGGATAACGGCCTCGGAGTGCCGCCCGAAAATCACGGGCTGCTGTTCGAGCCGTATTTTTCGACCAAGGAAGCCGGTCTCGGATTGGGGTTGCCCATATGCCGGTCCATCATCGAAGATTTAAACGGTGAAATCTGGTGTGAACCCGATGCCGCGGAAGGGTCCAGATTTCAATTTCACATTCCGATCGCCGATACCAATGCCGCCGATAATCGAAGCGATGGCGAAATCCTATGATCGATCATCGGGAAAAAGGAATTGAAGACAATGCGGAAGTCGAGGACTTTTTTGCATCCGACCTGGTGATATTTAACAAATTGACGATTAATGATTGGGTCAAACTTATTAAGCTATGTGATCGCCAATTTTATATTTCAAAATCGAAAATTCTGACCATCGGCCAAATTAATACCGCGATTTATTTCCTGGTAGAAGGTCACGTGCGTATTGAGCGCCGGGCCAGTGATACGACCACCGTGCTGGCACGATTGTCGGGCAGCAGTGTTTTTGGGGAAATGTCGTTTCTAGACGGCGATATTGTCAGCGCCGATGTGGTTGCCGAAGGCACCGTCGAGTTATTGCGGCTCGGTAAGGATGATCTGGATATCTTGGTCGAGTCTGACAAAATGTTCGGACTGCGATTTTATCATTCCCTGGCGATAACATTGTCCCAACGCATTCGCGTTACAAATACGAAAGTCGGTAATTCCAAAACTGGCACTATTTAATACCATTGCCCCTGGTACATCGGCATTGCGTGCGGTCGGGTTGCCGCCGCCTTGGCGCCTACCAGGTCTTCGGCAGCGTCTCGGCGATGGCGTCTTCCAGGGAAGTCACGCGCCGGAACTGATCGGCGGGGCGCGAGCGGCCGTCGGCGCCGATCTGGTCCATGTCGCAGTATAATTCGAAATCGAAGCCGTCCGGGTCATAGACATGCAGGCTGTAATTGCAGCCGGGCCCGCGCCGGCCTTCAAAGCTGATGGTGAGCCCGTGCCGCTGCAGCCAGTCGCGCGCCGCCAGCAGCATGTCCACATTGTCCACCTCCATGGCCAGATGCTGAACCCGAAGGCCGGCATCGGCGCCGGCGCGGCCCCTCGGAATGGGTCAGGGCGATGGCGTGATGATCGGTGCCGCAGCGCAGGAACGCCATGCCCAGATGGTTGCGGTCCGACAGCTCAAATCCCATCACCTCGGTCCAGAACTTGACGGTCTTTTCCAAATCGCTCACCTCATAGACCAGGTGGCCGATTTTGTTGACCGTGATGGGCGATGGATCAGCGCCCGATGTTTCGACCGAAGTATTGGCGCCCGTTTGCTCGTCCATGCCTGCCTCCATGCCAATTCGCCCGCCTTGATAATCTAGCGCAATTCGTTTTTCAACAGAACGCCGATCGGAAATTATGGCGTGGCACCGGCTCGGACATGGCTTCGGAAGAGCCAAATCAATTGACTTTGTTCCTATTTTGTGCTAGAGCATTGGTTCTTGATTATTGTGAATAGGAAGAGAGATCAACCGTCGCCGGTGAAAGGGTGGAGCGGGAGGAAAATTGTATACGGTAAGCTTGGGGGAGCTACTCGGATATCGAGGCTCCAAGATCGACGCCGGTCTGGAATAGCGAATCAAATAGCAAGGTGCCGGGACGGACGGCCAATCGGCCAACCCGTGGCCATCCCCGATTGGCCTGCTCCTCTGTACCCCCATAAAACCCCAACCACCCCCATGGTCGATTTTCCAAATTGTGTCGCATTTGGGGGCCGCATACTAGGGGTGGTAGGTCTGGTGAAAGGCGAAAATGATTACCAATGTACAGAAATGACGATGAATGATGATGAATGTACAGGGTTGTTTTTTGGAAAATATGTCGCACCAAATTTCAATAGGCGGCGGCCTCGGTCAGCTCGACGGTGACGCCGTCTGGGGCCTTGAGATAGGCGATGGTGCGGCCGGGCAGGAAATCGTAGGGCTCCACCGAAAATTCGGCGCCCTTGGCTTTCAGCGCGGCGCAGAGGGCGCCGAGATCGCCGGCCACGGAAAAGCCGAAATGGTCGGTGCCCCATTGATCGTGGCTGACGTAATCGGCAAATTCCTGGAGATCGTTCTTAGCGCCCGGATTTTCGCCCGGCCTTCGGCCCCGGATCAGGATGGTGACGGCGCCGAAAGCGACGCCGATTTGCGGCGCGTTCCGGGTCAGGTGGGAGGAGACGATCTCGCCGCCTAGCACGTCCCGGTACCAGGCCGCCGCCGCATCCGGGTCCTCCGAGATGATGTGCACGTGATCGAATTCGAGCTTGGCGTCATCCATGGGTTATCCTTTTCATCCCTGCCCGGGGCCGGCATTGCCATCCTTGAGCGGTCCCAATGCCGGTGCTCCCATGCCGCCCGAAATTGGATGATACAGGCCACAGGATAAGAAACAGAGGAAAATATGGCTGGAAAATTACTGTTGGTTGGCAGCATACCCTTGGACACACCGGCCGAGGTGTTTCACGCCTTTGCACCGGCGCTTGGGCAATGGCTGGATTATCTCCCCAACGGAGAGGTCGGCAAACGGCGCTATTGGATCGATGGGCTTGCCTACCGGGTTCTCAACGGTCATCCGGAATTGGAGACATTGGCGCGGCCGGCGCCCGATGCCGACGGGGTCGAGCAATGGCGGCCCCAGGGAATCCACGATCAGTTCCGCTTCCGCGTCAAGGACGGCGTCGATCAGGTGCGCTTCGGCGATCCCGGATGGCGCCTGGGTTACACGCGGGACGCGGTTAATTCCTATTTCGTGTTCCGCCAACTGAAAAAAGACGGCGTCATCCCGGCCCATGTCCGTTTTCAGGTTTGCATGCCGCTCAGCTACAGTACCGTGACGTCGTTCTTTCCCGATCGGAAAGATCATCCGCGTACCGTGCCCGGCATCACGAGCGCCTTGCGCGCCGAGGTCGAGGAACTGGTCCGCCATATCCCGCCAGGTGAACTGGCCATTCAATGGGATCTGGCGGTCGAGAACCGGCATCTGGAACCGGCGCTGGCCCAAGGCGGCGCCCAAGCGGCGCGCGACGTTGCCGCCCGCATGGCGGAACCGGCGGCCGAAATTTGCGCCGCCATTCCGCCCGGCGTGGCGCTCGGCTACCATTCCTGCTACGGCACTCTGGATGGTTGGCCGGCGCGCCAGCCGCCCGACGTAACCGGATCGGTTTTGTTGTTGAACGCCTGCATCGCAGCCTCCGGGCGCAGCGTCGAATTTCTGCACATGCCAACATTGGCGGCGGCGGACGCGGACTATTTCGCACCGCTTCGGGATTTGAACGTCGGCGATAGCCGGCTCTATCTGGGCGCCATTCACCACATGCATGACGGCGACGGCCTGAAGGCCCAGATCGACGCGGTTCGCGCCCATATTTCCGATTTCGGCCTGGCCGTTCCGTGCGGTTTCGGGCGCGCGCCGGAACGCCCCGGGGAGTTGTTAGGGGTGGGCGGCAATGCGCCGCTTTCGGAAATCATTCAGATCGTTCTCGCCGATCACCGCGCCGCCGCCGAAATCCTCTAGAGCGGTTCCGGGTAAATATGAATCAATTTGATGGGAACAAATCGGTTTTCCGGGTAGGCGCGGTGCGTAGCGCGATGCCTTTGCATCGGGCAAGTGCCGCAACGCCCCCGGGGAGCCGATTTGACCCACCGCAGGCCGGGTGCTTTTGACCCGTGGACGTCGTCGCACATCTTTGCCGATGCCAATGCATCGCCATGCGGCGTGCTCCTCGCCATGGGGCAAAATCATCCCGGTCAAATGGTTCCTATCAATCATGAGCCGCTCTAAAGCGGTGCTCCGCGGGAGACACCGAAAACCAACCATGCCCATGATGCAATCAAACGGGACAGACCCATGTTGATGATTTCCGGCGCTATTCTCATCCTTCTCATTTTATCGGCCTTCTTCTCGGGCTCCGAAACCGCCCTCACCGCCGCATCAAAACCGCTGATGCATCAATTGGATGTGCGCGGCAACCGGCGCGCCAGCCTGGTCAACCGCCTGCATGAGAAAAAGGGTCCGTTGCTGGGCGCCATACTGATCGGCAACAATCTGGTCAATATCCTGGCTTCGGCCCTCGCCACCAGCGTCCTGATCGGGCAGTTCGGCGAAGCCGGCATCGCTTATGCGACTATTCTTATGACCCTGCTGATCGTCATGTTTTCGGAAATTCTGCCGAAGACCTATGCCCTGCACAATGCCGACCGGTTCGCCCTCGCCATTGCGCCGGTGATGCGCCCCGTGGTGCAATTATTCTCGCCGCTGACCTGGGCGACCCAGATCATTGTCCGCGCCGTCTTGGGCCTGTTTGGAATGACCTTGAACCCGGACGAGCCGTTCGTTCCGGCATCGGAGGAATTGCGCGGCGCCATCGAGTTGCACGAAGGGAACGACAAGGCCGTCCAGAACGAGCGCGCCATGTTGCGCAGCGTGCTCGATCTCGCCGAGGTCGAGGTCGCGGAAATCATGGTCCACCGGAAAACCGTGGTCTCGGTCAATGCCGACGATCCGGCCGATGTGATCCTGGATCAAATCCTGGCCAGCCCGCACACGCGCCTGCCCCTATGGCGTGGCCAAACCGACAACATAATCGGCGTTGTCCATGTGAAGGAAATCCTGCGCGCCCTGAACAACCGCGAAGGCGAGATCGAGGCGTTGAATATCGAAGCGCTGGCGGCGGCGCCTTGGTTCGTTCCGGAAACCACCCGCCTTCTGGACCAGTTGGAAACCTTCCGCTCACGGCGCGAGCATTTCGCCTTGGTGGTCGATGAATATGGCAGCCTCATGGGCGTCGTCACCTTGGAAGATATCTTGGAGGAAATCGTCGGCGATATATCCGACGAGCACGATCTTGCGGTTCCGGGCCTCAATCCGCAGCCCGATGGCTCGTTGATCGTCGATGGCCAGTTTACCATCCGCGATCTCAACCGGCAGATGGAATGGTCCCTGCCCGACGAGGAAGCGGCCACCATCGCGGGGCTGGTGTTGCACGAATCCCGGCGAATACCGGAGGAGGGTCAGGTGTTTATTTTTTACGGTTTCCGGTTCGAAATCCTGCGCCGCCGGCGCCACCAGATAACCTCCATTCGGCTTTCTCCGCCCCGTAAAATCGAAGGAATCACAGAAAAAACCAGCGATCAATCATCACAAGATACTGAATCTAAATAAGGAATTTCGGGGACCCGCCGGACCGGCGCGCCCCGGCGATTTTCATAAATTACTCTACAAAATCACCCAGGTTTTCGATATACTAAAGGTAACGAAGATCTGGCATTTCATTTCAGGAGCGGAAAATGACAGGTAAGATCGTACCCGATATTGTCGAAAACCAAACCCTCTACACCCTGCCGCCGGACAGTACCTGCCGCGACGCGGCCAAAATGATGGAAGCCAACAAAATCAGCGCCGTGCTGATCGTGGCCGATGACCGGTTGGTGGGCATCGTCACCGAGCGCGACCTGACCGCCAAGGTTCTGGCGGCAAGTCTGGATCCGGACGCCACCCGCTTGGAAACCGTCATGACCCCGAACCCGGATGTCTTGGCGCCGGGTGATCCGCCGCCGAATGCGCTTGAATTGATGCGCGTCCGCGGCTTTCGCCATCTTCCGGTGCTCGACGGTGACGAAATCGTCGGCATCGTTTCGATCCGTGATCTGTACGCGGCGACCAAGAAGCAACTGGAAGAAGATATCCGCCAACGCGAATCCTTCATATTCGACACCGGCTACGGGGCCGGCGCCTGAACCAAGTTTGATCGGTACGGGATCGGCGCAAGATTTACTCCGGCATTTGACGGCATTCGCAATTTCTCCCATAGGACGGCGCCCGATTATTCAAAGTCTTTGTCATGCCCTTGGCCGGACCGGCACCCAGGAAACTGATACACACTCGCAAAATCCGCTGCACCGGAATTGAGCGCGATGACGGCCTGTGGGATATCGAAGGCCGCATCACCGATGTCAAATGCTACAGTTTCGAAACCCAGGACCGGGGCGGCATCAATGATGCCGACAGTCCGCTGGTCAAACGCCTGTGGCCGGTCGCTCTACCGGCCTTGAATAGTCCCAGGGCCGGCCAATGCCCCATTTGGCCCGGACCAAACTTGCAAGCCGGGACCGGAATCCCCATAGTATCGGCATGAATAAAGCCGACCAGCTTGCGGCCATTGCCACCGGGATTTCCTGCCGGCCATCGCCGGGCGCGGAGACGCGGCTTTGCGGCTGGCCGGACTGCGCCGAGCCGGGCGAACACCGGGCGCCGGTATCGCGCGACCATTTGCGCGATTATTATTGGTTTTGCCTGGAACATGTTCGGATTTACAACCGGTCTTGGAACTATTATGTAGGCATGTCCGACGCGGACGTGGAAGCCTGTGTCCGCTCGGATACGATCTGGAATCGGCCAAGCTGGCCGTTTGCGGGCGGAAACGAGCCTAAACCAGGATTTGATTTTCGCATAGTGGACGACCCGCTGGGCGTATTGAAATCGCACGGTGCCGGCGCCAATGTCCATCCGCCCGAATTACCGGTTCCGGAACGGCAAGCGTTTGCCGACCTTGGACTGGAGTTTCCGGTCACCCGCGATGCGGTCAAGGCGCGCTACAAGGAACTGGTAAAACGCCACCATCCAGACGCCAATGGCGGCGATAAAGACGCAGAGGAACGAATTAAACGGATCAATCAGGCCTACGAAGTTCTCATGAGCGGCATGTTTTCTTAGAACCGCGCCTCTGGGCCAATCGGAAAATCATCGGAAAAGCCAATATGAACAGCAGTCAATACCTAGCGTCCGAGTCGGGCGCATTTCCCTTGAACGAGCCGGACATCAAAATATCGGTGAACCAGGCGTTTGGCTTTGACAGCGATCTCGAAGTTCCGGGATTCAGCCAAGGCAACGAATATGTCCCGGTCCTGGACGAAGCCTACCGTTTCGACCGTGAAACCACGCTCGCTATCCTGGCCGGTTTCGCGCACAACCGGCGGGTCATGATCCAAGGTTATCACGGCACCGGAAAGTCGACCCATATCGAACAGGTGGCGGCGCGACTCAACTGGGCCTGCATCCGGGTCAATTTGGACAGCCATATCAGCCGTATTGATCTCATCGGTAAGGATGCGATTGTGCTGCGCGATGGCAAGCAGGTGACCGAATTCCGCGAAGGCATGTTGCCCTGGTGCCTGCAGAACCCAGCCGCCTTGGTCTTCGATGAATACGATGCCGGCCGGCCCGACGTGATGTTTGTCATCCAGCGCGTCCTCGAGGTCGAGGGCAAATTAACCCTGCTCGATCAGTCAAAAGTGATTCAGCCGCACCCATATTTCCGCCTGTTCTCGACCTCCAATACGGTCGGGCTCGGCGATACCACCGGCCTCTATCACGGTACCCAACAGATCAACCAGGGCCAGATGGACCGTTGGAACATCGTCTCGACACTGAACTATCTCGAACATGACGCCGAAGTCGAAATCGTGCTGGCCAAGGTGCCCGACTATAATACCGAGGAGGGCCGTGCGACCATTTCCAAAATGGTCGAGGTTGCCGACCTGACCCGGTCGGGCTTCGTCAATGGTGACATTTCCACCGTGATGTCGCCCAGGACGGTGATCATGTGGGGCGAGAATGCCGATATCTTCGGGGATCTCGGCTTCGCCTTCCGGCTGACCTTTCTCAACAAGTGCGACGAAGTCGAGCGTCCGATCATCGCCGAATACTATCAACGGGTATTCGGCGTCGAACTTCCGGAATCGGCGGCGCACATCATGCTGTCCTGAGGATGCGGTAAAGGCCATGGATCAGGACCATCAGAACCTGGTCAAGCGCGTCACCGAAGCGGCGCTGAAGGCGGTCTCGGCGCGCGACGATATCGATGTGGCGTTTGCGCCGGGCGCCCACGGCCTTTCCTTTTCCGAAGAAGGCGGCTTGGCGCGCCTGCCGACGCCAGCGCGCCAATTCGGCAATGCGGACCTGCACGTGCTGCGCGGCGAGGCCGATGCGGTGGCCCTCAAACTGCGCTATCAGGACCGCACCCTTTTTAACCGCCAGCGCCCCCTTGGCGGCGCCAGCGCGTCCCTGTTCGAAGCCGCCGAGCAGGCCCGGGTCGAAGCGCTGGGCAGCCGCGTGCTGGCCGGCACCGCTAAGAATCTGGCCCAATTCCAGGAAGCCGAAGCCCGTGAAAAAGGCTATCACATGGTGACCGAGAGGGACGAGGCGCATCTCGCCGACGCCGTCGGCTACCTGTTGCGCGAAAAATTTTCAGACACCGAGGCGCCGCCGGCGGCGCGCGCCCTGATGGAGATTTGGCGCGACTGGCTGGATGACAAGGCCGGCGCGCTTTTCAACAATCTGCAGGCCAAGCTGAGCGATCAGCAGAGCTACGGCGAGGCCCTGCACCACATCCTCGAAGAGCTCGATTTGCCCGCCGACGTCGATGGTGATTCCGACGGTGAAAACGACGACGATCAGAGCGACCAGGATTCCGACGACGAGCAGAACCAGGACGATTCCGCCTCCGAGAGCGATCCCGATTTGGAAGACGCGGATTCCGAAGATGCGGACATGGACTCGCTCGATCCGGACGCGGCCGAGGATATGGACGACCAGTTCGACACCGAAGAGTCCGACGAAGATACCGAGGCGACCATGCGCGGGCGACCCATGCAGCCCGATTTTCCGGACGGCGCCGTCGATGCCTACCGCGCCTATGCCACCGAGTTCGACGAGGTGGTCAAGTCCGAGGATTTGTGCGAGCCCGAAGAAATGACCCGCCTCCGCGCCCAACTCGACCAGCAGCTTGCGCACATGCAGGGCGTCGTCGCCAAGCTCGCAAACAGGCTGCAGCGGCGCTTGATGGCGCAGCAGCAGCGCTGGTGGGAGTTCGATCTGGAGGAGGGCATCCTCGACGCCGGGCGCTTGACGCGGGTGGTCATCGATCCGCGCCACCCGCTGTCCTACAAGATCGAAAAGGAATCCAATTTCCGCGACACCGTGGTGACCCTGCTGATCGACAATTCCGGCTCGATGCGCGGGCGGCCCATATCGGTGGCCGCCATGAGCGCCGACATCATCGCCCGCACGCTAGAGCGTTGCGCCGTCAAGGTCGAGGTGCTCGGCTTCACGACACGCGCCTGGAAGGGCGGCCAGGCACGCGAAAAATGGGTGGCCGAGGGCAAGGCACCCAATCCCGGCCGGCTCAACGATCTCCGCCATATCATTTACAAATCGGCCGACGCGCCGTGGCGCCGGGCGCGCAAGAATCTCGGCCTGATGCTGCGCGAGGGCCTGTTGAAAGAGAACATCGACGGCGAGGCCTTGCTTTGGGCCTACAACCGGCTCATCGGCCGGCCCGAGCAGCGCCGCATCCTGATGGTCATTTCCGACGGCGCGCCGGTCGATGATGCGACCCTGTCGGTCAACCCGGGCAACTATCTGGAGCGCCATCTGCGCGACGTCATCAAGTTTATCGAATTGCGCACGCCGATCGAAGTGACCGCCATCGGTATCGGCCATGACGTCACCCGCTATTACCGCCGGGCGGTGACCATCAACGATGCCGAGGAGCTGGGCGGCGTCATGATGCAGCGGTTGACCGAACTGTTCGAACAGGAAACCGGCGGCCCGCGCAA
>JAYGEH010000174.1:0-15914 GCA_046582475.1 Rhodospirillales bacterium
TCCGTTTGCTGACCATTTCCCAGGGCCTCCAGTTTCTGACCGGAATCGTGCTCGCCGGATTCACTCTCGCCGACCTGGCCGGCGTCTGGCTGATCATGGCGATTGCCCTGGCGCTCGGCATATTGGAATCCATGGCCACCCCGGCGCGCATGACCATCGCCCCCAATCTGGTGCCGCGCGAGGATCTGTCTGGGGCCATCGGGCTCAACGCGGTGTCCTTCAACTCGGCCACCTTTATCGGCCCGGCGATCGCCGGCGCCGCCATCGCCGGCATCGGTATCGGCTGGACCTTTGCGATCAGCGCGGCGGCCTTCGTGCCGCACTTTTTGGTTTTGCTGCGCACCCGGCTGCACACGGATGAGCATGGGGGCCGGGGCACGCAAAGCCTGCTCGCCGATATTATCGAAGCGGTGCGCTACCTGGCCCAGCACCGGGGCATCGCGCCGGTGCTGGCGGCGGCCATGGTCGGCTCGCTTCTCGTCCGCCATTTACCGGAACTGATGCCGGGCTTCGCCGGCGCCGTGTTCGCCCTAGGCCCGGAAGGGCTCGGCGCGCTGATGTCGGCGTTCGGCGCCGGCGGCATGCTGGGCAGTCTTTGGATGGCCAACCGCAACCGGGTTCAGGGCACTACCATGATATTTTTCGGCGGGCTTTTGGGCAACGCCGTGTTCGTGTTTGCGTTCTCCAGCACCGATATATTCATGGTCGGGCTGGCGTCCCTGGCCTGTTTCGGATTTTCCATGTCCACCTCGGGCAACGGCAGCCAAATATTGATCCAGACGGCGGTCGACGGATCGCTGCGCGCCCGCGCCATGAGTCTTTACAGCCTTACCTTCCGGGGCGGGCCGGCAATCGGCGCCCTGGTATTTGGCGGCTTGTCCACCAGTTTCGGATTGCAGGCGCCGGTGATGGCGGGGGCCGTGGTCTGTTTCACCCTAGCCTGCTGGATCATGGTGCGGCGGCGGGCCGAGGTCAAATCGCTGATGGAAAACGTCAGTAGTTCTTGACCACGTCGGCGCGGCCGTCGGAGCTGTTTTTTACCGCCAGATTATAGGTGCGATTGAAGTGGCGCCCGGATTCTTCTTCGAACACGTCTTTCCACCAAGCCGGCGGTTTCAAGGTGATATGGGCGTTTTCGCCGTTGGGCAGGTGCTTCTTGGCCGGGTAGGTGGCGACGGTGCAAAAGACGAAACGCTCGCTCAATCCTAATATTTCACCGACGATCCAGGGAATATCTTGTTCGGGGCAGTGCTCCAGTACGTCGGTGCAAATCACCAGATCGAACTTGCCGGCGGGCAATGCCGAATGGGGCTCATAGGCCGGATCATAGAGGGTAATCTCATCGACACCCCAGATGGCTTTTAGGCCGGTGACCGGCTTGCCGTCGCGCTTGCCTTTCCAGTTGGCGTAGCCTTGCGCCTTGCCGCTGCCGTAATCGAGCACGGTGTGGATGGCGAAATTGGCGGCGATCTGGGCGATCATCACCACATGGCCGCGCAGCGATTGGCCGTCGAAGGTTTTTTCCGCCGGGATCCCGTTCAGCCTGTCGCCGTCGGTGTGCTGCGTTTGATACAGACCAATCAATTCCCGGTAACGGGGCGACGGGTTAAAGCGGTTGAATTGCTGCATGTACAATTTCGGGCCTAAAATATCCCAGCCTGTTTCTGCATAAAGCGCACATATTCCACGATCGATGCAACCATGTCCCGGCGCACCCGCTTGACCGGTTGCATATTGCCGAACTTCCAATGGTGTTGGCGGACGCCTCTTTGTACCGCCGTATGAAAGACGCTGTCGCGGTGATGGTTGGGGTGATAAACGCGGTGCAGAAACGGCGGGCCCTGATTGGTGCCTTTCAACGAGACCCCATGGCACGACGCGCAATTTTGATCGTAGAGCTTTTTGCCGATGCCGATGCCCGAAAGGTTGGGCATCTTGGGTTTGATCTCATGGTTGCTCGCCATCGCGGCCGAAGAAAGCAACGCCAAAACACCCGCCAGCAAAATAATCCGTTTCATGATGCGTTCCGCCCTTGCCTACATGCGCGAAAAAACCCGGCGCGTATTGTCTTCGAATATAGCCTGCTTGTCCGCGTCCGACAAAGTCGCGGAGGAATCGATATAGCGCTTGGTATCATCAAAATTAAAGCCTGTTTCGGGATCGACCCCGCGCACCGCGCCGACCATTTCCGAGGCGAACAGGATATTCTTGATGGGAATAACCTTGGTCAAAAGATCGATGCCCGGCTGGTGATAGACGCAGGTATCGAAATAGACATTGTTCATCACATGGTCGTCCAACATCTTATCCATGGCCTGGGCGAGGCCCCGGTAGCGGCCCCAATGATAGGGCACCGCGCCGCCGCCGTGCGGGATGATGAATTTCAGTTCCGGGAAATCGTTGAACAGGTCCGATTCCACCAATTGCATGAATACGGTGGTGTCGGCGCAGATATAATGGGAGCCGGTGAAATGGAAGTTGGGATTGCACGACCGGGTCACATGGATCATCGCCGGCACATCCAGCTCGCACATTTTTTCATAGACAGGGTACCACCACGTGTCGAACATCGGCGGGTCGGTCCAATAGCCGCCGGACGGATCTGGGTTGAGGTTGCAGCCGATAAAGCCGAGCTCGTTCACCATGCGCTCCAACTCGGGGATGCAGTTTCCGGGATCGACGCCCGGCGCTTGCGGTAACTGGCCGACGCCGACGAAGTTATCGGGATAGAGGCTCACCGCCCGGTGGATCATGTCGTTGGAGATGGTGGTCCAGATTTCCGAGACCGCGGCGTCGCCTTCGTGGTGCCCCATGGCCGAGGCGCGCGGCGAAAAGATGGTCAGGTCGGTGCCGCGCTCAGCTTGCAGTTTCAATTGCGCGTCTTCCAAAGAGTCGCGGATTTGATCGTCGCTGATCTGTAACTTCATTTTGTCGGGGCTGGGCAAGCTGGTATTGTTGAAGGCTTTTATCTGGCTGTCCCGCCAATCCCAAAGGGCGTCGGGGGCGGTGGTGTAGTGGCCATGGCAATCTATTATCATTGATTTGGTCCTCTAAATTAATCTCAAGCACGCAGGGGATGGCATGGTTGGCCTGCGTGCGTCCTGAATTATTTGGTCCGGCTCAGGCCAGCGCGCGCCTCTAACTACGCCCGGTCAGTTCGTGCCCTTTATCCAGCCCGGCGGTCTTGCGTTCTGGTCCGGCCATGATGAAGCGGAAGCCCATTTCCACGATCCACTCCATATTGTTCACATTGGCGTGGGGGTGGCCGACGGCCACATCGTGGTCCTTGCAGACGCGCACGATCTCGGTGATCGCCTCGACCACTACCGGATGCTCATAATCGCGCGGATGACCCAATTCCTGGCTGAGATCGCCCTCGCCGATGAGGATGACGCCGATACCGGGCACCTGATCTAAGATATCGGGCAGGTTTTCCACTGCCGCCACGTCTTCGCACATGAGGATCACCAGCACTTCGCCTTCGGGGGCGAGGGGCCAAACGTCGGCCTTGGTGTAATAATCCATATCGCCGATGCCCCAATAGCGGGCGCAACGGCGGGGCGAATCGCCGCGAATGCCTTCGGGCTCGAAATGGGCGGCGTCCTTGGGCCTTGGATAGCGGCAGGCGGCGACGGCGTTATAGGCTTGATCGACGCTGTTCACATGCGGCCAGACGACGCCGTAAACGCCAATATCGAGCGCCTGCTTGGCGTGCCATTGGCTCATCTCGCCGCCATTGGGCGGGATGCGCACAATCGGCGTGCAACGGGGCGCGACCGAGCCGGTGCCGGCGAGGCGTTTGGGATCGAGCATATATTGCAACCCGTCGCGAAGCCCGGTGATGTCCCAGGGGTTATGCTCCATTTCGAAGACCACACCGTCATAATTGCTGGCCGAAAAATATTGGGCCGAGGCCATGTCGCAGGGCGAGAAGGACGTAAAGGCCGTGCCGCCGTTTTCCAGGGCCGCGATGATGCCGTTCAGGCGCGGAATATCGTTCATGTTCTCCCCTTATTGGTTCTGTTTTGCTCTCTGCCACCTAACCATTTTGATCCGCATCAAAACAAGACTTTTTCAAGGGTCCCGCGCGGCCTAGACTGACTGCAATGAAAACCGGGGAGGCGAGCGATGAAACTGGTTCTGTTCAGCGTGGGCGGCGGCGAGATCACGCCGGGGCTATTGACGGATCGGGGCGTGGTGTCGATTGCCGATGCCACCCAAAGTGTCGCCGGGCCGACACAAATGGACACCATGCGCGGCATCATCGACGGCTGGGACGGGCTCAAAGATGCGCTCGAGACTTTGAACGCCGATGCTCCGGCCGAGGCTCTGGATGCGGTCCGGTTGCATCCGCCGTTGGCGCGCCCGGGCAAGATGCTGTGCTGCATCGGCAATTACTGGGAACATGATGCGGAGCGCGAGGCCCGGCCGCTCAACATGTTCCTCAAGAACCCGGACGCGGTGATCGGGCCGGGCGATACCGTGGAATTGCCGGAATTCACCGAACCCTGGATCTATATGCACGAGGCCGAGCTGGCCATCGTCATCAAGGGTCCGGCCAAGAATATCGCCCGCGAAGACTGGCGGGATGCGGTGTTCGGCTATACCTGCATGATCGATGTGACGGCCCGCGGCGAAGGCCGCTTCACCTGGCGCCGGGGCAGCTGGATGGGCAAGAGCTTCGATACCTTCGGCCCCCTTGGCCCCTGCATCACTACTGCCGATGCGATTCCCGATCCCAACAATCTGCACGTGCGGCTCTGGTGTTCGGACGAATTGCGCCACGACTACAACACCAACGATATGGAACATCCGGTGCCCGAATTGATCGAGTACGCGACCATGATCATGACCATGAATTCCGGCGACACAATCGCCTGCGGCACCAACCACGAAGGCCTCGGCGCCCTGCAGGACGGCGACAATGCGGTGATCGAGATCGAAGGCATCGGCGCCATGGAAGTGCATGTGACCGATCCCTTGAAGCGGCAATGGGACCGCGGCGTCTATATGGGCGAGAACTCCACCAATCGGGCGGCAGTGGCGGCGGCCAAGGCCGCTGCCGAAGCGAAGTCGTAGGCACGCCGGAAATGGACGAGCTTCCCGAAGGCGATAGCTGGGCGCACGGTATCGACATCGACGGCTATTGCGATTTCGGTGGCAAGCCGGCCTTCAAGCTGGCCATCCAGGAAGTCCTGGGGCGCTGGTATCTTTACGTGGCGCATTTGTGGCACCAGGGCTGGACCATCACCGATGTGACCGATCCAGGCAACGCGCGGGAAGTGCGATACCTCGAAGGGCCGGCCAACACCTGGACTATCCAGTTGCAGGTGGCGGGCGGCAAGATGATCACCGGACTGGAACGCATTGCGCCGGGCTGGGGCGGCGACGCCGACGCGCCCTTTGCCGAAGGCATCTGGATTTGGGACGTCTCCGATCCGGAAGACCCGAAACGCCTGGGCGAATATTCCACCGGCGGTACCGGCACTCACCGTAACTATTATGACGGCGGGCGCTATGTCCATCTGACCGCGGGATTGCCGGGCTATAAAGGCAATATCTATGTGATCGTCGATCTGGACGATCCGGCCAACCCCACCGAAGTCTCCCGCTGGTGGGTGCCCGGCCAGCATGAGGATGATGGCGTCGGCGATCCGCCAGCGCACACCTCGCTGCACGGCGGCGCGTACGTTGTGGGGAACCGAGCGTATCTTCCCTACGGTGGCTCGGGCGTGATCATTCTGGATATTTCGGATGTGACGGCGCCGCAACTGGTCAGCCGCTTTTCGGTCTCGCCGCCTTATGTATCTCTGTTCGGCATCCACACCGCCGTGCCCATACCGGGCCGGGGTCTGATCGCCGCCAATTCCGAGGCGATCGCTGAAAATTGCGACGAGCCGTTATGCTTTGCCGGGCTCATCGACATCGCCGACGAGACGGCGCCGAGGCTGGTCTCGACCCTGCCGCTGCCGGTACCGCCAACCGGCGCGCCCTATAAGAATTTCTGCGAGTTCGGCGGCCGCTTCGGCCCGCACAACCAGCATCAGGGGCAGGGCCACGCCAATTTGATGGACGACGACAACCTTCTCTATATGACTTATTTTAACGCCGGGCTGCGCATCTTCGATATTTCGGACGCCTATTTGCCGAAAGAGATCGCCTTTTTCGTGCCGCCGGTGCCGGCGGAGCGGCGCGGGCTGCTGCCCAAAACCATGACCCCCCAATCGGAAGACGTGGTGGTCGATGCGCGCGGATATATTTACATTTCCGACAAGAACCACGGCGTCTACATTTTGCATAGAAACGATTAGAAGGGGAGCAATCCAAAATGGCGGACACGGGTCTACACAAAGCCGCATGTGCCTGCGGGCGGCTATCGGTGGAGGTGACAGGCGAGCCGGAATTCATGCCCATCTGCGGATGCAGCCATTGCCGCAAGCGCACCGGCAGCGTCTATGGCGCCGGCGCCTACTACAACAACGCCCAGGTGCACGCCATCAACGGCGACTCGACGGTGTTCCGGCGGGGCTCGGATTCGGGACGCTATATCGAGGGCAATTTTTGCCCCACCTGCGGCACCACCCTCTATTGGCGGGCAGAATTATGGCCGGACCGGCTGGCGGTGGCGGTCGGCTGCTTCGAAGGGTTCGAATTGCCGCGGCCCCAAGTGGCGGTGTTTACCGAGCATATTCAGGACTGGGCGGCGTTCGATGACGCCATCCCATCCCATCCCGGCGCCCGGCCGCTGCCGCCGGATTAAATCGAATGGCGGAATCGGTGCTGGTAACCGGCGCCAGCGGCCATGTGGGCGGCGCGCTGGTCAAGGAACTGCTCGAGCATGGCTATTCCGTGCGCGCTTCGGTGCGCGATCCCGGCGATACCGCCAAGACCGGCGCGCTCAAGAAATTGCCGGTGGAGGTGGTCGCGGCCGACCTGTTTGATGCCGCCTCCCTGGACGCCGCTTGCGCCGGCATGGACGGCGTATTCCAAGTGGCCGCCATATACGATCTGGCGCCCAAGGACGCCGCCCGCGCCCGGACGATGATCGAAACCGGGACCGATGGGGCGACCAATCTTCTGAACGCCGCCAAAAAGGCGGGCGCCGGCCGGGTCGTGCTGACCTCGTCGGTGGTGACCATCGCGCCGGTGGCGCCGGGCCAGCCGCCGGCAACAGAGGCGAGCTGGGTGAGCGACATTTCGGTTGCCTATATCGCGGAGAAGGTCAGGGGCGAGGTACAGGCCAGGGAACTGGCGGGCAGGCTTGGCCTTGATATGATCTCGGTGCTGCCCGGCAGCGTCATTGGGCCCGGCTTCAACCGCTCGACGCCGACCACCGGCATGGTCGCGGCCTTCGCCAAGGGCGCCTTGCGCATGGGCGCGCCGCATTTATGCACACCATTCGTGGATGTGCGCGACGTGGCGGCGGCGCACCGGCTGGCTTACGAGAAAGGCCGCCCGGGTTCGCGCTATATCGCCATGAACCAAACCGTATCGCTGTACGATATGGTGGTGGCCATGAGCGGCGTCGATGCCGGCATCGCCAAACCGTTGCTGAAGATGCCGCGGTTTTTGACTGGACTGGTTCCCGCTATCGACGCCATAACGGCCCGGCTCGGCGGCTATTCGCCCAGCTATACGCGGGCGCTGCACAAAAGCTGGAAAGGGCGCGAATGGCGCATCGATGATAGCGCGTCGCGCCGCGCCCTTGGTTTCGAGCCCCGCGTAGGGCTCGAGCAAAGCTTGGCCGACACCATGGATCAACTGCGCGCCATCGGGCGGCTATAGGACCAAAAATGGATGATATAACCGAGACCATCGCGGCTTACGCCACGGACTTCGATTTTGGCGATTTGCGCGCCGCTACGGTGGCCACCGCCATCGATCATATTGTCGACGGAATCGGCTGCGCCATCGCCGGTTTTGCCGAGCAGCCGGCGCTTATTGCCCGCAGCCTGGCCGCCGAGACGGCGGGCTTGAAGGGCGGCGCATCGGTGTTCGGCGCCCAGGCCCTGTGCGCCCCCGATCATGCCGCCTTCGCCAACGGGGTGATGATGCGCTGCCTGGATTACAACGATACCCTCAACAGCCTCACCGGCGGCCATCCCAGCGATATGATCCCGGCCATCCTAACCGCCGCGGAAATCAGCGGCGCTGATGGCCGCGCCTTTATCGGCGGCGTTTACGTGGCATACGAGGTGTTCGGCGCCCTCGCTGCCGTGATCCCGTTGCGCACCCTCGGCATCGACCAGGGGGTGTTCATCGCCATCGCCGGCGCTGCCGGCATGGGTTATGCCATGGGCCTTGATCGGAAAACCACCGCCAACGCCATTTCGCTAGGGGTAACCACCACGGTGCCTTTACGAGCGTCCCGCGCCGGGGCGCTGTCGGCGTGGAAGGGATGCGCAACGCCGCACAGCGTGATGAACGCGGTGTTCGTCACCCGCCTGGCCATGCGCGGCATGGAGGCGCCGCCGAACCCGTTCTCCGGCGAGCAGGGTCTGTTCGAGCGTATCGGCGGGCCCTTCGATCTGGATCATCTGGGCGCACCTGAGGATGGGCGCCAGGTGATCGAGCGCACGGCGATCAAGTTCCTGCCCGTCGAATGGTGCGCCCAGGCGCCAGTGGAATTGTTCTTAGGGCTCGGCAAACGCCTGGATTGGCGCGATATCGAAACCGTTGAGGTGCACGGCTACGAATTCCTGGTCAACGAGATCGGCGGCGGGCGTAACGATGCCGCCGAAAAGTGGGACCCCAAGACTCGCGAGACCGCCGATCACAGCCTGGCCTATATCCTGGCGGTGACTTTGGTGGATGGCGGCGTCAGCCTCGAAAGTTTTGATCTGGAACGGGTAGGGGACCCCGCTTTGCGCCCGCTGATGCAGAAAATCAGCGTGGCGCTGGACCCGGCGACGCGGGATTTAAATTCTCCGCGCCAGCCGGTGCGCTTCACCATTCGCCTCAAGGGCGGCAACGTCATCGAGGAAGCCTGCGAATACCCCTTCGGCCACCCCATGAATCCGGCTTCTTCGGACAAGGTGTCTGAGAAGTTCATGAATTTGGCCGGGCGCACGGCGGACGCGGGCGCGGCGTCCGATATGCTAGCGATCCTGCGCGGGCTGGCGGGCGCACCGGACCTCGCCGAACTCACCACCGCCATGCGAAATTACCCGGTGAAATAACGTTGCGCGGCGACGGTTTTCTGCCTATTTAAATCTTGGATTTGGGGGAAGGGATTGGCACCATCATTGGGCAGTTACCGGGCCGGAAAATCCGTTAGGAACCGGTAGCAACCGTTAGGAATAGTAATGAAACGGAATGGTCGATTTTGGCAAAATATATCGCACGAGGTTTAATTCTAATTTCAATCCATAGGAGCAATAGGAAGTTATTGGCAGCGCGGGCCGGAATATTTACTCTCTGTCGGGGCGCGTCCAACAGGAGCTAGCAAATATGCAGACCAAGATACCATGTGTGCTGATGCGCGGCGGCACGTCGAAAGGGCCGTTCTTCAAGGCGTCCGATTTGCCGGACGATCCGGTGCTTCGCGATCAGGTGTTGATCGCCGCCATGGGCTCGCCCGATGCGCGCCAGATCGATGGCGTCGGCGGCGCCAATCCGCTGACCAGCAAGGTGGCCATCGTCAAGCGCTCGGAGCGCAACGGGGTCGATCTGGATTACCTGTTCGTGCAGGTGGTGGTCGATGAGCCGCGCGCCTCGATCAAGCAGAATTGCGGCAATATGCTGGCCGGCGTCGGCGCCTTCGCGGTTCAAGAGGGCATGATCGAAGCCCGCGGCGATGAAACCACGCTCACCGTCTTCATGGAGAATTCGGGCAGCCTGGCGGATGTCACATTCGCCACGCCCGGCGGCCAGCCGGAATATGACGGCGATGCCCGCATCGACGGCGTGCCCGGCACCGCCTCGCCGGTGATGACCAATTTCCGGGGCACCGAGGGCTCCACCTGCGGCGCCTTGCTGCCCACCGGCAATCTCCTCGATACGGTCAACGGCATCGAAGTTACATGCATCGATAACGGCATGCCCTGCGTCATATTCGAAGCATCGGCGGTTGGCCGCACCGGCTATGAGAGCCGCGACGATCTGAACGCCGACGCGGAGCTGAACAGAATCGTCGAGGCGCTGCGCCTCGAAGTCGGGCCGATGATGAACCTGCAAGACGTGGGTTCGCTGACGGTGCCCAAGATGACCCTGGTGGCGCCGCCCCGGAACGGCGGATCTATCACCACCCGCTCGTTCATCCCCCACGACTGCCACGCCGCCATCGGCGTTTTCGCCGCCGTTTCGGTGGCCACCGCCTGCATCATGGAAGGCTCCACCGCGTCCCGCGTCGCCACTATTCCGGACGGCGAGCGCAAGATGTTCAGCGTCGAGCACCCGACCGGCGAAATGTCGGTGGAGATGGAATTCGAAGGCAGCGCCGAGGCGCCGGTGATCAAACGGGCGGCGCTGCTGCGCACGGCGCGGCGCCTGTTCGAAGGCCAGATACTCGTTTCCGACAGCCTTTGGAAAAACGCTTGAATTTATAGGACCAGTTGCATATGCCCAATGACACGGCGCCGACCATCCAGGGGCCCAACCCCGATACCCGCACGCCGGATCTGAAATTGCCCGCCTTGGCCACCGACGCCCATTGCCATGTGTTCGGCCCCGGCGATGTGTTTCCCTATCATCCGAAGCGCTCTTATACGCCGCCGGACGCGCCCAAGGAATTGATCAAAACCGTGCATGACCGGCTGGGGCTGGAGCGCGCCGTCATTGTCCAGGCCACCTGCCATTACGACGACAATACGGCCATGATGGATTGCCTGGCATCCGATCCGGACCGCTACCGGGGCATCGTCATGGTGCTCCCCGAAGTGGCCGACGAGGAACTGGACCGGCTGGATAAAGGCGGCGCCCGGGGCGCGCGTTTCTCCTTCGCCCGGCATTTGTCCGGCGGCAACAAGCCCGATTTTTCCAAGATCAGGACGGTTTGCGAAAAGATCGCGCCCTTCGGCTGGCACGCGGTGATCTATATGGAGGCCGACGATGTGGTCGATTGCGCCGACGCGCTGAAAAGCCTGCCGGTGCCGGTGGTGTTCGATCACATGGCGCGCATAAATCCCGATCAGGGCATCGGTCAGCCGGCCTTTCAATTATTGCTGAATTTCCTCAAGGACTCCGGCGCCTGGGTCAAGATCACCGGCGCCGAGCGTTTGTCCAAGGCCGGCACGCCGTTCCACGATGTCATTCCGTTCGCCCAAGCCTTGATCGAAGCGGCGCCCGACAATCTGCTTTGGGGCACCGACTGGCCGCATCCCAACATCGCCGGCTATATGCCCAACGACGGCGATCTGGTGGATCTGCTGGGCGAATACGTGACCGGCGATGAGGCATTGCTGAAGAAAATCCTGGTGGATAATCCTGCCCGGCTTTACAGGTTCAATTGATGCTGGACGCCGACGCCAAGCTTTGCCTTTTGCAAGACATCGCCGATAACGATGCCATTGGCATGGTCGCCCGCGTCGAAGGCAAGCAGCGTAATATCTTCATCGCCCGGCGCGGCGAGGCGGCTTACGCCTATCTCAACTGGTGCCCGCACACGCAGGTTTTGCTCGATCAGGTTCCCGGCAAGTTCTTCGATCCCGAGCATACCTACATCCGCTGCGGCATGCACGCCGCCCGGTTCCGCGTCGAGGACGGTTTTTGCATCGATGGCCCGTGCGAAGGAGAAAGCCTGAAGCCGTTGAAAATCGAAATTCAGGACGACGCGGTATATTTGGTGGAATAATTGTCCAGGCGGACCGAGGAAAATTGGACCTTAGGAATTAGAGGGAGGCAAAAACATGGATGGCACACAGACACCTTTCGCCGCGCCGGTGGTGGACACACTATCGGTCCGCGTGGTGGTCGATTCCTTTTACGAACGATTCGTGCCCAAGAGCGAACACCCGATGGCCGGTATCGAACATGTGGGGCGGGTGCCCGGCCGCCAGATGACCACCTTTGCCGCCGAATGGGGATTGTCGCTGCACCTGGCCTCGGTCAAGGATGGCGCCAAAGCGGAATTTCTGCTCGATTTCGGCTTTACGCCGGAAATCCTGAACCGCAATTTCGATCTGCTTGATATCGATCCCGGCAAGCTCAACGGGCTGATCCTCAGCCATGGCCACCGGGACCATTTCGGCGGCCTGGACGGTTTCGTCGGCCAGCACCGCACCCGCATGCGCGATGACATTGCGCTATATGTGGGCGGCGAAACCGTGTTCCGCGAAAAGTGGATCGGTGAAAAAGGCAAGGAACCGATTCCCTGGGGCGCCATCGACCGCTCATCGCTGACCGCGCAAAACGTCGAACAAGTCTGTTGCGGCGATCCCCACGATCTACATAGCGCCTTCACCAGCGGCTATATCGAACGCCAGTCCTTTGAAAATGTCAGCGGCGGCACCCTGGTCGAGGACGACGAAGACCATTTTACCGAGGCCGAACGCAGCGGCAAGCTGGTCCGCGATCAGCATCCCGACGAACACGCCACCTGCTACATGGTCAAGGGCCGCGGGCTGGTGGTAATTTCGTCCTGCGGCCATACGGGCATCGTCAATACGGTGCAGACGGCCATGGCGGTCGCCAACACCGACAAGCTGCATGCGGTCATCGGCGGCTTCCATCTGGGGCTGGCGCCCAACGACTATGTCGAACATACGCTGGACGAGCTCGAAAGGATGAACCCTGATGTGGTTGTGCCGATGCATTGCACCGGCGCCAATTTCATCGCCAGGATGCGTGAACGCATGCCCGATAAATTGGTGGCATCCAACGTGGGCAGCCGCTTCACCTTCGGCGTCTAGGCATAACAAAGGGGAGAAATATGAAAGCCCGCGCCATACGCATCCACAAATACGGCCCGCCCTCGGTACTCAAATGGGACGAGATCGATGTGCCAAATCCGAAAGCCGATCAGGTGCTGATCCGCCATACCGCTATCGGATTTAATTTCGCCGACACTTATTTCCGGAACGGGCTTTATAAGGTGGCCGGCTTTCCCGCCGTCATCGGCATCGAAGGCGCCGGGGTGATCGAGGCCGCCGGCAGCCAAGTCCCGGGTTTGAAGGCGGGCGACCGGGTGGTCTTCGGTGGCGGCGGCCCCGGTACCTATTCGCAAGCCAGCGTCCGCGGCGCCGGCGAGGTGATCAAGCTGCCCGGCTGGCTCGATGACAGGACGGCGGCGCTGACAAAAGGCTGCACGGTGCAGTACCTGTTCAATCAGGTGCACAAGATAAAGCGCGGCGAGACCATCCTCTTCCATGCCGCCGCCGGCGGCGTTGGATTGATCGCCAGCCAATGGGCGAAAGCCCTCGGCGCGCGCCTGATCGGCACCGTCTCGACCCCGGAAAAAGCGCGCCTCGCCAAGCGCCACGGCGCCGCCCATGTGATCAATACGTCGAAACAGGACATCGCCAAGGAGGTCAAACGCCTGACCAACGGCCAGGGTGTCGATCTGGTCTATGACTCGGTGGGCTTCGATCAATGGCATGCCAGCCTCGCCAGCGTCCGCAAATACGGCCTCGTCGTCCTGTTCGGCAGCGCGTCCGGCAAGGCGCCGCCGATGGATTTCTGGGAAGTCGGGGCCGAAACCGCGGCCTATTTTCTGCGCGCCAAGGCGTCCAATTACGTATACGACGCGACTAGCCGGGGCCGCTCGGCGCGCCATCTGTTCCGCATGATCAAATCGGGCGCCATCAAGATCAGGATCGGCCAGAGCTATGCCCTGAAAGACGCCGCCCAAGCCCACCGGGACGCCGAAGGCCGCAAGACCACCGGCTCAACCATATTGTTGCCGTAATGGATATCCCGGGAGAGTGGCATGGCCGATAACGATAGCGGCAACACGTTCAAGATCGGCATCTTTGCCGCCAATTGTTCCGGCGGCATTGCCACCACGACGGTGCCGGAGCGTTGGCAGCCGACCTGGGAAAACAATATCGCCATCGCCCAAATGGCCGATAAGGCCGGGCTCGAATTTATGCTGCCCCTCGGCCGCTGGGCCGGCTATGGCGGCGAGACCGATCACAACGGCACCTCGTTCGAGACCATCATCTGGGCCGGCGGCATCCTGGCGGCTACCGAGCGCATCATCGCCTTTTCAACCCTGCATGTGGCGCTGATCAACCCGATATTCGCCGCCAAGCAGATCGTCACCGCCGATCATATCGGCAACGGCCGCTTCGGGCTCAACATCGTCTGCGGCTGGAACGAAGACGAGTTCGGCATGTTCGGCATCAGCCTGGCCGAGCACGGCCGCCGCTACGAGCAGGGCGAGGAATGGCTAAATATCTGCAAGCGTATCTGGACCGAAGCCGAGCCCTTTGATTTCGACGGCGCGTTTTACCAATTGAAGAATGTGCGCGCCGAGCCGAAACCGGTGAGCGATCCGTGGCCCTTGATCATGAACGCCGGCGGCTCCCCGGCCGGGCGCGAATTCGCCGCGCGCAACGCCGATTACCTGTTTCGCGGCATCACAACAGCAGAAGCCGGACGCCAAGACATCGCCGGCGTGCACGCCGATGCAAAAGCACTGGGGCGCGAGTTGGAAGTGTTCACGAACGCCTATGTGGTGTGCCGGCCGACGGTGAAAGAAGCCGAGGAATATCATCATTACTACGCCGTGGAACATGCCGACGAAGGCGCCGTGGACCGCATGTTCACCGGGCGTGGCATCAAGGATGATCCCAATCTGACGGATGCGGTCAAGGCCGCAATGAAACTCCGCATCGCCGCCGGCAACAGCGCCTATCCGATCATCGGCGATCCCGATAGCGTCGTTGCGCAGATGCAGGAACTCAGCGATATGGGCCTTTCCGGTATCGCCATGGGTCTGGTAAATTACGTGGATCACTTTCCCTATTTCCGGGACCAGGTTCTGCCCCGGCTGGCGCGGGCGGGGCTGCGCAAGGAGGTTAAAAATGGCTGATACCCAAGATGCAAAACCGCTGGGCTGGCGGGCCCGTTTCGGCGTCATAATCCCGACCGTGAACACGGTAACCGAGCCGGAATTCCATGCCATGGCGCCGGACGGCGTGACCAGCCATTTCACCCGCATGCCGATCCATTTCCACCCGGAAGAAGATGATTTCAAGGAACTGATGGACGATCTGGAAATCCGGCTGATTGAGCTCAAAACCTGCGGCTCCACCATCGTCGCCTATAACTGCACGGTCGGCTCCATGGCCTGCCCGGCGGATATGCTGAAAGCCAAGCTGGAAGGCGTCACCGGCGCGCCGGCGGTGGCCACGGCGGCATCGGTTTTGAAGGCGTTGGAGGTGCTCGGTGTCAAACGCATATCCATGGCGACGCCTTACTCAGAGGAAACCAACGAGCACGAAAAAGAATATTTGGCCGCGCACGGCATCGAGGTCGTGGCCATGGCCGGCTTTGATTTTTCCAAATCCGGCGATGGCGGCGCGCAGGGATCGGACTGGGCCGCCGTGGCGCCGGGCGAAGCCCTGGCCCACGCCCGCTCCGTTGACCGCCCGGAAGCCGAGGCGGTTTTCATAAGCTGCGCCAACTTCGGCTCCGCCGGCATCGCCCAGCAATTGGAGGACGAGATCGGCAAGCCGGTGATCACGTCGAACGTCTCCACCTTCTGGGCCGGCCTCCGCGCCGGCGGTATCGACGACAAGATCGAAGGCTACGGGCGGCTGTTTTCGGAACATTGAGCGGGATGCGCCTCCGGGGAAACATATGAGCGATCAATCCATGCAGCGCCGGCTGGCCGCCATCCTGGCCGCCGACGTGGTCAGCTACACGCGGCTGATGGAGGAAGACACCGACGGCACGGTGGTTGCCTGGCGCGCTGCCCGCGACGATGTGATCGAGCCTCTGGTGGCCGAGCGCTCGGGCCGGGTGGTGAAGCT
>JAYGEH010000264.1:0-3568 GCA_046582475.1 Rhodospirillales bacterium
GCTCAGTTTCCGGTTGTAAGCCGCACACAGTACCGATACTGAATTTCTTCGTATCCATAGGCCGTTCAACAGTCAACGTGGGACAACTACCTACCATAAAGAATTACCTTCCGCACCGGACCGAGGAGAGGCGCCGATGCCGAATATCAGGCACGGAAATTCATAGGAATATGATGCGACAAGTGATCTGCCCAGGCGTTCGATTTTTACCGCGATAGGAGCCGGGGTATTGCTGGCCAGCACCCTCCGTCCGTCCAGCGTATTGTGGCCGAGCGCGGCAACTTTAAATACTGCCCGTTAGGCGGCTGACGGGCTTCGGAAATGCCGGTTAATTTCGCTTGGTTGGGGAGGTATTATGGGCTCCGGGCCATCCTACGAAGCGCCCGCCAAAACATCAAAACCAATTCGGCTTGGCATGATCCGGTCCGGTTGCTTGGTTGCGGCGACTGCGCGATACTACCGATCTGCACATGCCCAGGGAGGTTCGCATGATCTATGCCGTCAAAGCCAATTTGATCGCCGAACAGGCAACGGCGTTTCTGCGCAGCCTAGGCGATGGCAGCATCGCCCGGCAACGGCCGGATGGCGGTGAGATCGTCGCGGCCATGGAGCGCGCCCGTATCCAAGACGATGGCTCGGTGTGCTGGACCGAGACTTGTTTTTGCGCGGCGCCTCTCGAGCATGAAAGAGAAACCCAACTGGACCGGTATTTTTCGGATATCGAAGTCGAACGCGTCGATGCCCACCAAGCCTTCGAGGGTACCTCTCTCATGGCCTATCTCGCCGCCGCGGCGGTTGGGCCGGGTTAAAGGCCTGAAATTAAGCGCGGGTCCTTAGGGGAAACGGAACACAAATAGTCCACGGAAATATCTTAGGGAGGAGAGCTTATGCCTGACGACATTAAAGACGCGAAGACCCCGGTTATCGGCGAGTCAACCGATGCCAAGGCATTGGCCGGCGGAGAGGATGGTTACGGCAACGCGCGCACCATCACGGCCGACGAATATTTCCAGCGCATGCGCCATACGCCAATTCGCGGCTGCCTTTGGCGGGCCGAAGACTGGCAGGAGCAGTTGGCCGAACTGGGCAAGGACCCGCTGCGCCACGCCGAGCGGCGGTTCGTCAGCCTGATTAACGAGGACCATGGCGAGCTGGCCGGCGCCGCGCCGGGAATATTCATCGGCATTCAACTCATCCATCCCGGCGAGTTGGTCCCCCACCATCGCCATAACTCGGTGGCCATCTACCACTATCTTCAGGGCACCGGATTCACCACCGTCGAAGGCGTCCGCTATCCGTTCAAGAAAGGCGACACCATCGTCTGCCCGGCTTGGGCCTATCACGAGCATGAAGCGACCGGAGACGAGGACGTGATCATGTATGTATGCCAGGACATGCCCGATATGGCGGCCAAACGGACCCTGTTTTTCGAGGAACCGGTCGGCGTGGAAAATGCCCGTCACATGGTCGAGGGCACGTCGAAATCCTGGAGCGCGACGCGCGATCCCGGCAAGGAATAACCGCTTTCATCCGATGACGGGGAGGGGCTTGATATGGTCGAAATACCGGTTCCATACGAATACGACGGCAGGAAATTCGAGGGCATGCTGGTCTACGACGACAGTGTGTCGGCGCAGCGTCCCGCCGTGTTCATGCAGCCCGACTGGTTCGGGGTCTGCCGCCATACCATCGACATGGCGTCGGAAGTTGCCGGCCAGGACTACGTGGTGATGATGGTCGACATGTACGGCACCGGATATGGGAAGAAGGAAATGACCGTCGAGGAGCTGGGCACGTCGGCGCGCGGCGTGCGCGGCGATCTGCCGTTCATTCTCGGCTGCGGCGCCATGGCCCACAAAACCCTGACCGCCGAAGCCAACCAGCTGCGCGTGATCGACACCGCCAAGATGGGCGCCATCGGATATTGCATGGGCGGCGGATTTGCCCTCGAACAGGTGCGCGCCGGCGCCGATTTTCAGGGAACCGTGGTGTTCCACGTCACCGCGCCTAACCCGGTTCGGCCAAACAGGAAACCCAAATTCAAGGGCCGCGTGCTGGCCCTGCACGGCTCGGCCGATCCGGTGACGCCGGCCCCGCAGATGGAGGCGCTGGTGGCCGAGCTTACCGAGGCCAAGGCCGACTGGCAGGTCATGATGTTCGGCCACGCGGCGCACTCGTTCACCATCGAGGGCGCCAACAACCCGCCGGGGCAGATCTACGACGAAAAGCTGTGCCGGCAATCCTACCGGATGATGCGCGACTTCTTCGCGGAAATCTTTTGAGCCGAAGCGGCGGCGCGCGGGGCGGACGCCAGCGATGAATGAAACCAGAAACCTGTCGATCGATGGCGAGCGTCTGTGGGCCAGCATCATGGCAATGGCGAAGATCGGCGCCACCGAAAAGGGCGGCTGCAATCGCCTTGCGCTAACCGATCTGGACCGCGAGGCGCGGGATTTGTTCATCGCTTGGTGCCGGGATTCAGGGCTAACCATCCGCATCGATCAAATGGGAAATATCTTTGCCCGGCGCGCCGGGCGCGACGATGCGGCGGGCCCGGTGCTGACCGGAAGCCATCTCGATACCCAGCCGACCGGCGGCAAGTTCGACGGCGTCTATGGAGTGCTTTCGGGCCTTGAGATGGTGCGCACGCTCAACGATCTCCGATACCAGACCGAGCGGCCCATCGAAGTCGTGGTCTGGACCAACGAGGAAGGCAGCCGCTTTCCCCCTTCGATGGTCGCCTCGGGGGTGTTCGCCGGTAAATTCAGCCTCGCCGAAGCGCATGCGCAAACCGATCCGGATGGCATCACCCTTGGCGACGAGTTGGTCCGCATTGGTTATGCCGGGGAAGAAGAGGTGGGTAAACATCCGGTGCACGCCTATTTCGAGGCCCATATCGAGCAGGGACCGATCCTCGAGGCGGAAGCCAAAACCATCGGCATCGTCACCGGCGCGCAAGGCATGCGCTGGTATGAGGTGACTCTGACGGGCGCCGAATCCCATGCCGGAACGACGCCCATGGACCGGCGCCGGGACGCCTTGCTCGGCGCCGCCCGGCTGATCGATCTGGCCAACCGCATCAGCCTCGCCAAGGCTCCCGATGCGCGCCTCACGGTTGGTATGATCGAGGCCTATCCGAATTCGCGCAACGTCATTCCCGGCCGCGCCTTCGTGACCATCGATGCGCGTCACCCGGTGGAAGACACGCTGGCGGATATCGACGGCGAATTGCGCGCCGGCATGGAAGCCATCACCGCCGATTTGGGCCTGGCGCTTGAAATCAAGGACGTGCTGCACAGCTCGCCGGTGGTTTTCGACGCCGCCTGTGTCGAGGCGGTGCGCCAAGCCGCCCGGGCCACCGGCCATGCGGCCCGGGACATCGTTTCCGGCGCCGGCCACGATGCCTGCAACATTGCCGCCATCGCGCCGGCGGCAATGATCTTCATTCCCTGTGCCGATGGCATCAGCCACAACGAAAGCGAACGCGCCAGTCAACAGGATTGCGCCGCTGGTTGCGACGTTCTCCTGCGTGCCGTGCTGGCCCAAGCAGGCGCCGGCGCCTCCGGGT
>JAYGEH010000329.1:0-10279 GCA_046582475.1 Rhodospirillales bacterium
CAACAAATCGGTATTCCGGGTAGGCGCGGTGCGATGCGGATCCATCGGGCAAGCGCCGGGGCGCCGCCTTAGGAGCCGATTTGACCCACCGCAGGCCGGGTGCTTTTGATGCGTGGACGTCGTCGCACGCCTTTGCCGATGCCGAGGCATCGCCATGCGGCGCGCTCCTCGCACACTTGGGATAGAAATGATGGCAAAATCATCCCGGTCAAATGGTTCATATCTGTCCGGAACCGCTCTAAGAAATCCCGGAGCCCGCCAGCGCCCGCCAGATGCGTTCCGAGGTCACCGGCATTTCGATATTCTCGACGCCCTTGAATTTTAGCGCATCGACAATGGCGCCGACGATGGCGGCCGGCGCCGGCGTGGTGCCACCCTCGCCCACCCCCTTGACGCCGAGCGGATTGCTGGACGCCGGGATTTCCGAAAAGTCGATGCGGAAGCCGGGAAAATCGTCGGCCCGCGGCATGGCGTAGTCGAGCATGGTTGCGGCCACCAATTGGCCGTTTTCCAGGTCGAACAGCCCGCCCTCCATCAGCGCCTGGCCGGCGCCCTGGGCAATGCCGCCGTGGATCTGGCCCTCGGCGAGCAACGGGTTGATCACCCGGCCGCAATCGTCGATCTGGGCATAATCCACCAGCGCCACCTGCCCGGTTTCGGGATCCACTTCCACCTCGACTATTGCGCAACCGGCGGGATAGGCGGGCAGCCGCTGTTCCACGGTGCCGGTGCCGTCGAGGCCGCCCCGCAGTTCTTCCGGCAGCCCGTTACCTTCGGCGGCCTTGGCCACCTCGAACAGGCCCAGGCTTCGGTCGGTGCCCTTGATGGCGAACGCGCCGGCTTCGAATTCCACGTCGCTTTCCGCCGCTTCCAATAGATGCCCCGCGATGCGCTTGCCCTTTTCGATAATCGCGTCGGCGGCCCAACTCAGCACGGTGCCGCCGAGGCGCATGGAACGCACCGATTGGGAGCCGCCGCCGACCACCATTTGATCGGAATCCCCCAGCAAAATACGGACCGCGCCAAAATCCACGCCCAGGCGTTCGCACAGCACTTGCGCAAACACCGTCTCGTGGCCCTGGCCGGTGGGCCCGGTACCGATGACGGCGCTGATTTCGCCGCCACCATGGACGGTGACGTCGGCCCGCTCGCGCGGCATGCCGGTGGGGGTTTCCACATAGTTGGCGAGCCCGATACCGCGCAAGCGCCCGCGCGCTTCGGATTCGCCGCGCCGCGCCTCGAACCCGTCCCAGCCGGCCAGCAATAGGGCGGCATCCATATTGCCGGGAAAATCAACGCTGTCCCATGGCACCCCGAAGGCCGAGTTGAAGGGCAGAACGTCCGGCCCGATCAGGTTACGGCGGCGCAATTCGATACGGTTCAAGCCAAGCCGCGCCGCCGCCACATCGATCGTGCGCTCAATATTGAAGATTGCTTCCGGCCGCCCGGCACCCCGGTAAGGCCCGGTTGGCACCGTATTGGAGAACACGCCGACACCGTTCAGGTACGCGTTATCGAAATGATAGCAGCCGGTGGACACCCAGCCGGCGTTGCTCAACGGCACATAGGCCATGGAAATTGCGCCCACGTTGGAGATGATCTTGACCTTCAAGGCGGTAAAATGCCCATCCCGGTCCAGCCCCAAGGTCATGGTGGTGCGGAAATCCCGGCCATGCATGTCGCTGGCGAAGCATTCCCAGCGCTCGGCGCGCCACTTCACCGGCCGCCCCAGGCGCTTCGAGCCCCAGGCGATCAGCACATGTTCGGGGTAGATGAAATTGCGCGCGCCGAAGCCGCCGCCCACATCGGTGGTGACCACATGGATGGCGTCCGGCTGCATATGGAAAACCCGCGACAGCATCATCTTGAAATTGAAGACGCCTTGGGAATCGGCGTGCATGAACAAGGTGCCGGCGGCATTGTCGAAACTGGCCACCGAGACCCGGGGCTCGATGGGCACCTGCGCGACGCGGGGATTGACCAGCTCCACCTCGACCACATGGGCGGCGGCGGCCAGGGCGGCATCGGTGGCGGCTTCGTCGCCGCGCTCCATATCGACGGCGATATTGCCGGGCGCGCCGTCCCAGATTTGCGCCGCGCCCGGGTCCATGGCATCCCGGAGATCGACGCTGACCGGCAAGGCCTCATAATCCACTTCGATCAATTCGGCGGCGCTACGCGCCTGATCGGCGGTTTCGGCGATGACGAATGCCACCGGCTGGCCGACGAAACGCACGCGGTCATCCGCCAATACAGGGAGCGGGCTTTTAAACATGGGCGCGCCGTCGCGGTTGGCGAGGGACGGAACTTCGGGCTGGAACAGACCGGCCGGGTTGGAGTTGTAAGGCAACTCGCCGAGGCCGTCTTCGCCGTAGTCCTTGGCGGTCAGCACCGCCAAGACGCCGGGCGACGTCTTCGCCGCCGCCACATCGATGGTGCGGATATTTGCATGCGCCAAGGGCGCGCGCAGCACATGGCCGTGGGCCTGGCCGTCCAGGTTCACATCGTCGGTGTAGCGCCCCTTGCCGGTGAGCAGCCGATGATCCTCCACTCGCCGGACCGGCTGGCCGATACCCATTTCCATTGCGTTTCCCCGCGGTATTTCCGCCGGTATCCTTGATGGTTCGCGCCCCCCACTTCAAGGGGAAATATTGGGGTTAGGCGCTTCGCCTTGACAGCCGCGATGCAGGACCGAAAATACCGGCAATGCCACAATATGGAATAGAGGAGCCCGCCATGCTTCCCATGCCCATCGGAGATCTTGAAAAAATCACGCGCCAGTTGACCGAGGAAGGCCGCCGCATCCAGGTCCTTTGGCAGGTGCCCCAATCCCTATGCTTCGTCGCCCGCGGCAGGGAATACCGATCCGAATTCCACATCGATCCCTCGGACGAGCTGATGTATATGATCAAGGGCGAGATGAACCTCCATTACCGGGACGCCGACGGCAAGGAGGATATTTCGGTGCTGAAAGAAGGCGAGATCATCTATACCGCCGCCGGCATCCCCCATAGCCCACGCTTTCCGCCCGATGCGTTCCTGCTGGTCATGGAGCGCAAACGCCTTCCCGGCGAGATCGACCGCTTCCACTGGTTCTGCGCCGAATGCGATAATTTCCTGCACGAGGAAACCTTCATCGTCGAGGATTATCATCTGGATCCGGTGTCCAAGGCCTACCGCAAATTCTTCGATTCCGAGGAATTCCGCACCTGCGACGCCTGCGGCACGGTCATGCCGTATTATGAAAGCACTTAAGATTATGCCCAAACAAATCGTCACCTCCGCCACCGCGCCGACCACCGGCTTCACCGACAAGGCAACCCAATCGCCCCTCGCCCAGGGCATCCGCTGGGGCGATGCGCTGTTCATTTCCGGCCAGGGGCCGCTGGACCCGGAAACCAAGGAGGTTGTGTCCGAAGATATCCAGGAACAGACCCGTCAGACCCTGAATAATCTCAAGGGCGTGCTGGCCGCCGCCGGCGCCGATTTCACCAATGTGGTCAATATGCGGGTCTGCCTTCGCGACACCGCCGATTTCCCCAAATTCAACGAGACCTTCGCCGATATCATGGCCGGCGAAAAGGTCACCCGCACCTGCATCGGCGGCACCCCGCACCGGAAGGGCGTCAATGTGGAAATCGACTGCATCGCCATGTTTGATTGAGACCAGAAGGACCAATACCAAAAGGAATTGACCATGCCCGACACCAGCCCGGCCCCAGACGACACAAAGTTCGATCCCGATAAATTCCGCCTGCGCCGCTTTGTCGAGCATCTGGAAGACATCGGCGAATTGGAAATCCATGAAGAGCCGGTCTCGCTTGCCGATCTTTCCAGCCATATCGAAGCCACCGACAAGGCGATTCTGTTCCGTGCCGCCGGCCCCGAGGGCGTTGAGCTGGTGGCCAACGTATCGGGCAGCCGCGCCCGCCTGGCCGCCGCCCTCGGCGTATCCGAAGAGGGCGCGGTGGCCGAGTTTCAGCGCCGCCTGGACAACCCGCAACCGGTATTCACCGTCGATGCAAAGGATGCGCCGGTGCGCGAAGTTGTGTTCACCGGCGACGATATCGATCTCGCCAAGCTGCCGTTTCACCCCCAGCACGCCTTTGACGGCTCGGCCTATTTGTCATCGGCGCTGGATTTCTGCATCGATCCGGAAACCGGCATCACCAATGTGGGCGCCCGCCGCCTGAGCCTGCGCAGCAAGACCGAGGCCGGCACCAACGTCACGGCGCCGTCCGATCTGCAGCGCATCTACCGAGCCGCCGTCGTCCGCGGCGAGAAACTCCCCATCAGCTTCGCCGTCGGCTCCAATCCTGTCGACCACCTCGCCGCCGGCATGCGCATGCCGGTAGACGAAGCGACTTTGGTCGGCACAATCCGGGGCGAGCCAGTGCCCCTGGTCAAGAGCTTGACCAACGATATCGGCGTTCCCGCCGACGCCGAGATGATCATCGAGGGCTATCTCGACGAGCGCGGCTATGTGGAGCCGGAGGGCCCCTACGGCGAATATGTGGGCTATTACGGCGCCATGCATCTGGACCCGGTGTTCCACGTCACCGCCATCACCCAGCGCCGCGACATGCTGCACCAATCCATGCTGCACGGCGCCGGACGGGTCCTCAGGCGCATGGAATCGGCGCATCTTTTGGGCCTTCGAAACGAGGCCGGTATATTCAAGATGTTGCGGGAAGCGGGCTTCCAGGTCTCCCAGGTCTATATCCCGCCATCCGGTGCCGAGGGCCAGCAGATCCGCGTCGCCTTCGATCAGATGCGCCCCGGCCAGGCGCGCAACGTCATCTCGCTGATCATGGCCAGGGTGCACGGCGCCAAACATGTCACGGTCACCGACGCCGACATCGATATCCGCGATGCCGACGACATGGAATGGGCGATGGCGTCCCGCTTCCAGGCCGACCGGGACATGATGCTGTTCACCGGCATGATGGGCATGCCCATGGACCCGTCGCTTGAGGAAGGGCCCACCGGCGCCAAGGCCGGCTTCGATATGACCATGCCCATGTTCCGCCGCGGCCAGTTGATCGCCACGGTGGCCGAGGCGCCGGTGATCGACGGCCCGGCCCGCCACCAGACCGTCGCCCAAGCCCTGGAAAAGGGGCCCATGTACTTCACCGAGATCATGGGCGCGCTGGGCAGCCGCGACGGCCGCGAGATCGCCCTGGAGCTGGACGAATTGCGCTCCCAAGGCAAGCTGATGCGCAACGGCAAGGGCCAATATGAATTGGGCCAGGCCGAGCCCAGATCGACCGGCCTCACCGAAGACGCCAAGCACCACATATCCCTGGACCCCAACGCCAAATTACAGGCGCTGAGCCGAACCAAGTAGAGGATTGCATGGCAGAGATATCGAAGGCAGAGCTTACCGGCAAGACGGCGTTCGTCAGCGGCGGTTCCAACGGCATCGGCGCCGCCGCCGTGCGCATGCTGGCCGAGGCCGGCGCATCCGTAATCATCGGCTATAACCAGGGCGAGGACCGGGCGCGGGCGCTCCTGGCGGAACTGCCGGGCAGCGCACACGGCGTCCAGCAATTAACGCTGGAAGATTCGGCCTCGGTGGTGCGCGCCGGCGAAGCCATCGCGGCGCAATTTCCGGCCCTCAACGTGCTGGTCAATTCCGCCGGCTTCACCAAGCCGATCCCCCACGATCAATTGGATGCCCTCGACGACGCCTTCATGGACACCATGCTGATTGCCAATGTGCGCGGCCCGTTCTCGGTGATCCGCGCCCTCGCCCCGGCCCTCAAGGCCAGCGGCGACGGCGTCATCGTCAACGTCTCCTCGGTGTCCGCCTTCACCGGGGCCGGCAGCTCAATCGCCTATGTGGCGTCGAAGGCCGCCATCGACGGCATCTCCATGGCTTTGGCGCGCGCCCTCGGCCCGGAAATCCGCGTCATGTGTGTTTCGCCGGGCGCCGTCGCCACCGATTTCCTCGCCGGGCGCGGGCGGGCGCAGCTCGAAGCGTTGATGGCATCCTCCCCCCTCGGGCGGGTCACCGAGCCCGAGGACGTGGCCCGCGCCATCATGGCCTGCATCACCCACCTGAAAGCCACCACCGGCGATAAGATCATCGTCGATGGCGGGCGCTTCCTGGGATAGTCGGCCCTGCCCTGAACTTTTGCCATCGGACAAAATTTGCAACTGGATCCCTGATTTGAAATTTCCGGCGGAATACAAGCCGAGCGCGTTCGCCGCCTATGTGATGCTCACCGGCACGGCTTTTTTGTTTGCCGCCTCGACGGTTATCGCGCGCGGCGTTCACCAGGAATTGCCGCCCATGGGCGCCAGTTTTTGGCGGTGGTTTCTGGCGGCGATGATTTTGTTGCTGTTTGTCTGGCGCGAGTTGCCCGCCAAGCAGGCATTGATCCGCGAATATTGGCGCCTGATCCTGCTGCTTGGGCTGCTTCAGGTGGGTTGCTCGGCGCTGCTGTTTCTGGCCTTGAATTTCACCAGCGCGATCAACGCAACTCTGCTCAACGCGGCGCAGCCGGCGCTCACCGTCCTGCCGGCATGGCTGCTGACACGGGACCGGCTAACCGCCGGCCAGGGGATCGGCATCTTCGCCGCCCTCGCCGGTATCGTTGTCATGGTAAGCCAGGGAAGGCTGGGGGTTCTCGCGGCGCTGGAATTCAATGCCGGCGATATCATCGCCCTGGTGGCGATGCTCGGCTGGGCCGTCTATGCGGCCCTCCTGCATCGATTGCCGGCCCAATTGGGCTTGGGGGTTTCCCTGTTCGTCATATTCCTGTCGGGAAGCCTGGCCGTGCTGCCCTTCTATATCATCGAAACCGCCTTCTTCCGGCCGGTGCCGCTGACCGGATCGGCCGCCGCCATCATCGCCCTTTTGGGCATTGTCGTGTCCTTGGGCTCGGTCGCAATGTGGAACACGGGCTTGCGCACGGTCGGTCCCAACCGGGCCACCATATTCCTCAATCTGGTTCCTGTCTTCGGCGTGTCGCTGGCCATCATCTTCCTCGGCGAGCAATTGTTCACCCACCATCTGGCGGGCATCGGGCTGGTCGGTCTTGGGATATTCCTGGTCGTAAGCCTGGCGCGCCGGAAATCGGAAGCCGCTCAGAGCAGCATATAGGGACTGGTCACGTGGGCGACGGATTATTCGCGGATTCCGGAATGCAGGATCGCTTCGACGATTGACTATTGCGGGACACTATACCTGTTGGGCAATTTACGGTTAGCAATATCGTGCTTGTCGCACCGCCCCGGACCAATATCCTCGGCCCAGTTGTCGTTCCCCCGGCGCGGGTCCCGATCAATGCCCTATACCATTCTCATGGATCCCGAGGTCAACTGCATGTTCATCAAACATGTGGGCGAATTTGATATCGGCGACATTGCCAGATCGTCGGCAGACCGGCTCAGCCACCCGGATCATAAATCGGGTATGAATTTCATCCACGATTTCTCGGAACAGCGCATCCCGCCGGATCTGCCGTTCAAGACGGTGGTTGAGGAATCCAAGCGCATTGTCCGCGACTACAACGTAAAATTCGGCCGCTGCAAGGGGGCGCTGGTTGCCGGCGATGCGCAAAGCTACGCCAAGCTTCACCAGTTTGCCGAGGCGGAATCAGCCGAAAAGAAGTGCGGTCTGAAAAATCCCTTGATGACTAGGTGCCAACCTCGGAATCGTAGGTGATCACGATGCCACCGTCGCCCGACCCGGTAACCGAGTAGCCCGACAAATCTTCGGCATCAACACGGTCCAGTTTGATTTTCGTGCCCGAGGCACCAACCGTAATCAACGTGTCCTTGCCGTCCTGAACAATCGTAATATCGCTCAGAGATAAATTTTCGCCTTCCAGCCGAATTTCATCGCCCAATTTGAAATCGGTGATGCGGTCTTCTCCGCTGCCGGGGTTGAAAATAAATATGTCGCTGCCATGGCCGCCGGTCAGGACATCGTCGCCGCTGCCGCCGGCGAGCACATCATTGCCATGGCCGCCATCCAGCCAGTCGTTTCCGTCCTCGCCGAATAGCCGGTCGTCACCGTGGTCACCCCGGAGCTTGTCATCGCCGGCGCCCGCTTCGATAACATCGTTGCCGTGCTTCGACTTGATATCGTCATCGCCGCCCATGCCAACAATCCGGTCATCGGTGGATGACCCTATGAGCTTATCATCCGAATCGCTGCCGGCGAGCATGGTCACGGCACTCGTTTCGCCGGTGTCATCCGCGTCTTCGCCTATATCCATTTCCGGTTCAGTGGCTTCCGGAAATGTGGCTTCCGGCTCCGTTGCTTCGGGGTCACCGCTTTCGGGATCGGCGAGCTCGGATTCCACCACGTCTTCGGCGGCGGCCTCGGTCGCCTCGGCGGTTTCCGTTGCCAGCCGGTCATCGTGCCTGTCCTCCGCCGAGGCCACGAACCCATCGAATTCTTCCATGGGCGCTACAAAAATCGGGGCAACGGACGGCGCGCCGGTCCCGTCCTCTTCGGATTCAATGGCGATCGCTTCCACGACCTTTACGGGACCGCTGTCATAATCCCCGGCCACGTTCTCTTTGCCCTCGCCGGCGCGTGTTTCGAAGTCGAATATATTCTCATCTTTGGCTTCGCTAAAATTTTTCGCGGTCACGCCGTAGCGGTTGGCATTGGTTCCTTCCACCGGCAGAAATGCCAATGCCCCGCCATAATTGGCAACGATCTCGGTCTCGCTCGCGGTGCGCACCGGGCTCGGCGCCGCTGCGTGGCCGGATACGGAGGTTAGCTGAAACCGCTGGCCCAAAATTTGGATGCCTGCGCCGTTGGAAATGACAGCCTCGCCGATGAAACCGTCGGCTTCTTCGAGCAGCACCACTTGCAAATTCTCGCCGTCGGAGAAATCGATACCCAATTGGGTTCCGCGAATGCCGATTGTCGCCACCGGCGTCTTAATGACCATCGCATCGGGATCGACCTTGGCGACCAAGCCGCTGACCACGGTAAAGACACCCTGCAATATGGAAACCTGCAGGCTGCCGGCCTCGGCCTCGGCATCATAGATGGCCTCGTCGAGCACCATTTTGCCGTTTTCGGCCATGGAAATGATGGATTGGTCCAGCAATATCAGACCAACAGACCCGCCGGGGCCGGTTTCCAATTCGTCGCCTTGAAACACCGGATCACCAATATGAAGTTGGGCGCGGCTGCCATCGCTGCGGATGACGAACACAGGCCCGGCGGCGGTTTCAATCTTGCCGATGGCCGGCCCGCTGGCGCTCGTGATCTCCACTCCGCCGGGCCGTGCGTCAGGTGCGTTAGGATTTTGCCGTATTCCGGTTTGCTCTGGCATGCCATGATCCTCGATCTTGCGCCATATGGGGGCGCCGAATTTCAATCTTGAGCGCGACTATGGCAGCAAAATTTGCATGCGTAACTGATGGCCATCACACCCTGAATATTAAAAAACGGCAGTTTTCCGTGATTATCTAAATATGAGGAATAAATAATCCGGGTCCAGGGAAGATTTTTGGCGATGATCTTCGGGCCATGCCGGTTGCCTTGGGCGCGGCGCCATGGGGCAGCCGCGGCCGCATTTTACCCTACCCTGGCGGTTCAACCGTGGGCAATATAGTCGCGCATTTGCGACGTATCCTGTTCCATCTCCCGGAGGCGATTTTTAACCAGATCACCGATGCTGATCAGACCGCATAAGACATTGTTTTCGGTAACCGGTATGTGGCGGCAGCGGTGTTCGGTCATCACGGTCATGAGCGTGCCCGCATCGTCATCAAGGCTTGCCGTAATCACGTCTCGGGACATCAAATCCGCGACCCGCCTTTCGAGCAGCTCCGAGCCGTGCTCAACAAGGCCATGCAGCACATCCCGTTCGGTGACGATGCCGACAATGACCTGATTGGCTTCGCAGACCAACAAGGCGCCGATCTTTTCACGAACCATGAGACCGATGGCTTCCGCGACCATTGTATAATAATTAACTAATTGAATATATTGAGTTATTTGATATTGTTGGTAGTACTGTTGGTAGGTAATACTCTAAAAACCCGTGTAAAATTTTCCATTCCATTGAAAATCAATGTAAGGAATTTGTAAAATATTACACAGGGAAATTTCACCCCTTCCGTATTTTTTTCCAGTTAAGGAAGGGTAGTTGGCTCAGATTTGACAGCCCCTAATTCGATCTACCAGTTAAGTGAGCTAAGGTCGCTCAGTCCAACGTGGGGGGTGTTTGATATTTCTCTCTGGATACTATGGTGGATTATAGATTGTTCAAGAATATGGGACCCAAATCAGAAACGTCTGAGG